>NZ_CADFEF010000021.1:0-123928 GCF_902833125.1 Burkholderia sp. BCC1640 | reverse complement strand
GCCACAACCAAGCGCTCATCGCGCTCGCACGGCGACGCTGTGACGTCCTGTTCGCCATGCTGCGCGACGGCACCATTTACCAACCCAAGTCAGCCCCTACCGCTTGACGAAACACATAGGGGCACTCCCCCGCCGTCGCGTCCCGCACCGCCTGCGTGACGATCCGCGCGAGCCGCTCGACGGTCGGCGTCGCCGACGACGTACGCCGCAGCAGCATCAGCGGCAGGCTCGGCAACGCCGGCAGCCCGGACGCCGCCGCGTCGAGCACGCGCACCGACGCGGGCAGCCCGTAGTGCGAGCGCACCGTCAGCCCGAGGCCGGCCGCCGCCGCGGCCCACAGCCCGGCCAGGCTCGGCGTCGTGAACGCGACGCGCCACGGCACGTCCGCGCGATCGAGCGCATCGGTCGCCGCGCCGAAGAAGCGGCACGGCCGGTCGAACACGACGAGCGGCAACGGCTCGCCCGACGCGCACATCGCACGAAGGCGCGCGCCGCCATCGTCGGCCGCGTCCGCCGGCCCGTCGCCGTCCGGCATCCCGAAGCCGCTCGCGCCGACCGCCGCGATCCACTGCATCGGCACCTGCGCGATCGCGTCGCTGTCGATGCCCGCGCGCGACACCAGTGTCGCCGACGCCGGATCGCCCCACACGAGCGCGAGATCGAGCTGGTTCGCGTCGAGCCGCTCGAGCAACTCGGCATTGCGCGCGACGCGCGCCTCGATCCTCACCTTCGGATGCGCCCGCGCGAAACGCCCGAGCACGTCGGGCAGGATCGCTTCGCCGAAGTCCTCCTGCAGGCCGACCCGCACCCAGCCGTCGAGATTCACGCCGCGCACCGCCGCGGCCGCTTCGTCGTTCAGCTCGATCATCCGCCGCGCATAGCGCAGCATCGCGTCGCCGGCGTCGGTCAGCGCGAGCCCGCGCCCGGCCTTCACGAACAACGGCGTGCCGGCCTGTTCCTCGAGCTTGCGGATCTGCGCGCTCACCGCCGACGACGAACGCGCGACGCGATCGGCGGCCTTCGCGAAGCTGCCGAGATCCACGCCCGCCACCAGGCTGCGCAACGCCGCGACGTCGAAGTTCGGCCGGGCCAGCGTGGCGTCGGGTGCCGCGAGCGCCGCCGCGCCGTGGGCATTGTCTTGTCCGGACATTTCAATCATCCCGTTTTATCGAACGATTCATCAAAAACTTTCCGATTTTCGGGATGAATGTAGATCGCCACACTGACGATGTCAATTTCCCGAACGGGCCCTGTCGTCATGGATACCTCCTGCCTCGCTTCCCCGTCCTCGCCCGCGCACGCCGCGCGCGGCCCGGCCCATCGCTGGCGCGTGCTCGCGGCCGGCGTCGCCGCGAACATGAGCTTTTCCGCGGCCGCGGCCGGCATTCCGACCACCGCCGTGTGGATGCGCTCGGCCTATCACCTCGACAACGGCGCGCTCGGCCTCGTGCTCGGCGCGCTCGGCTTCGGCGTCGCGCTGTCGGAGTTGCCGTGGGGGATCGCCGCCGACCGCTTCGGCGATCGCCGCGTGCTGCTCACGGGCCTCGTCGCGACGGCCGCGATGCTTGCGCTGATGGTGGCCACGATCGTCCCGACCGCGCACGCGGTGCCGCCGCTCACGCGTGTCGTCGCGGCGATGTGCTGCGTCGGCCTGCTCGGCGGCAGCGTGAACGGATCGAGCGGACGCGCGGTGATGCGCTGGTTCGGCGAGCGCGAACGCGGGCTCGCGATGAGCATCCGCCAGACGGCCGTGCCGCTCGGCGGCGGTGTCGGCGCGGCGCTGCTGCCGTCGCTCGCGTCGCATGCGGGCTTCGCCGCGGTGTACGGCGCGTTGATGCTGCTGTGCGCCGGATCGGCCGCGCTGACGTGGCGCTGGCTGCACGAACCGCCCGAGGCGCCGGCCGGCGCGCACCGCCCCGTCGCGCAGCAGCAGCCGGCCGCGCCCGCGCGCAGCCCGCTTGCGAGCGGCCGCGTGTGGCGCATCGTGCTCGGCATCGGCGCGCTGTGTGCGCCGCAGTTCGCGGTGCTCACATTCGCGACCGTGTTCCTGCACGATTTCGGCCGGCTCGGCCTGGCCGGCATCAGCGCGGCGATGGTCGCGCTGCAGCTCGGCGCGATGGTGATGCGCGTGTGGAGCGGCCGCCATACCGACCGGCACGGCAACCGGCGGGCGTACCTGCGCGGGTCGGTGTGCGTCGCGGCCGGTTCGTTCGCGCTGCTCGCGGCCGCCACCGCCGGCAGCCCGCACGTGCCGCTCGCCGCGATCGTCGCGATCCTCGTGTTCGCCGGCATCTGCGTGTCGGCGTGGCACGGCGTCGCGTATACGGAACTCGCGACGCTCGCGGGCGCGAACCACGCCGGCACCGCGCTCGGGATGGCGAACACGATCGTCTATCTCGGGCTGTTCGCGACGCCGCTCGCGATTCCGCCGCTGCTCGCCGTCAGTTCGTGGAGCGTGGTCTGGCTCGCGGCCGCGCTGATCGCGGCTGCGACCTGGCCGCTGTTCGCGCGGTAACGACCACGATCGCCAGCGCGCGGCACGCGCGGACGCCGTCCTGCTTGCGGCACATGCATGCAGCCCGTCGCGCGCATGCCACGACGTCCGCCCACCGTCATGCCGCCTCGCGCGCCAGCGCACGCCGCGCGGCCGGCCGCTCGGCCTCGCGCTGCGCGTGCGCGGTCCACGCGGGATGCCGCGCCATGTCGAGCCCGATCGCCACGCCCCAGCGATACAGCACCAGCAGGAACGGATCGACAATCGAATGGCCGCCCGGCTCGGCCCACGTGCGTCCGTCGGCGAGCGCGGCTTCGATCGTGGCGTTCGCCGCATCGATCACGTCACGCCCGTGCGCGCTGACCGCACCGTGCAGCGCCGGATCGCTGATGAAGCGCCCCGGCCGCCACAGCGTGCCGTAGCCGACGCCATGCACCCAGCCGACCAGCCAGGCGAGCCATTCGTGACAGCGCGCCTCGCGCAGCGGATCGTCGAGCGGCAGCAACCGCGCGTCCGGATGACGGCGCGCGAGATACGTGAGGATCGCGGGCGTTTCGGTCAGCACGCGCGGCTCGCCCGGAATCGCGAGCACGGGCACGCGCGCCTTCGGGTTGATCGCGAGATAACGCGCATCGAGGTTCTGCTGCTCGCGCACGGACACGACCTCGATGTCGAACGGCACGCCGGTTTCCTCGAGCGCGATGTGAGCGGCGAGCGAACATGCGCCCGGAGAAAGATAGAGACGATAGGCGTTCATGATGGCGTTGCCCGGTGGGCACCTGATGAAAGACGGCACCGAGTGTAGGAACGCATCGACCGCCGCCGCAAACGATGAATTGTCGTGCTCGGACATTAGTGATACTAATGCGCGATGCGACGCATTCACCTTCCCCCGCTGCAGACGTTGCGTGCGTTCGAAGCCGCCGTGCGGCTGCAGAGCTTCACGCGCGCGGCCGACGAACTCGCGCTCACGCAGGGCGCGGTCAGCCAGCACATCCGCGCGCTCGAAGCGCAGCTCGGCCATCCGCTGTTCACGCGCGAGCGCAGCGGCGCGACGCCGACTCATGCCGCGCATGCGCTCGTGCTGCAGGTGCGCCAGGGCCTGAGTGTGCTCGAACGCGCGTTCGAGCCGGCGCTCGCCGCGCGCAGCCGCCCGCGTATCTGCGACGTCACGCTGAACGTGAGCGTGCTGCCGAGCGTCGCCGAGCGCTGGCTCGTGCCACGCCTGCCGCGCTTCGCGGCCGCGCATCCGCACATCGCGATCGTGCTGCATCCAGACGCGGCGCTCGCGCCGCTGCGCAAGCGCGACCGCATCGACGTCGCGCTGCGCTACGGGCCCGGCAGCTGGCCGGGCGTCGTCGCCGAGAAGCTGATGAACGAGACGGTGTTCCCGGTCGCGAGCCCCGCGTATCGCAATCGCGACGGCATCGCGCCGCGCGCGCCTGCCGATCTCGTGCGCGCGACGCTGCTGCGCCATCCCGCGCAGCCTTGGGAACCGTGGTTCCAGGCCGCGCGGCTCGACCTGACCGAATCCGCGCGCGCGCCGCGCTTCACCGACGCGAACGCATTGATCGACGCGACGCTGAAAGGACGCGGCGTCGCGCTCGCACGCCGCTCGCTGATCGAACCCGAACTCGCCGCCGGCACGCTCGTGCGCGTGTCGACGGTGCGCGTGACCGACGTGTATGCGCACTACGTGGTGTGGCGCCCCGATCATCCGCGCGAAGCGGCGATCCGTACGTGGCTCGACTGGCTGCGCAGCGAAGTGCGGCGCCGGACGCCGCGCCGCTGACACACGGCGCCCGCCTGCGCGGCGAAGCGCGCGAAAGCACAACGCGCGCGAAAGCATTTAGTCGGCTCGACGAAAGCCGTTCGCGATCATGCTCCGGTCGCAAACGATTCACCGAATCGTCGCATCGCACCGGCATACTCGAAAACGTTTCCCGATCCGCCTGCCAGGAGAGAAGTCATGCGTCGCGTTGCCCTCGTCGTCGTTCTATGTGCCGCCACCGTCATCGCCGCCTGCAGCGACGACGCGCCGCACGACGCGCACACGGCCGACGCCTCCCAACAGGCCGGCGCATCGCCCGGCTCCGCGAGCGCGTTCAACAGCGATGCGGGCGCGCACGCCGCCGCGTCCGATGCCGCACCGCTCGCGCCGCCCGTCGTCCACTACCCGCCCGACGATGACGACGACACGAAGCCCGCGGCGAACGCGGGCGCGTCCGGCGTCGCCGCATCGTCGGCGCACTGATCCCGCCGTTCCTGTCCCTGCCCCCCCCGATCGCAGAACCGAGGTGAAATAACATGACGTCATCCAGCCGCCGCCGTTTCCTGCATACCGTCGCACAATCCGCGGGCGCGGCCGTCGCGCTTAACGCGTTCCCCGAGTCGATCCGCCGCGCGCTCGCGATTCCGGCCGCGCGCGGCACCGGCACGATCCGCGATGTCGCGCACATCGTCGTGTTCATGCAGGAAAACCGTTCGTTCGACCATTACTTCGGACACCTGCGCGGCGTGCGCGGCTACAACGACCGCTTCCCGATCCCGCTGCCGAACGGCAAGCCGGTGTGGTACCAGCCGTCGAAGGAAGACCCGGCGAAGCCCGTGCTGCCGTTCCGGCTGGACACGAAGACGACCAGCGCGCAGTGCCTCGGCGCGCTCGACCACTCGTGGGCGAAGACCCACGCGGCGATCGACGGCGGCCGCTACGATCAGTGGCCCGCGAACAAGACCGACATGACGATGGGCTATCACGTGCGCGAGGACATCCCGTTCCACTACGCGCTCGCCGATGCGTTCACCGTGTGCGACAACTACTTCTGCTCGCTGCCGGGGCCGACGCACCCGAACCGCTCGTACCTGATGACGGGCACCGTCGACCCGACCGGCAAGTTCGGCGGCCCGCTGCTCGACAACGCCGACTACGTCGACGGCGACCTGCCGCCCGCGTACCAGCTGCTGTCGTGGACGACCTTCCCCGAACGGCTCGAGGCGCGCGGCGTGTCGTGGCAGATCTACCAGCAGGGGCTGACGTGGGCCGATCCGTACAACGGCAACTACGGCACGAACATCCTGCAGAACTTCACGAACTTCATCAACGCGAAGCCGGGCTCGTCGCTGTACCAGCGCGCGCAGACGGTGCGCACGCTCGACAACCTGAAGGACGACGTGATCAACGACCGCCTGCCGCAGGTGTCGTGGCTGCTGCCGCCCGCCGTGTTCTCCGAGCACCCGAAATACACGCCGGCATACGGCGCGAACTACACGTCGCAGATCCTCGACGCGCTCACGGCAAATCCGGACGTGTGGGCGAAGACCGTGCTGTTCATCATGTACGACGAGAACGACGGCTTCTTCGATCACGTCGTGCCGCCGCAGCCGCCGACGTCGGCCGCGCAGGGCGCATCGACCGTAACCACCGACGGCGAGCTGCACACGGTCGTGAATCCCGGCCGCGGCGGCAGCTATACGGCCGACGGCCTCCCGTACGGCCTCGGGCCGCGCGTGCCGATGACGGTCGTGTCGCCGTGGTCGAAAGGCGGCTTCGTGTGCTCGCAGGTGTTCGACCACACGTCGGTGATCCGCTTCATCGGCGAGCGCTTCGGCGTCGACGAACCGAACATCACGCCGTGGCGCCGGACCGTCTGCGGCGACCTCACCGCCGCGTTCGACTTCCGCTCGTCCGACGCGTCGTTCCCGACGCTGCCCGACACGAGCCAGTACCGCTCGATCGCCGACCAGCAATGCACGTCGCAACCCGCGCCGACCGTGCCCGCGACGCCGTCGCCGATCGATCCGCAGGAACCCGGCGTGCGGCCCGCGCGCGCGCTGCCGTACGAACTGCATGTGAACGCGAGCATCTACAGCGGCAACACGCTGCGCATCGAGTTCGCGAACCGCGGCAACCAGGGCGCGCACTTCCAGGTGTACGCGACGAACCGCACCGACGGCCCGTGGCGCTACACGGTCGGCGCGCGCCGCGTGCTGCACGCGGACTTCGACCTGACGGAGACGAACGGCGCGTATGCGTTCTCGGTGTATGGGCCGAACGGCTTCGTGCGGATGTTCGCGGGCAACGTGTCGGCCGCGACGGCGCGCCGCCGCAACCATGCGCAGCCGGAAGTGAAGGCCGGCTACGACATCGCGAACGGCAACCTGTACCTGAAGCTGCGCAACCATGGCGCGGGCCACGTGACGCTGACGCTGGCCGACAACGCATACGGCACGCCCGCGCGCCAGGTGACGCTGCACGGCGGCGACGAACACGTCGAGCAATGGGCGCTCGCGTCGAGCCATCACTGGTATGACGTGACGGTGAGCGACGGCGCGAACGGCACGTTCTCGCGCCGCTTCGCGGGCCACGTCGAGAACGGCCGGCCGAGCTACTCGGATCCGGCCGCGGTGCGGCCCGTTTCCGCGTCGTAAGCGCAGCGCGCACGCGCAAAGCGGCCCTCGCCGCGCAGCGCGTGCGCGTGAGTGTCAGATCGCGTGCGCGAGCGCGCGGTCAACGAGCGCGGCGTCGAAGCCGTCGTCCGCGTCGCGAAAGCGCAGCGGCGCCGCGCAGTGCACCAGCGTGTCGATGAAGTACTTCGCGCGCGGCCATGGCCCGAAGCCGGCCGCGGTGTTGATGTGTCCCGCGTCGCCGAGATTGACGAACGCGCTGCCGAGCCGCCGCGCGAGCGTGCGCGCATCGGCGAGCGGCATCCACGGATCGGTCTCGCTGCCGATCACGATCGACGGCACCGCGAGCCGGCGCGCGTCGAACGGCCCGGCAAAGGTGAATTTCTTCGGGCTGGCCGGTGCGACGAGCAGCACGCCCGCGACGTCGGCCGCCTGCGGCCATTGCGCGAGCGCATGCGCGGCCGCGAGGCAGCCGAAGCTGTGCGCGGCCAGCACGAACGGGCCGCGCTCGCGATCGAGCAGCGCGCGCACGGATTGCGCCCAGCGCGCGAGATCCGGCGCATCCCAGTCGGCCTGTTCGACCCGCAGCGAGCGCGGGAACTGCCGCTCCAGCCAGGTCTGCCAGTGGGCGCCTTCGCTGCCGTGCAGGCCCGGAACGGTCACGAGCCGCGGCGGCCACGCCGATTTGCTGCATGCGCGCATGATTGCCCTCGCTTGCTTTGCTTGAAGACGGGATTCGATTGTGGCGTGCCGCGCGCGGCGGCCGAACCAATATTTTGTGCTTTGCTTTTGCGCGGTACGGCCGCGCGGCGCGGGCCGGCCGCCTCGCGGCGGCGCAACGCGCCACGAAACCGTAGAATGTGGGCTTCCCGCTTGCCTTGCATCGGATCGAACCGGGCGCTGCCGCGCCGGTTCCGATCGACAGGAGACGCCCGATGTCCGCTACGCCCGCCGGCGCGCTGCGCCCGTTCCATCTCGCCTTTCCCGTGTCGAGCCTCGCCGGCGCGCGCGCGTTCTACGGCGGCCTGCTCGGCTGCCCCGAAGGCCGCAGCTCGGAACACTGGGTCGACTTCGATTTCTTCGGGCACCAGCTCGTCGCGCACCTCGCGCCGGACGAAACCGGCAAGAGCGCGGTGAACCCGGTCGACGGCGACGACGTGCCCGTGCGCCATTTCGGCGTCGTGCTGTCGATGGATGAATGGCAGGCGCTCGCCGACAAGCTCAAGGCCGCGCACACGCGCTTCGTGATCGAGCCGCACATCCGCTTCAAGGGCGAGGTCGGCGAGCAGGCGACGATGTTCTTCCTCGATCCGTGCGGCAACGCGCTGGAGTTCAAGGCGTTCGCCGACATCGGCCAGCTGTTCGCGAAGTAGGCGCATGAAGATCCTGTTCTACTCGCCGCATCAGGAAGCCGACGCATGGCGCGACGCGATCGCGCGTGCGCTGCCCGAGGCCGAGCTGCGCGCGTGGCAGCCGGGCGACGCGGGCGCCGCCGACTACGCGCTCGTCTGGCGCGCGCCGCGCGAGCTGTTCGCGCCCCGCGACGGCCTGCGCGCGATCTTCAATCTCGGCGCGGGCGTCGACGCGCTGCTCGCGCTCGACCGCGCGCATCCCGGCACGCTGCCGCGCGACGTGCCGCTGGTGCGCCTCGAGGATTCGGGCATGGCGCGGCAGATGATCGAATACGTAACGCATGCGGTGCTGCGCTACCTGCGCCGCTTCGACGAATACGACGCGCTGCAGCGCGAACGCCGCTGGCAGGTGCTCGAGCCGCATCCGCGCGCGGGTTTCACCGTCGCAGTGCTCGGTCTCGGCGTGCTCGGCGCGCAGGTCGCGCAGGCGCTCGCGGCGCTCGGCCTGCCGGTGCGCGGCTACAGCCGCAGCCCGAAACGGCTCGACGGTGTCGAGACCTTCGCGGGCGACGGCGCGTTCGACGCGTGCATCGACGGCGCGAAGGTGCTCGTGAACCTGCTGCCGAGCACGCGCGATACCGACGGAATCCTGTCGGCACGGACCTTCGCGAAGCTGGCGCCGGGCGCGTACCTGGTGAACGTCGCACGCGGCGCACATCTCGTCGAGGCCGACCTGCTCGACGCGCTCGCGAGCGGCCGGATCGCCGCCGCGACGCTCGACGTGTTCCAGCACGAGCCGCTGCCCGTTGACCACCCGTTCTGGCACGCGCCGCGCATCACGATCACGCCGCACAGCTCGGCCGAGACGCTGCGCGACGAAGCCGTCGAGCAGATCGCCGGCAAGATCCGCGCGCTCGAGCGCGGCGAGCGCGTCGGCGGCATCGTCGACTACGCGCGCGGCTACTGAATTCCGCCTATACGAAACTGGAGACAACCATGACGTTCCCCACCGCCGTCAAGATCGTCGAAGTCGGCCCGCGCGACGGGCTGCAGAACGAAAAGACCTTCGTGCCGACCGACGTGAAGATCGCGCTCGTCGACCGGCTGTCGCGCGCCGGCTTCCGCAATATCGAAGCGGCGTCGTTCGTGTCGCCGAAATGGGTGCCGCAGATGGCCGACGGCGCCGACGTGATGGCCGGCATCGAGCGGCGCGCGGGCACCGTGTATTCGGTGCTCACGCCGAACCTGAAAGGCTTCGAGAACGCGCTCGCCGCGCGTGCCGACGAAGTGGTGATCTTCGGCGCGGCGAGCGAGGCGTTCTCGCAGCGGAACATCAACTGCAGCATCGCCGAGAGCATCGCGCGCTTCGAGCCGGTCGCGAAGGCCGCGAAGGATGCCGGCCTGCGGCTGCGCGGCAGCGTGTCGTGCACGCTCGGCTGCCCGTACCAGGGCGAGGTGCCGGTCGCCTCGGTCGTCGACGTCGTCGAACGCTTCGCCGCGCTCGGCTGCGACGAGATCGACATCGCCGACACGATCGGCGTCGGCACGCCGAAGCGCACGCGCGAAGTGCTGTCGGCCGTCACGCGGGTGTTTCCGCGCGAGCGGCTGTCGGGCCACTTCCACGACACCTACGGCCAGGCGCTCGCGAACATCTACGCGGCGCTGTTCGAAGGAATCGAGATCTTTCACGCGTCGGTCGCCGGCCTCGGCGGCTGCCCGTATGCGAAGGGCGCGACCGGCAACGTCGCGACCGAGGACGTGCTGTACCTGATGCAGGGCCTCGGCATCGACACCGGCATCGACCTCGCGCAGGTGGTCGCCGCCGGCGACTTCATCTCCCATGCGATCGGCCGCGCGAACGTGTCGCGCGCCGGTCGCGCGCTGCTCGCCAAGGCGCAGAGCGCGGCCGACACGCCGAGCTGCGTCTGACCCCGACATTGACGGATTCTCCATGACGACACCCGCTTCATTCGACTCTCTCCCCGATTCCGCGCGACGCGTCGCGCTGCTGCTGCGCGAACGCGGGCACGCGAAAGGGATCGTGATGCTCGCCGAAACCGGCAAGACTTCCGCCGAAGCCGCGGCCGGGCTCGGCTGCGAGGTCGCGCAGATCGCGAAGTCGATTCTGTTTCGCCGCGAATCGGACGGCCTGCCGGTGCTCGTCGTCGCGAGCGGCGCGAACCGCGTCGACGAGAAGAAGGTCGCCGCGCAAGTTGGCGCGGTCGGCCGCGCCGATGCGAAGTTCGTGCGCGACAATACCGGCTACGCGATCGGCGGCGTCTGCCCGATCGGCCATCTCGTCGAACCGGTCACGCTGATCGACGCCGACCTGCTCGAACTGGACAGCCTGTGGGCGGCCGCCGGCCATCCGCACGCGGTGTTCAACCTGTCGCCGCAGGAACTCGTCTCGCTGACCGGCGCGCCGGTCGCCGACGTCGCGCTGCGCAACGACGCATGAGCGACGTGCCGGTACCGGTCGGGACGGTCGCGTCGCCGTGCACCGACGTATGCAGGATCGATCCGCGCACCGACTGGTGCGCGGGCTGCCTGCGCACGCGCGACGAGATCAAGGGATGGCGCGCGTCGGACGACGACGCGAGGCGTGCGTTGCTCGCACGGCTTGACGCGCGGCGGCGCCTGCTCGCGCGGAGCGGCGCATAAAAAAATGCCGTTCGGCCTACTTGGCGAACGGCATGAGATCGGAATCCTGTGAACGTGATCAACGTCACAGCCCGCATCATACGAGCGACGCTGCAGCGTCGCATCGGGTGTTTCCCTACAACTTCTTACAGCGGTTTGCGCACGCAACCTTCGTTCCCGGACGCGGCGCCGGCGGGTGTCGGCAACCTGCCGTAGCCACAAGCCGAAACGCACGACCGTTTCAGTTGCCGACCGCCGCCCGACGCGCGGGCACGATGCGCCAGCCGAGGTTCACGCCGGCCGCCGCGAGCAGGATCAGCAGCGCGCCGAGCACCTGCGTCCACGCGAGCGTCTGCCCGAACGCGACGCGATCCACGATGATCGCGACGACCGGATAGACGAACGACAGCGCGCCCGTCATCGCGACCGGCAGCTTCTGGATCGCACCGTACAGCAGCACATACATCACGCCGGTGTTCACGACGCCGAGCACGACGAGATCGACCCACTGCGCGGCCGTCGCGGGCAACGTGTCGAAGTGCGCGAACGGCGCGAGCAGCACGATGCCGAGGCCGGCCTGCAGCAGCGCGAGCAGGTGCGGCGGCGTGCCCTTCAGATGCTTCGTGACGATCGACGACACCGCGTACAGGAACGCCGCGCCGAGCGACAGCGCGACGCCTTCGAGATATTCGCCGGGCACCGCGAGCACGGCCGGCTCGACGCGCACCACGCATACGAGCCCGATGAAGGCGAGCGCGAGCCACGCGATGGTCGACGCGCTGATCCGTTCGCGGAACACGATCGCGCCGAGCGCGACGAGCATGAACGGCTGCGTGTTGTAGACGGCGGTCGCCATCGAGATCGACGCACGCGAATACGCGGCGAACAGCAACAGCCAGTTCGCGACGATCGCGACGCTGCCGAGCGTCGCGAGCACGAGCATGCGCGGCGAGAACAGCGCGCGGCGCAGGAAGCCGAGCGCCGCGCAGACGATCGCGAGCGTCGCGGCGCCGAACAGGCAGCGGAAGAACACGACGTTGGTGAGCGGTTGCTGCGACGACATCACGAGCCAGCCGATCGTGCCGGACATCATCATCGCGACGACCATCTCGGCGGCACCGCGGCGGATTTCGTTCGAGGCCATCATGGACTCCGTTTGACGAGAGGGGATGACTTCGATTCTAGGAACTTGCTTTCCGCGCATCCACGACTAAACTGAAGCGAAAACACCGATTCACCTTCGAAAGCAAAGCGATCATGTCGAAACGCCTTTCCCCGCCCGCCGTCGCGTCGCTGGACGCGACCGACCGCGCGATCCTCGCGGCGCTCGCCGAGGATGCGCGCATCGCCACCAGCGAACTGGCGCGCCAGATCGGGCTGTCGGCGCCCGCGACCGCCGACCGCGTGCGACGGCTCGAAGCGCAGGGCGTGATCGCGGGTTTCACCGTCGAGCTCGACCCGCGCGCGCTCGGCTACACGCTGCAGGCGATCGTGCGCGTAAAGCCGCTGCCGGGGCAGCTGCATCTCGTCGAGGAAGTGTTGCGGCGGATTCCGGAGTTCGTCGAATGCGACAAGGTGACCGGCGAGGACTGCTTCATCTGCCGGCTCTATTTACGCACGATCGAGCACCTCGACGACATCCTGTCGAAGGTGACGGAGCGCGCGGAAACGAGCACGGCGATCGTGAAATCGACGCCGGTGCCGCGCCGCCTGCCGCCGCTCGTCGACGACGATGCCGCCACGCGCCGCTGATCGTCACCACGCGGCAAGCACCGCGCTGGCCGCGGCGGGTGGCGTCGCTCACGCGGCCGCGTCGCGCGCCTCGAAGAACGCCAGCAGCTCGTCGATCAGTGCGACGGGCGCCTCCTCCGGAATGTAGTGCCCGCAATCGAGCGCGCGGCCGCTGACGTCGCGCGCGACGCGCCGCCATTCGTCGAGCGGATCGAAGCAGCGCCCGACGATCCCGTTTTCGCCCCACAGCACGCGCAGCGGGCACGCGACCTTGTTGCCGCGCTCAAGATCCGCGCGGTCGTGCTCGAGATCGATCGTCGCCGACGCGCGGTAGTCCTCGCACATCGCATGCACTGCGCCCGGCTGCGCGAGCGCGGCGCGATACGCGGCGAGCGCCTCCGGCGCGAACGGCGCGAGCCCGGCGGACCGGTTGCCCATCACGCGCTCGATGTACGCATCGGTGCGGCCTTCGATCAGCGTTTCGGGCAGCGGCGCCGGCTGGATCAGGAAGAACCAGTGGAAATACGCGGTCGCGAACGCGCGGTCGGTCTGTTCGTACATCGCGAGCGTCGGCGCGATGTCGAGCAGCATCATCCGTTCGACGGCCGCCGGATGATCGAGCGCGAGCCGGTGCGCGACGCGCGCGCCGCGATCGTGCGCGCAGACGTGGAATTGCTCGAAACCGAAATGCCGCATCACGGCGACCTGGTCGGCCGCCATCGCGCGTTTCGAATACGGCGCATGCCGCGCGTCGCTCGGCGGCTTGCCCGACGCGCCGTAGCCGCGCAGGTCGGTCGCGATCACCGTGAAGTGATTCGCCAGCGTCGCGGCGACGCGATGCCAGATCATGTGGGTTTGCGGATGGCCGTGCAGCAACAGAAGCGGCGGCCCCGCGCCTCCTTTGACACCGAAGATGTCGGTGTCCTGCACCGTCACGCGAAACGGTGCAAACGCCTCAAACGACATGGTTTGTTTCTCATTGGTTTGTTATGGCGGGTATTGTAGGAGCGCCCGGCCGACTGCTGCGCGCGGCAGATGCCCGAATGCGTAGAAAGAGAACACTCACTCGATTGTCGCCATGCCGCGCCGTTTGCTAAGCTCGCGTAGAATCGCACGACCGTTCGTATTAATATGAGCGCATCGCGGCACCGCTACACTCGAAGCACCGTTCGACCGCCAAGCATTGATGCCGGCATCGGCGCGACAGCACCGCATCCGGCCGCCCCTCGAGACTGGAGACATCACATGGCATTGCCCGCCGTCCTGCAGAACCTGACGCTGCCCGTCATCGCGTCGCCGATGTTCATCGTCAGCTACCCCGAACTCGTGCTCGCACAGTGCAAGGCGGGTATCGTCGGATCATTTCCCGCGCTCAACGCCCGTCCGGCCGAACTGCTCGACGAGTGGCTCACGCAGATCCAGTCCGAGCTCGCCGACCACAAGGCGAAGCACCCGGATGCGGTGATCGGCCCGATCGCGGTCAACCAGATCGTCCACCAGTCGAACGTACGGCTCGAGCACGACGTGCGCGTGTGCGTCGACCACAAGGTGCCGATCTTCATCACGAGCCTGCGCGCGCCGGCGCGCGAGATCGTCGACGCCGTGCACAGTTATGGCGGCATCGTGCTGCACGACGTGATCAACCTGCGCCACGCGCAGAAGGCGCTCGAAGCCGGCGTCGACGGGCTGATCCTCGTCGCGGCCGGCGCCGGCGGCCACGCGGGCACGACGTCGCCGTTCGCGCTCGTCGGCGAAGTGCGCAAGATGTTCGACGGACCGATCGTGCTGTCGGGCTCGATCGCGAACGGCGGCTCGATCCTCGCCGCGCAGGCGATGGGCGCCGACCTCGCGTACATGGGCACGCGCTTCATCGCGACGCAGGAAGCGCACGCGGTCGAGGACTACAAGCACGCGATCGTCAACGCGAAATCGTCCGACATCATCTACACGAACCTCTTCACCGGCGTGCACGGCAACTACATTCGCGAGAGCATCGAGAAGGCCGGCCTCGATCCGGACGCGCTGCCGGAATCGGACAAGTCGAAGATGAATTTCGGCGGCGACAAGGCGAAGGCGTGGAAGGACATCTGGGGTGCCGGCCAGGGCGTCGGCCTGATGGACGACCTGCCGAGCGTCGGCGCGCTCGTCGAGCGGCTGAAGCGCGAGTACGACGACGCGAAGGCACGGCTCGGCATCGCACGCTGACGCGGGCGGCGGATTGCGCCGCCGCCGCCGCGCATGACGTCGGGCAAAAACAAAAAAGCGCGAACCGCAACGGCTCGCGCTTTTTTCATGTCCGCCCGCAGACGGCGGTCAGCCTGCGCGCTTGATCCGCGTGATCGGCAGCACGCGCAGGCGCGCCTCGATCGACGGGCACAGCGACTGCCCTTCGAAGCGTGCGGCGAGGAAGTCGACGAACGAGCGCACCTTCGCGGACACGTGGCGGCGGCTCGCATACACCGCGTAGATCGGCGCCTCGTGCGGCGGCACCGAGTCGAGCAGCACCGGCACGAGACGGCCGGATTCGATGTCGTCGCCGATCACTTCGGTGCCGAGCAGCGCGATGCCCGCGCCGGCGAGCACCGCCGCGCGCAGCCCCTCGAGATGGTTCACGATCAGGTTGCCGTTCAGGTTCACGCGCGACGCGGCGGCCGCGTCGATCACCAGCGAATCGAGCATCGTCGAATTCGAATCGCGGCGCAGGTAATTGTGATGCGCGAGATCGGCAATCGTCTGAGGCGTGCCGTGCTTCTCCAGATACTCGGGTGACGCGACCAGCAGGATGTGTGCGGTGGCGATCTGCCGCGCGACCAGCGACGACGATTTCAGCCCGTTCGGCGCCGCGCGCACCGCGACGTCGTAGCCTTCCTCGATCAGGTCGACCACGCGATCGGACAGCGTCATGTCGACGGTCACGTCCGGGAACCGGCCCGCATAATCGGTGACGGCCTGCATCACGTGCCGCAATCCGAACGCGGACAGCGACGTCACGCGCAGGCGGCCCTGCGGCACGACGCTCGCGGCGCCGACCGCCTGTCCGGCTTCGTCGAGTTCCGACAGCGCCTGCACGAGGCGCTCATAGTATTCGCGTCCCGCCTCGGTCGGCGCGACACGTCGTGTCGTGCGATGCAGCAGCCGCGCGCCGAGCTGCTGCTCGAGATGCATCACGTGCTTGCTCGCCATCGCGGCCGACATCTGCATGCGCTCGGCCGCGCCGACGAAGCTGCCCACTTCGACGACGTAGCGAAACACATTCATGCTGACGAGGGTATCCATCGAACTAGCTCGCAATTCCTGGTAATCATGCAATTACGAGATAGGGTAACAAAGGCAAGGAAACAAGAAGGTCAACAAAGGCAAAACGGCGCCGCGGGAAGCGGCGCCGTTTCGGGGGCGGAAGACCGGCAGGCGGGACGCGCGCTGCCTGTGTGTGTCCGGCGAACGAATCGTCAGAACTTCGCGCGAATGCCCGCGCCGAACGTGTTGCCGCTCGACAGGCCGCTGATGTGGTCGTTCATGTAGGCAGCGTAGACGTCCGTGCGCTTGGACAGCGGATAGTCGTAGCCGACGGCCCAGGTCTGGCGCGTCTGGTCGAGGCCGCCGCCGTCGCGCGAGTATGCATACGACGCCATCGCGTTGCCGACGCCGAGCGGCACCGACACGCCGCCCTGCGCGGTGTTCACGTGCCAGCTGCCGGCAACCTGGTCGTTCTTCGTATACATGTACTGCCCGAACAGCTTCACGTACTTCAGGTCGTAGGTCGCGCCGACCAGCCCGATGCCCTGGCTCTTCATGCCGGTCACAAGCGAGCTCAGGTCCTGCGGGCCGTTGTTGAAGTTCACGTACTGGTAGACGGCGGTCGCGGCAAACGGGCCGTTCGCGTAGTTGAACTGCGCGCTCCACTTCTTCGAGCGGTTGTCGCCGGCCGTGTTGCCGAGCGCGTACATCGCCGCGAAATTCAGGCCACCGAACGAAGGCGACGTGTAGGACAGCGCGTTGTTCCAGCCCGAATCGCCGACCGCGCCCTGGTCGCTCGGATAGGTCGGGAACGTGCCGAGGCCGAGGAACACGTGGTACACCATCGGCGAGAAGGTGTACGAGTCGTAGAACGGGTTGAACAGGATCGTCGACAGGAACAGGTGCGTCGTCAGGCGGCCTGCCGTCACCGTGCCGTACGGCGAGCTGACGCCGACGTATGCGTTGCGCGCGAAGAACGTGTCGCCCTGGAAGCGGCCGAACTGGCCGTTCTGCGCACGGAAGAAGCTTTCCAGCGTGAAGATCGCCTTGTAGCCGTTGCCGAGATCCTCTGCGCCGTGCAGGCCCCAGTACGACGTCGACATCCCGCCGCCCGACACGTTCCATGCGCGATCGCCGCCCGGGAACTTGGTTGCGCCGACCCATTCATCGACCTGACCGTAGAGCGAGACGCTCGACTGCGCGTGGACGGGTGCGGTTGCGGCCACGCAGGCGGCCGCGGCGATCAGCTTGACGGACGTGCGCGACGCACGGCGAGCGAATGCTTTCATGGGATCTCCAGGTTTTGTCGAATGTCGATAAGTGGCGCGAGCGTTGTTTTTTGGAGCCGATTGCTTGCGTCGTTCGGGGCGCAGCCATCTTTACGGATCGTGCGTCCGGTCAAAATTGCGCACACTTATTGCGGGTATAGCAGCGGCATTAACTTCGCGGAATCGGCACATGGCTAGGCGCGCCGCAGCGGCCGCGCGCGGAGCGGGCACGCGACGGGACGGCCACGGGGCGCGCGCGTGCCGGGCGCGAAAGATAGCGCAATGCGGCGGGAAAATCAGCGGAAATATGCGCACGACTGTGGCGAATTCGCATCACCGCCGGCGGGGAGACGAACGCGCGGGGCGCTCAGTTTCGGTAGAACGGGGAGAAAAACGGCGAGTGCGAAGGTTCTTCCTGCGCGCGGGGGGGCGGCATCGGACGGCCGCCGCGCTCCTCGTTGTAGCGCGCGACATCGGCGCGGATCGAGCCGGCGCGCAGCGGCACGTTGCCGCCGCCCTGCGGGCGCGGCATCTGGCGGGAGTCGGCGCTGATCGGACGATACGGGCTTTGCGCGGCGTAATGGCCGTAGGACGGCGTCGGCCGCAGCCCCCAGCGGGAACCGTAACCGCTCACGCCGCCGGCCCGCGCGCCGCCCGGCGGCAGCGCCCGGCGCCATACCGGCGCGTTGCCGGCCGGCTGGCCGAAAGCGCGCATGTCGCCGCCACCGAAACCGCGACCGAAGCCGTGACTGAAGCCGTGACCGCCGCCGAACGCCTGACCGCCGTGCGGCGGTTGCGCGAGCGCGAGCGGCATCAGCAGTGCGCCGAGCACGCCTGCCACCCATCGTCCGACCTTCAGTTTCACCCGTTCCGTCATCATTCAGTGCCTGTTACCGCTCGCCGCCGGTCATTTCCGGCCGACGCAAGCCTTTCAGCAGTAATTTATGAGCGGCCCGAAACGGTGTCGAGCCAAAAAGTGTTAGGTCGCGGGCATCGGTGTAACACCATGTTACTGCTAGGTTTTTTCACTTCAGGGCGCAATCGCGGCAGAACATTCTTCTGCCGTTTTGCGCATCGGCCGCCCCTCTCTGGCGCGCGCCGCCCTATGCCGTCGATTCATCAATCGATTCACACAATGAATTTGTGTATTGAATAACCAACCGGGACAATATCGGCTTCGCGCGCGCGACATGCGCGCCTGCCGTTTCCGAATCGAGTTCCCGATGGCCCGTCCCCGTTTTCTTCCCGACAACTTCACGCTCGCGCTGGTCGGCACCGTCGTGCTCGCGAGCCTGCTGCCGTGCCGCGGTCCGGCCGCCCACGCGTTCAACTGGGCGACCAACATCGCGGTCGGCCTGCTGTTCTTCCTGCACGGCGCGAAGCTGTCGCGCGAAGCCGTCGTCGCGGGCGCGACCCACTGGCGGCTGCATGCGGTCGTGCTGCTCAGCACGTTCGCGCTGTTCCCGCTGCTCGGCCTCGCGCTGAAACCCGTGCTGCAGCCGCTCGTCACGCCGGCGCTCTACGCCGGCGTGCTGTTTCTGTGCACGCTGCCGTCGACGGTCCAGTCGTCGATCGCGTTCACCTCGATCGCGAAGGGCAACGTGCCGGCCGCCGTGTGCGCGGCATCCGCGTCGAGCCTGCTCGGAATCTTCGTGACGCCGGCGCTCGTCGGGCTGATGATCACGTCGCAGTCGGCCGCGGCCGCGTCGCCGTGGAGCACCGTCGGGAGCATCGTGATGCAGTTGCTCGTGCCGTTCGTCGCCGGCCAGCTGCTGCGGCCCGTGATCGGCGGCTGGATCGAACGCAATCGCGGCGTGCTGCGCTTCGTCGACCAGGGCTCGATCCTGCTCGTCGTCTACGTCGCGTTCAGCGAGGCCGTGAACCAGGGGCTCTCGCACCAGATGCCGGCGCGCGCGCTCGGCGGCCTGCTGGTCGTCAACGTCGTGCTGCTCGCGATCGCGCTGGTGCTGACCACTTTCGTCAGCAAGCGGCTCGGCTTCAACCGCGCCGACCAGATCACGATCATCTTCTGCGGCTCGAAGAAGAGCCTCGCGGCCGGGGTGCCGATGGCGAAGGTGATCTTCTCCGCGCAGGCGGTCGGCGCGATCGTGCTGCCGCTGATGCTGTTCCACCAGATCCAGCTGATGGCGTGCGCGGCACTCGCGCAGCGCTGGGGGGCGCGCGACATGCGCGGCGAGCGTGACGGCGACGAGGGTGCGGCCGGTGCCGGACGCGAACGCGGCGCGCTGAGCGCGGGCAAACGCTGACGCGGCAGGTTGCGCGGCCGGCATGGCTGGCCGCGCGGGTGGATTCGCGTCTTTCTCGTTACGCTTCCCGCTTCCCGCTTCCCGCTTCCCGCTTCCCGCTTCCCGCTTCCCGCTTCCCGCTTCCCACTTCCCGCTTCCCGCTTCCCGCTTCCCACTTCCCACTTCCCGCTTCGTCCGCTTTCTCCGCCTCACCGCACCGCCGCACCACCGCCCCCACGCGACGCATGCACCATCGACGCGCATCGCGTCACGAAATCTTCATTCAATTCTCCGCGCGCGCTGCCGTTAAAGTCGGGCGTCCCGTCGCCTCGGCCGCCCTCGCCCATGTCCGCGCCTCATCCCGACCCGTCCGCCGTCTCCACCACGCGCCTGATCGCGGAGCGTGCGCTCGCGGCCGTGTTCCAGCCGATCGTCGACCTCGGGTCGGGCACGGTCGTCGGCTACGAAGGCCTGATCCGCGGCCCGCGCGGCACCGACCTCGAGACGCCGGCCGCGCTGTTCGCGCAGGCCGCCCGCGACGGCGCGACCGTCGCGCTCGAACAGGCGGCCGCCCTCACCTGCCTCGACGCGTTCGCCGCGCTCGGCTGCGACGGCAAGCTGTTCCTCAACTTCAGCGCGAACACGATCCTGCAACTCGCGCGCGAACGCGCGCGCGCGCGGCAACTGCTCGGCCGCGCGCGGGTCGGCGCGGAGCGCATCGTGATCGAGCTGACCGAGCAGACCGCGATGCCGGACGTCGCGCACATCGGGCCGGCGGTCGCATCGCTGCGCGACGCCGGCATCCAGTTCGCGCTCGACGACTACGGCACCGCGAACGCGAGCATGAACCTGTGGCTGCGCCTGCACCCGGACGTCGTGAAGATCGATCGCTTCTTCATCCACGACATCGCGCGCGATCCGCTCAAGTTCGAGGCGGTCCGGGCGATGCAGCACTTCGCGCACGCGAGCGGCGCGAAGCTGATCGCGGAAGGGATCGAGAACGAGTGCGACCTGATCGTCGTGCGGGACATGGGCATCTGCTGCGTGCAGGGCTTCCTGCTCGGCCGGCCGGATGCGCGACCGTCGCGGGTCGTCGCGCCGGCCGCGCGCGACGCGATCCGCGCACCGCACATCGCGGTGTTCCCCGGTGCGACCCGCGCCGTGCGGCCCGCAAGCACGATCGCGGCGAAGATGCTCGTCCCGGCGCCGGCGCTGCCGCGCGACGCGACCAGCAACGACGTGCTCGACCTGTTCAACCGGATGCCCGGCCTGCACGCGGTCGCGCTCGTCGAACGCGGGCAGCCGGTCGCGCTCGTGAACCGGCGCGGCTTCATCGACCGCTTCACGCTGCCTTACCACCGCGAGGTGTTCGGAAAGAAGCCGTGCCTGCAGTTCGCGAACGACGCGCCGCTGATGATCGACAACGCGACGACGGTCGAGCAGCTCGCGATGCTGCTCGCGAGCCACGACCAGCGCTACCTCGCGGACGGCTTCGTGATCACCGAGCACGGCCGCTACGTCGGGCTCGGCACCGGCGAGAGCCTCGTGCGCGCGGTGACCGAGATGCGCATCGAGGCCGCGCGCTATGCGAATCCGCTGACCTTCCTGCCCGGCAACATCCCGATCAGCGCGCACATCGAGCGCCTGCTGGCGCGCGACGCCGGCTTCCACGCGTGCTACGTCGACCTGAACCAGTTCAAGCCGTTCAACGACCAGTACGGCTACTGGCAGGGCGACGAAGTGCTGAAGTTCGCGGCGACGGTGCTGGCCGGCGTGTGCGATCCGCAGCGCGACTTTCTCGGGCACGTCGGCGGCGACGATTTCCTCGTGCTGTTCCAGCGCGACGACTGGCACGCGCGGGCGGCCGACGCGATCGCGCGCTTCAACGACGGCGCGCAGCGTTTCTACACGCAGGCCGACCGGCTGGCGGGCGGGCTGCGCGGCGAGGACCGCCACGGCAACCCCGCATTCTTCGGTTTCGTCACGATGGCGATCGGCGCGGTCGGCGTGCCGGCCGGTGCGAACGGCGCGATGCGCTACGGCAGCGACGAGATCGCGTCGGTCGCGGCGCTCGCGAAGCGGCGCGCGAAACAGCAGCCGGGCGGGCTCGCGGTCGTCGATCTCGATGCAGGCCGCGCGGCGCTGCGCGATCGCGGCGGGCCACCGCACGCGGCGGCGGGCTGAACCGGCGGGCGGTTGCCGGATGCAAGCGCGCTGCCGGCCGGCAAGGACGGCGACGACGGTGCCTCGCGCGCGCCCGATTGCCGGCAACGGCCTGCCGTCCGCCTCCGCCCCTCGCGGACCGGGCCTCCGAACGCGTGCGCCCCTCCGGCACCGCCCCTTTCCGTGCGATCACCTTGCCTTTTCCGCGTTTTGTTTAGTATTTTTAGTAACGTCGTTTTCGCAGATTAGCGCGTAAAAACCCGTTATTTCCGGGTATTCCCCGGTTATCCGGCCCGAATTTGGCTCGGCGTTTTACTATACAATCGCCGTCACCCTAAACAAACCGGACCCGAACGATGGGCACCACCATTCGCGACGTAGCGCGGGCGGCAGAGGTCTCGATCGGCACCGTCTCCCGCGCGCTGAAAAACCAGCCGGGCCTGTCGGAAGCCACGCGGGCGCGCATCGTCGAGATCGCGCAGCAGCTCGGCTACGACCCGGCCCAGTTGCGCCCGCGCATCCGCCGGCTCACCTTCCTGCTGCACCGCCAGCACAACCGCTTTCCCGCCAGCCCGTTCTTCTCGCACGTGCTGCACGGCGTCGAGGACGCGTGCCGCGAGCGCGGGATCGTGCCGACGCTGCTCACGGTCGGCCCCAACGACGACGTGCTGCGCCAGATGCGCCCGCATGCGCCCGACGCGATCGCGGTGGCCGGCTTCATCGAGCCCGAGACGATCGAGGCGCTCGCCGCGACCGGCCGGCCGCTCGTGCTGATCGACCTGTGGGCGCCCGGCCTGCGCTCGGTGAACATCGACAACGCGACGGGCGCGGCGCTCGCGATGCGCCACCTGCTCGCCATCGGCCGCTCGCGGATCGCGTTCATCGGCGGCTCGGCCGCGCACTTCAGCATCGCGCAGCGCGCGATCGGCTATCGCCGCGCGTTCTTCGAGGCCGGGCGGCTGTTCGATCCCGCGTACGAAGTGACGATCGACGCCGGGCTCGACCCCGACACCGGCGCCGCGCGCGCGATGCAGCAACTGCTCGACGCGCCCGGCCCGCGCCCGGACGCCGTGTTCGCGTACAACGACGCCGCCGCGCTGGCCGCGCAGCGCGTGTGCATCGCGCGCGGCGTGCGGATTCCGGAAGACATCGCGATCGTCGGCTTCGACGACATCCCGGCCGCCGCGCACGCGAATCCGCCGCTCACGACGCTCGCCGTCGACAAGGAAGCGCTCGGCCGCCGCGGCGTCGAACTGCTGCTCGCCGAATCGCCCGAGCGCACCGAGATCTCCCTGCCCGTCGAACTGATCGTACGGGCCAGCAGCCAGCCCGCCGGCTCACCGGCACTCGATACCGCCACGGTCACCGAATCATGAACATGCCCCCGGTCCAATCCCGCACGGCCGCGCCGGCCGCCCACGCGCAAGCGGCACCGTTCGTCGCGAGCTTCCGCGATCCGTCGTTCCTGCTGTCGCACATCGAGGACACGCTGCGCTTCTACGCGCAGAACGCGTTCGACCCGACGGGCGGCTTCTACCATTACTTCCGCGACGACGGCAGCATCTACAACCGCACGTCGCGGCACCTGGTCAGCAGTTGCCGGTTCGTCTTCAACTACGCGATGGCGTACCGGCATTTCGGCGATCCGCGCCACCTCGACTACGCCCGCCACGGGCTGCGCTTCCTGCGCGACGCGCACTGGGACGAAGCGCTGCAGGGCTACGACTGGGAACTCGACTGGCGCGACGGCACGAAACGCGCGACGCTCGACGGCACGCGCCACTGCTACGGGCTCGCGTTCGTGCTGCTGGCCGCCGCGCACGCGACGATGGCCGGCATCGACGAAGCGCGCGCGCTGATCGCGTCGACCTACGAGCTCGCCGAGCACCGCTTCTGGGACGCGGCCGCCGGCCTCTACGCGGACGACGCGACGCCGAACTGGAACGTGTCGTCGTACCGCGGCCAGAACGCGAACATGCACATGACGGAAGCGCTGCTCGCGGCATACGAGGCGACCGGCCATCTCACCTATCTCGATCGCGCGGAAAAACTCGCGACCCACATCACGCAGCGCCAGGCTTCGCTGTCGGGCGGCCTCGTGTGGGAGCACTACCATGCGGACTGGTCGGTCGACTGGGACTACAACAAGGAAGACAGCTCGAACATCTTCCGTCCGTGGGGCTTCCAGCCCGGGCACCAGACCGAATGGGCGAAGCTGCTGCTGATCCTGGAGCGGCACCGCCCGCTCGACTGGCTCGTGCCGCGCGCGGCCGAGCTGTTCGATGCGGCGCTCACGCATGCGTGGGACGCCGATCACGGCGGCCTCTGCTACGGCTTCGGCCCCGACTTCACGATCTGCGACCACAACAAGTATTTCTGGGTGCAGGCGGAAACCTTCGCGGCGGCCGCGATGCTCGGCGCGCGCACCGGCAGCGAGCGCTTCTGGGACTGGTACGACGAGATCTGGCGCTACAGCTGGGCGCATTTCGTCGATCACCGCTACGGCGCGTGGTACCGGATCCTCACCTGCGACAACCGCAAGTACAGCGACGAGAAAAGCCCGGCCGGCAAGACCGACTATCACACGATGGGCGCATGCTACGACGTGCTCGCGACCCTCGCGCGCGCGGCGCGCAGCGAGCCGACGCAATGAGCGGCGGCACCTTTCCGGCCTTCGTGTCGGCGGGCGACATCCTGACCGACATGGTGCGCGCGGGCGACGCGCAGTGGACCTCGGTGCCGGGCGGCGCCGGCTGGAACGTCGCGCGCGCGGTCGCGCGGCTCGGCGTGCCGAGCGCGCTCGCGGGCGCGATCGGCGAAGACTGCTTCTCCGACGTGCTGTGGCGCACCAGCGAGGCGGCCGGGCTCGACCTGCGCTTCCTGCAGCGCGTGCCGCGTGCGCCGCTGCTCGCGATCGTCCATGAGACGCGGCCGCCCGCGTACTTCTTCATCGGCGAAGCGAGCGCGGATCTCGCGTTCGACCCGGCGCGGCTGCCGGCCGGCTGGGCCGCACACGTGAAGTGGGCGCACTTCGGTTGCATCAGCCTCGTGCGCGAACCGCTCGCGGGCACGCTCGTCGCGCTCGCGGCGGAGCTGCACGCGCGCGGCGTGAAGATCAGCTTCGATCCGAACTACCGGAACCTGATGACGGCCGCGTACCGGCCGACGCTCGAGAAGATGGCCGCGCTCGCCGACCTGATCAAGGTGTCCGACGAGGATCTGCGCCACCTGTTCGGCGGCGACGGCCCGGATGAGGTCGCCGCGGTGCGCGCGCTGAATCCGCGCGCGGCGGTGCTCGTCACGCGCGGGGCGCAGCCGGCGACGCTTTACGCGGACGGCGACGTGCTCGAAGCCAGTCCGCCGCGCGTCGAGGTGGTCGATACCGTCGGCGCGGGCGACGCGTCGATCGGCGGCATGCTGTTCAGCCTGATGGCCGCGCCGCAGCGGTCGTGGCGCGAGCATCTCGCGTTCGCGCTCGCGGCGGGCGCCGCCGCGTGCCGGCATACGGGCGCGCATGCGCCGACGCTCGACGAGGTCGTCGCGCTGCTCGAACGGTGACGGGACGATGACGGCGCGCTGATCGGTCGCCGATTAGCGGCGCTGTACATGCTGCGCCGCAGTGCTACGATGAAGTGTCCTATTGCGGGAGAGGCACGATGGACACGAACACGTTCACGAAAGGCATCTACACGGCCAAGGCGCACACGCAGCACGCCGCCAACGGACAGTTCCAGGGTTACGTGATCCTCGCCCGGGACGACGGCGACGAGACGGAAAACATGCGTTACGACGTCCACACGACGAGTCCGAGCGAGGAAGAGGCGTTCAACGAAGCGAAGGCGCTCGCGCACCGGATCCTCGGCGAAATCGAGCTGTGACGCGCGGACCGTGACGCGCCGAACCCTCACACGCGCGCCGCGGCGCGGTCACGGCGCGCCGCCGCATTCGGCGCGGCTCAGAGCAGCCGCGCCACCATCGACACCAGCATCGTCAGCACCAGCGTCGACATGAACGGGAACGGGTAGCGCCGCCCGCCGAGCGTCAGCGTGACGTCGCCCGGCATCCGCCCGATGCCGACCTTGCCGAGCCACGGCCAGCAGCGCGTCAGGATCATCACCGCGACGAACGACGCCATCAGCCAGCGCAGCATCCCGAACTCCCCGTCAGAGCGCGTGCGAGCGGTCGCCGCGCGCGAATGCGTCGAGCGTGCCGTCGATCCCGCGCGAGAACGCGATCACCTTGAACAGCTCGCCCATCTCGGCTTCCGAGATCAGCTTCTGCACCGCGTTCGCGGCCGGCAGGAACTGGTGGATGTCGGACGGATCGATCGCGGCCAGCGCGTCGGTGATGCCCGCGTTCAACAGGAAACGCGCCTGCGACGTGTAGCCGAGGAGGTCCGCGCCGGTCGCGACGCCCGCGTCGTAGATGCCGGTGAATTCGACGTGCGCGGTGATGTCCTGCAGCCCCGGGTACAGAAACGCGTCGTCATGCGCGTGGTGGCGGTAGTGGCACATCAGCGTGCCGCGGTCGCGCTGCGGATGGTAGTACTCGTGCGCGGGGAACCCGTAGTCGACCAGCAGCACCGCGCCGCGCCCGAGCATCGTGCATACGGTACGCGTGAACGCCAGCGCGGCTTCGTGCGTCTCGGTCACGTAGCCGTCGTCGACGTCGAGCGTCGCGAGCACCGGCGGCAGGCCGGCCGCACCGGCGGGCCGGTCGTCGAACACGAACGCGTGCCGCGCGTCGAGCGCGACGCCGCGCTCGAGCCACGCGCCGCCCGCCTTCGCGAAGAGGCGCACCGGCATCGCATCGAGCACCTCGTTGCCGACCACGACACCGTCGAAGCGCTCGGGCAGCGCGTCGAGCCAGCGCACCTTCCCGGCGAGCGCCGGCGCGACCGCCGCGATCGTGTCGCGCTGCCGTTCGCGCAGTTCGCCGGACAAGTCGACGATCAGGTATTCGTCGAGTTCGACGCCGAGCGCATCGAGCGCATCGAGCAGCCCGGCCGCGAGCTTGCCCGTGCCCGCGCCGAACTCCATCACGCGGCGCGTGCCGCTTGCCGCCAGCGCTTGCCCGACGGGATTCGCGAGCGTCTGCGCGAACAGCGGCGACAGCTCGGGGGCCGTCACGAAGTCGCTGCCGTCGTCGGCGCGGCGGCCGAACTTGCGCGCGCCGCCGCTGTAATAGCCGAGGCCTGGCGCATACAGCGCGCGCTCCATGAAGCGGTCGAACGGCAGCCAGCCGCCGGCCGCCGCGATCTCGTCGCGCAGTTGCGCGGCAAGGGTTTCGGACTGCGCGAGCGCGTCAGGGCCGGGAGCAGGTAAACTAGCGGGTTCGTGAGCTTTCGGGTTCATCCCGGCATTGTAAATGACCGTTTCAGCCGATACGTCGACCCCGCGCATCGCGCTCGTCGCCGGCGCGCTGGGCAGCGCGGCCGACGCCGCGTCGCTCGGTCGTGCGCTCGCGACCGGATTCGCGCAGCGCGGCTGGGACGTCGCGCTGCAGCGCAGCCCCGGCGCGCCGCGCGCGGCCGCCGACGCGCTCGTCGCCGAAGTCGCCGCCCACGGCCGCCGTGCAGCCGTGCTCGACGCCGATCTGGCCCTGGAAACCGAGGCAGCCGCGCTCGTCGCCGCGTGCGGCGCGGCGCTCGGCCGGCCCACCTGCGCGGTGTTCGTGAGTGCCTGCGCCGGAACCGACGACGCGCACACCGTGGACGGCGCATCGCTCGCCGCTGCGCTCGCGCGCAACGTGACGGCGCCGCTCGCGCTGGCCCGGGCGCTTGCCGACGCGACGCCCGACGCCGCGCGCGACGACGAATCGCTGCGCGCGTGCGCGATCCACGTGCTGGATCAGGCCCTGTTTCACCCGGCGCCGGCGCAGCTGTCGCATGCGCTGATGCAGGCCGCGCTGAACCGCGCGACCGCCGCGCTGGCGCTGGCCCTCGCGCCGAAAGTGCGCGTCGCGGCGCTCGTGCGCGGCCATGCGCCGCACGCGAACGACATCGCGGCGGCGGCCTGCTATCTCGCGAGCGCGCCCGGCGTCACGGGCGCGACGCTGACCGTCGACGGCGGCGAGCACCTGGTGCCGCACGCCGCCGGCCCGAATGAATGAACTGCGCGGATCGCGCGGCCTGATCGCCGCCGCCCGCGCCGCTTTGCGTGCGCGCACGCCAATTTGACTGGGACGACCATGTTTTCCGCTCTCCTGCACCCCCGCCTCGCGGACTGCCGCAGGCTCTACCTGCGCGACTACGAGGTGCACATCAACATCGGGGCCTTCGAACACGAGAAGCGCGGCGAGCAGCGCGTCGTCATCAACGTCGACCTGTTCGTGCCGCTCGCGCTGTCCACCCCCGTCGACGACCGGCTGCATGAAGTCGTCGACTACGACCTGATGAAGCAGAGCGTCGCGCAGTGCGTGGCGCGCGGCCACATCCACCTGCAGGAAACGCTGTGCGACGCGATCGCCGCGAACCTGCTGGCGCACGACGCCGTGCGCGCGGTACGCGTCTGTACCGAGAAACCGGACGCCTATCCGGACTGCGACGCCGTCGGCGTCGAAGTCTTTCGCATCAAGGACGAGGAGCGCGCATGAACGCCCCCCACATGAACGACACGGCGGCCGATGGCGCCGCCATCGAAGCCACCGCCGCCGACACCGGCCGCCGCGCGCTGACGCGCCGCGAGCAGAAGGAAGCGTACGAGAACAACAAGCTGTTCAAGCGGATCGTGCGCCAGGTCGGCCAGGCGATCGGCGACTACAACATGATCGAGCAGGGCGACAAGGTGATGGTGTGCCTGTCGGGCGGCAAGGACAGCTACGCAATGCTCGACGTGCTGCTGCGCCTGCGCGAGCGCGCGCCGATCGACTTCGACATCGTCGCGGTCAACCTCGACCAGAAGCAGCCGGGCTTCCCCGAGCACGTGCTGCCCGAGTACCTGACGCAGGTCGGCGTGCCGTTCCACATCGAGAACCAGGACACCTACAGCATCGTCAAGCGGCTCGTGCCCGAAGGCAAGACGACCTGCTCGCTGTGCTCGCGGCTGCGCCGCGGGATCCTGTACCGCGTGGCCGGCGAGCTTGGCGCGACCAAGATCGCGCTCGGCCACCACCGCGACGACATCCTGCAGACGCTGCTGCTCAACATGTTCTACGGCGGCAAGCTGAAGGGAATGCCGCCGAAGCTGCAGTCGGACGACGGCAGGAACGTCGTGATCCGCCCGCTCGCGTACGTGAAGGAAACCGATCTCGAGAAATTCGCCGAGTTGCGCGAATTCCCGATCATCCCGTGCAACCTGTGCGGCAGCCAGCCGAACCTGAAGCGCGCGGAAATGAAGGCGCTGATCCGCGAATGGGACAAGCGCTTCCCGGGCCGCGTCGACAACATGTTCAGCGCGCTCGCGAACGTCGTGCCGTCGCACCTGATGGATACGACCCAGTTCCCGTTCGCGTCGCTGCGCGCGACCGGCGAGGCCGATCCGCAGGGCGACATCGCGTTCGACGAAGAGCCGTGCGCGTCCGGCGACGAGACCGCCGCGCCGGGCTCGGCGAAACCGATCTCGATCGTCCAGTTCGACGACCTGTAAGCAGGGCCTGAACATCCGCCGGAACCGGGGCCGCGGCCTCGTTCCGGCGCTGTCGCCCCGCCGCGACAGGCCCGGAACGACGGGGGCCGCATGCTAAAATGGACGGCTTCGAACTCCTCTGACAAGCTGGCGCCATGAATATCGTGATTTTGGCGGCAGGCACCGGCAAGCGCATGCGTTCCGCGCTGCCGAAAGTGCTCCATCCCCTGGCCGGCAGGCCGCTCCTCTCCCACGTCATCGCCACCGCGCGCACGCTGCAGCCGTCGCGGCTCGTCGTCGTCGTCGGTCACGGCGCCGAGCAGGTCCAGGCCGCTGTCGCCGCGCCCGATGTCCAGTTCGCGGTGCAGGCCGAGCAGCTCGGCACCGGCCACGCGGTACGCCAGGCGCTGCCGCTGCTCGATCCCGCGCAGCCGACGCTGGTGCTGTACGGCGACGTGCCGCTCACCCGCGCGTCGACGCTGCGGCGTCTCGTCGACGCCGCGCGCGACGGCCGCTACGGAATTCTGACCGTCACGCTCGACGACCCGACCGGCTACGGCCGCATCGTGCGCGACGCGTCCGGTTTCGTCACGCGCATCGTCGAGCAGAAGGACGCGTCGCCCGAGCAGTTGAGGATCGCCGAGATCAACACCGGCATCATCGTCACGCCCACGGCGCAGCTGTCGATGTGGCTCGGCGCGCTGAAGAACGAGAACGCGCAGGGCGAGTACTACCTGACCGACGTCGTCGAGCTCGCGATCGAGGCCGGCTTCGAGATCGTCACGGCGCAGCCCGACGAGGAATGGGAAACGCTCGGCGTGAACAGCAAGGCGCAGCTCGCGGAGCTCGAGCGCATCCATCAGCGCAACGTCGCCGATGCGCTGCTCGTCGACGGCGTCACGCTCGCCGATCCGGCGCGGCTCGATGTGCGCGGCACGCTGCGCTGCGGCCGCGACGTGTCGATCGACGTGAACTGCGTGTTCGAAGGCAACGTGACGCTCGCCGACAACGTGACGATCGGCGCGAACTGCGTGATCCGCAACGCGTCGATCGGCGCGGGCACGCGCATCGACGCGTTCACGCACATCGACGGCGCCGAGCTCGGCGCAAACACCGTGATCGGCCCGTACGCGCGGCTGCGTCCGGGCGCGCAGCTCGCCGACGAAGCGCACGTCGGCAACTTCGTCGAGGTGAAGAACGCGGTGATCGGCCACGGCTCGAAGGCGAACCACCTCACCTACATCGGCGACGCCGACATCGGCGCGCGCGTGAACATCGGCGCGGGCACGATCACCTGCAACTACGACGGCGCGAACAAGTTCCGCACCGTGATCGAGGACGACGTGTTCGTCGGCTCCGACACGCAGCTCGTCGCGCCGGTGCGCGTCGGCCGCGGCGTGACGATCGCGGCCGGCACGACGATCTGGAAGGACGTCGCCGAAGGCGTCCTCGCATTGAACGAGAAGACGCAGACCGCGAAGAGCGGCTACGTCCGCCCGGTCAAGAAGAAGAGCTGAACCTTTAGCGGGCGCCCGGACGGCGCCCGCGTCGACTTACAGGATTGACCATTCATGTGCGGCATTGTCGGCGCAGTTGCGCAGCGTAATATCGTTCCGGTGCTGATCGAAGGATTGCGGCGCCTCGAATACCGTGGCTACGATTCGTGCGGCGTCGCCGTGCTCGAGCCGGGCGCGCCGAAGCGCGCGCGCAGCGTCGCGCGCGTCGCCGATCTCGACGCGCAGGTGCAGGAATCGCATCTCGAAGGCACGACCGGCGTCGCGCACACGCGCTGGGCGACGCACGGCGCGCCCGTCACGCACAACGCACACCCGATCTTCTCGTCGAACGCGCTCGCGCTCGTGCACAACGGCATCATCGAGAACTTCGAGACGCTGCGCGAAGCGCTGCGCGCGAAGGGCTACGAGTTCGTGTCGCAGACCGACACCGAAGTCATCGCGCACCTCGTGCACAGCCTGTATCGCGGCGACCTGTTCGCGGCCGTGCGCGAAGCCGTGCAGCAGCTGCACGGCGCGTATGCGATCGCGGTGACGCACAAGGACCAGCCGCACACCGTCGTCGGTGCGCGCCAGGGTTCGCCGCTCGTCGTCGGCCACGGCGACGGCGAGAACTTCCTCGCATCCGACGCACTGGCGCTGGCCGGCAGCACCGACCGCTTCACGTTCCTCGAGGAAGGCGACGTGTGCGAACTGTCGCTCGACGGCGTGAAGATCGTCGACCGCCACGGCGCGCTCGCGCAGCGCGAGATCCGCGTCGTCAGCGCATACGGCGGCGCGGTCGAGCTGGGCCCGTACCGCCACTTCATGCAGAAGGAAATCTTCGAGCAGCCGCGCGCGATCGGCGACACGGTGCCGCAAACCGAAGCGTTCGACGCGACGCTGTTCGGTGAGGCGGCCCCCGCCGCGTTCGCGAACATCGACAGCCTTTTGATCCTCGCGTGCGGCACGAGCTACTACTCGGGCCTCACCGCGAAGTACTGGCTCGAATCGATCGCGAAGATCCCGACCCAGGTCGAGATCGCGAGCGAATACCGCTATCGCGAGTCGGTGCCGAACCCGCGCCAGCTCGTGCTGGTGATTTCGCAGTCGGGCGAGACGGCCGACACGCTCGCCGCGCTCAAGCACGCGCAGTCGCTCGGCCACACGCATACGCTCGCGGTGTGCAACGTCGCGACGAGCGCGATGGTGCGCCTCACCGAGATGCAGTTCCTGACGCACGCGGGCACCGAGATCGGCGTCGCGTCGACCAAGGCGTTCACGACGCAGCTCGTCGCGCTGTTCGTGCTGGCCGCGACGCTCGGCAAGCTGCGCGGGCACGTCGACGCCGCGCAGGAAGCGCAATTCCTGAAGGAGCTGCGCCACCTGCCGGCCGCGCTGAACAGCGTGCTCGCGCTCGAGCCGCAGATCATCGCGTGGTCGGACGAATTCGCACGCAAGGAAAACGCGCTGTTCCTCGGCCGCGGGCTGCATTACCCGATCGCGCTCGAAGGCGCGCTGAAGCTGAAGGAAATCTCGTACATCCATGCCGAGGCGTATCCGGCCGGTGAGCTGAAGCACGGGCCGCTCGCGCTCGTCACCGAAGCGATGCCGGTCGTGACGGTCGCGCCGAACGACACGCTGCTTGAGAAGCTGAAGTCGAACATGCAGGAAGTGCGCGCACGCGGCGGCGAGCTGTACGTGTTCGCGGATGCCGACACGCAGATCGTCAACGACGACGGCCTGCACGTGATCCGGATGCCGGAACACTACGGGCAGCTGTCGCCGATCCTGCACGTCGTGCCGCTGCAGCTGCTCGCGTATCACACCGCATGCGCGCGCGGCACCGACGTCGACAAGCCGCGCAACCTCGCGAAATCGGTGACGGTGGAATGACGCGTGCCTCCCGCGAGGGAGGCCAGTGGCCCGTCGGGGCTGAGTATCCGCGTGAAGCAGGCCATTCGGCCAAGTCGAAATATATACCACTTGGTGGTATATAATCCTGTGCTAACTTGACTGGCTCGACATGTCTGCTTCCGTACGACGCGTGTTCAAGACGAAGTGGTTTCACAAGGCAGCAGGAAAAGCGGGAATCGCCGATGGCGAACTGTGCCGCGCAGTGCGACAGCTGGCGCGGGGCCAGGGCGTCGAACTTGGAGGCAACGTCTGGAAGAAGCGTCTGGACGGGAATCGTCAGCGCGGCATCGTGCTGGGCAAGGTCGGGCATACGTGGGTGTTCGTGTTCCTGTTCGCCAAGTGCGACCGTGACAACATCGACGCTCACGAACTGCGCGCCTTCAAAAAGCTCGCAGCGGATGTCGGTCGACGCACCGACGTCGACATCGCGACACTGGTCGCACTGAACGAGTGGGTGGAGATTTGCAATGGCTAAGAGCCGATTCAAGAGCGACGCGACGGAGGCGGTCCACAGCGCTGCGTCGGGTCTCTATCGCGCACGGCAGATCGACAAGACGACAATGCGCGAATACGACGTCCTTTGCATCGAAGCGGCGCCGAAGTTCGATCCGGAAGCGATCGCACGCATCCGTAAGTCGGTCAATGTCAGCCAGAGCGTGTTCGCGCTCTACCTGAACACGACGACGTCGACGATTCGCCAATGGGAACAGGGCGACAAGCGGCCGAGCGGTATCGCCGCGCGCATGTTGCAGATCGTCGAGAAACACGGGCTCGAGGTATTTTCGTGAAACGTGCTCCCCGAGCACGGATGAGCGGCCGCCTTCTCACCGGGCACCGCAACGCGACGCGAGCCGCACGCAAGATGACGGAGAGACCATGGTAAGACTGTTTGGATGCGGATTGCTGGCGCTGAGCTTCGCGTCGACGGGCTGGGCGGCCGAGCACTACGTCGAAGTCTGGAACCCGCCCGAGGCACGGTTGCCGGCGGCGCGCACGCCGGACGCCCGTACGCCGGCAGCGCGCCCGGGTGCCGACGCGCACGCGGGCGGCAAGACCGTGGAAAAGCACGCGAGCGTGCAGCCGAAGGCTGCGGTCAAGCTGCACAAGCGCCGCGTCGCACAAGCCGTGAAAACCGTGCCACATCGACCGACCGCCGCGACGGTCGAAACACCGGCCGCACCGCGCCCGGTCGCGCAGCCCGCGCCGGGCCGGCTCACGGTGATGCAGCCGGCCATGCCCGATACGCCGCACGCACTCAAGTTCTCGGACATCCCGCGGCAATACACGCCGGACGGCAATGTGCTGCGTGTCGGCACGGGCAGCCGTTCCGCGGAGGTGACGCGATAATGGAAGCGCAGACCTATCACGGCTACCAGATCTGGGGCCATTCGATCCTGCAGCAGGACGAAATCCTGCAGCCCGAACGCTTCGCGGCGAGCGGCACGATCACGCAGAACAATCGGCTCGTCGAAGCGTCGGGCGTGCTCGGCGTGTTCGACACCGAAGACGAAGCGCGCGAAGCGGGGCTCGAATGGGCCCGCGCATGGATCGACAACCATCGCTGAACGCGCCGCGCGGCTGCGCGCGCGCCATCATCAACGCAAGAAAAAAGGGGCGTCCATGACGCCCCTTTCTGCATTCGGCCCCGGCCCGCTCACGCAACGGGCCGCGGCGGCGGCACCACCGTCCGGGGCCGGCCGACGAGCCGCGCCAGCACGACGATCGCGACCAGCGTAACGACGTACGCCGCGATCTGGATTCCCGCCGGACGCGCGGTATAGCCGATCAGCGTATGCAGCGCCTTGCCGACGATGCTCGATTCCTTGAGCAGCCACGAGGTATCCCAGACCGCATCGCCCCACGACGGCACGAGGCCGGCGGCGAGCAGGAAGCCGACGCACTGGCTCGCCATCCCCGCCGCGAGCAGCACGATCAGCGCGTTGGTGACGGAGAACAGGCGCTTGAGCGGAATCTGCAGCAGGCCCGCATACATCGCGTAGCCGAGCCCGGCGCCACCCAGCACGCCGAGCAGCCCGCCGACGATCATCTGCGGCGTCTGTCCCGGATCGCCCGCCGCGATGCCGTACAGGAACAGCACGGCCTCGGAGCCCTCGCGCAGCACCGCGACACCGACGACGATCGCGAGCCCCGTCAGCGGCCGGCTGCCGGCCGCGACGGCCCGGCCGACCTCGCCCATGTGCAGCGCCATCTCGCGGCCGTGGCGGCTCATCCAGATGCAGTGCCACGCCAGCATCAGCGTCGCGACGAACATCACGCCGGCGTTGAAGACTTCCTGCCCCATGCCGGAGGCCCATTGCGAAATCACGTCGGCGAACGCGGCGATCAGGCCGGCGCCGATCACGCCGCCGACGAGCCCGCCGCCGACCCACCAGCCGCGCCTCGGCACGCCCTTCGTCGCGGCCATCACGATCGAAACCACCAGCGCGGCCTCGAGCACTTCACGAAAGACGATCAGGGCGGTAGACAGCATGGCGATATCCGCTTATTTGACGGTCAGGTGCGTTTTCGACTGCGCTTCGTGATACTCGTCGTGGAACTCGTAGGTGCCGGCCTTCAGCGGCCCGATCAGGATCTCGATCGACTTGCCGGCCGGCACGACCTTCTCTGCCTTGAAATCGTCGCTTTCGAATTCCGCGGGCGTCGCGTCGAGGTTCTTCACGACGAACTTCACCTTCTTGCCGGCCGGAATCGTCACGCCGTCGGGCGAAAACTTGTGGTCCTTCAGGGTCAGGTTGACGACGTCGTCGGCAGCGAATGCGGACGTTGCCGATGCGCCCAGCAGGGCCAGTGCGAAACCGAAAGCGAAGCGATTCATACGGGTAACGAAATGAAATATCGAGGGGAACCGATAGTAAGATCGATTCGCATTTCCCTCTTCAAGTACCCTTACTGGTGGCATGGACATCGTGCATCACCGACATGACATGCACCTTGTCGCGCAAGGCTCCGCCAGATTTCGCCGACAATACCCGAGCGTCAATCGGGAAAAATTCGGACTGACGCACGCGGGCGGATTGCGATTCGTCTGACTTCAGTTTTACAAATTACTTATGCGGCGCCGAACGCATCGCAGGGGCTTGACCTTCCCACCATGGCAAGCTTCATGCTGCTCATGTTTCTCAATCGCCCATCCACCCAGGAGAACACGATGGAATTCGAAGTCCAGGACATGACCTGCGGCGGCTGTGCCAATGCCATCACGCGCGCCGTGACGGCAGCGGACCCCGCCGCGAAGCTCGACATCGACGTGGCCGCGAAGACGGTCAAGGTCGAGTCGGCACAAGGCGCCGAACGCGTGCAGTCGATCATCGAAGCCGCGGGCTTCCACCCGGCACTGCGCTCGGCCTGACGCGCGCGGGCGCGGCGCCCGTCGGCACCGCGCCCCGCACACCGGCCGCGTCAGCGCAGCCGGATCAGCGTCGACTTCAGCTCGGTGTATTTCTCGAGCGCGTGCAGCGACTTGTCGCGGCCATTACCCGACTGCTTGTAGCCGCCGAACGGGAAGTTCATGTCGCCGCCTTCGTCGTAGCAGTTCACCCACACCGTGCCCGCCCGCAGCCGGCGCGACACGTCGTGCGCGGTCGTGAGATTGGACGTCCACACCGCCGCCGCCAGGCCGTACTCGGTATCGTTCGCGATCCGCACGGCCTCGTCGACATCGTCGAACACGATCACCGACAGCACCGGGCCGAAGATCTCCTCGCGCGCGATCTTCGCGTCGGGCTTCACCTCGAACACCGTCGGCTCCACGTAGAAGCCGCCCGTGTCCTCCTTCACGCGCGCACCGCCCGTGACGAGCGTGCCCTCCTTGCGCCCGGCATCGATGTAGCCGAGCACGCGTTCGAGCTGGATCCCGTCGACGATCGCGCCCATCGATACCGACGGATCGAGCGGGTTGCCCGGCACGTACGCGCGCGCGGCCGCGACCAGCTTCTCGATGAACGCGTCCTTGATGTCGCGATGCACGAGCAGGCGCGAGCCGGCCGTGCACATCTCGCCCATGTTGTAGAAGATCGCGCCGGCCGCGGCCTGCGCGGCGCGGTCGAGGTCCGGACAATCCGGCAGCACGATGTTCGGCGACTTGCCGCCGAGTTCGAGCCACGCGCGCTTCAGGTTCGACTGCGCGGCGTACTGCATGATCAGCTTGCCGACCGCGGTGGAGCCGGTGAACGCGATGCAGTCGACATCGCGATGCAGCGCGAGCAGCTTGCCCGGCTCGCCCGCGCCCGGCACGACGTTGAACACGCCGGCCGGGATGCCGGCTTCGTATGCGAGCTGCGCGACGCGGATCGCGGTCAGCGGCGATTTCTCCGACGGCTTCAGCACGACGCTGTTACCGGCCGCGAGCGCCGGGCCGAACTTCCATGCAGCCATCAGGATCGGGAAGTTCCACGGCACGACGGCCGCCACCACGCCGACCGGCTCGCGCGTGACGAGACCGACGAGATGATGGTCGGCCGGCGCGACTTCGCCGCCGACCTTGTCGATCGCTTCGGCGAACCACTCGACGCAATACGCGGCGCCCGGCACGTCGACCGTCGTGGTGTCGCCGATCGGCTTGCCCGCATCGAGCGTCTCGAGCAGCGACAGTTCGTCGAGATGCTCGCGCATCAGCGCGGCCCACCGCAGCAGCACGGCCTTGCGCGCGCGCGGGTTCAGTCCGGCCCATACGCCGGCGTCGAACGCGCGGCGCGCGGCCGCGACGGCGGCGTTCACGTCGGCCTCGCCGCAATCGGCCACCTTCGCGAGCACGCGGCCGTCGATCGGGCTCACGCAGTCGAACGTCCTGCCGCCGTGCGCGTCGCGCGACGCGCCGTCGATGAATGCGCGCCCGTCGATCGTGAGCGACGCCGCCTTGTCCTGCCAGTCAGCCAAAGTCAACTTGTTCATCAGGATGCCTCAATTGTCGTGGCATTCGCGCTGCGGCACGCCGCGCAACGGCAACACTGCCGGCGGCGAATGCGGTGATGCGCGGTCAGAAGGTGGCCGGCGAATTCGCCGACACGACCTCGCAGAGCTGTTCCGCGCTGGGATTGCGAAAACGGTGCGGCAAACGGCTTTCGAAGTAGTAGCCGTCTCCGGGGTCGAGCAGCCACGTCGCGCCGTCGACGGTGAGCTCGAGCCGGCCCGACACGACCACGCCGCCCTCGTGCCCCGCGTGCACGAGCATCTCGGGCCCCGTGTCGGCGAGCGGCTGGTAGATCTCGCGCATGATGCACATGTTGCGGTCCTTCACGCCCGCGCCGACGAGATGAAACGCGAGCGCGTCGTTGCCGAGGTTCGGCATCTCGTCTCGGCGCGATACGACCGAGCGCGATTCGACGAGTTCGAACGTGAAGAACTCCGCGAGACTCATCGGAATGCATTCGAGCAGTTTCTTCAGCGAGCCGACCGACGGGCTCACGCGCCCCTGTTCGATCAGCGAGATCGTGCCGTTGGTCACGCCGGCCCGCTTCGCGAGTTCGCGCTGCGACAGGCCATGCTTGTTGCGCACGAAACGCAGGCGCTCGGCGACTTCGGTGGACATCGATTCGGTTTCGGACACGATAGGAGTGCGGTGAAAAAGTGAAACGATGCGTTGAACGGCATTACGCAGCCGTTGAATATTCTAATCACTTTATGCCGCGCATCAGCGGGGAAAACCCTGAAAGGCGTTCGAAATAATGAACACCCCGCGAATCATTCCATTTGCGAATCTTTTGTTCGGAGTGCCTCGGGAAAGCCCTGACATGAGACCGTCAAAAAACATTTGACGCCGTTTTTGGCTCGTATATGCTGGCTCTCAGGTCAGCGTCATTGGCCATTCATCGGCACCGAAAAACGTTACTGCAACGTAAAAATTGATGCCTTTCGATGTAAATGACGCAGGCCCGACACCTCGATTATTTTAAACGCCTCGCGCGCCGAAACGATCAGGTGTTCAATACTTTCAACAAACCAGTCGAGTGTAATCGTGAGAGTCCGTGGCCCTCTGGTGAGGTGGGATCGAGGCGATGTGCGAAGTTTGCGCAGCGCTGCTCCCGCTTCCGATGGCAGTTGCGGCTGGCATAGTCCTCGCCTGCTGCATCTGTCGATCTACACCATCCTGTCCCGTCGTTCCGTTCGCCGTCACAACGCCGTTTCCGCACGCGCGTTCGTGGCCGTCGATACCGACGAAGTCGCGTCGCTGCTGCCATAGCGCCTCTCCTCCTTTTCTCGTCGTTCGTTTCAATTGCCTGCTCGTTAGCCGCGCCGTCCGCGCGGTGACGGAACGCGTTCGCGCATCCATTGCCGCGTCGCGCAGCACAACGAAACGAACGACGGCCTGACCGTCGCGCGCAGCGCGGATCGCCATGCGAACCCGTTGCGCCCATTCACCAGCGGCCTTGCGCATTTCGCCAGGCTGCGGGGTCGTGTCGCGCCTGCATTTCACGATTTTCCCGCGCAACGCACGTCATGGCCCTACGGACAACTGATTGACGTCATGGAAAGGAAACCCCTCGTCGGCATCACCGCCGACCTCACGCAAATCGGCGCACATGCGTCGCACACGGTCGGCGACAAGTACGTCGCGGCGATCGTCGACGGCGCGCACGCGCTCGCGATGGTGCTGCCCGCGCTCGGCGATCGCCAGTCGACCGACGACGTGCTCGCCACGGTCGACGGCCTGTTGTTTACCGGCAGCTATTCGAACGTCGAGCCGCACCTGTACGGCGGCGAGCCGAGCGCGCCCGGCACGAAGCACGATCCCGCACGCGACGCGACGACGCTGCCGCTGCTGCGCGCGGCGATCGTCGCGGGCGTGCCCGTGCTGGCCGTGTGCCGCGGCTTCCAGGAGCTGAACGTCGTCTGCGGCGGCACGCTGCATCAGCGCGTGCACGAAGTGCCCGGCTTCGCCGATCACCGCGAGGACGACGACGCGCCGATGGACACGCAATACGGCCCCGCGCACGTCGTGCGCCTGACGCCCGGCGGCGTGCTGCATACGCTCGCCGGCGGCCGCGACGACGTGCACGTGAACTCGCTGCACAAGCAGGGCATCGCGCAGCTCGGTTCCGGCCTCGCCGTCGAAGCCGTCGCGCCGGACGGCCTGATCGAGGCCGTCAGCGTCGTCGATGCACCGGCCTTCGCCCTCGCCGTGCAATGGCACCCGGAATGGCGGCATGCGCACGACCCGCTGTCGAGCGCGATCTTCCGCGCCTTCGGCGACGCCTGCCGCGCGCACCGCAACGCCCGCACGCGCGCCGCGGCCGCCGCCGCGCTCGCTTGAGCGCGCCGACCCACATAACGAGAACAGACATGCAAGACATCGAAGACTTTCTGAAGCAACACCGGATCACCGAGATCGAAGCGATCATTCCCGACATGGCCGGCATCGCGCGCGGCAAGATCACGCCGCGCAACAAGTTCACTTCCGGCGAATCGATGCGGCTGCCGCAGGCCGTGATGGTGCAGACCGTCACCGGCGAGTATCCGGAAGACGGCTCGCTGACCGGCGTGACCGATCCCGACATGGTGTGCGTGCCCGACACGTCGACCATTCGCCTGATCCCGTGGGCCGTCGATCCGACCGCGCAGGTGATCCACGACTGCGTGCACTTCGACGGCTCGCCGGTCGAGATCTCGCCGCGCTACGTGCTGCGCCGCGTGCTCGACCTCTACAAGGCGAAGGGCTGGAAGCCGGTCGTCGCGCCGGAGCTCGAGTTCTACCTGGTCGACATGAACAAGGACCCGGACCTGCCGCTGCGTCCGCCGGTCGGCCGCACGGGCCGCCCCGAAACGGGCCGCCAGTCGTATTCGATCGAGGCGGTCAACGAGTTCGATCCGCTGTTCGAGGACATCTACGAATACTGCGAAGCGCAGAACCTCGACATCGACACGCTGATCCACGAAGTCGGCGCCGCGCAGATGGAGATCAACTTCATGCACGGCGACGCGCTGTCGCTCGCCGACCAGGTGTTCCTGTTCAAGCGCACGGTGCGCGAGGCCGCGCTGCGTCACAACATGTACGCAACGTTCATGGCGAAGCCGATGGAAAACGAGCCGGGTTCGGCGATGCACGTGCATCAGAGCATCGTCGACGAGGAAACGGGCCGGAACCTGTTCACGTCGCCGGAAACCGGCGGCGCGACGTCGATGTTCTACAACTACCTCGCGGGGCTGCAGAAATACACGCCCGCGCTGATGCCGATCTTCGCGCCGTACATCAACTCGTACCGCCGGCTGTCGCGCTTCATGGCCGCGCCGATCAACGTGCAATGGGGCTACGACAACCGCACGGTCGGCTTCCGCATCCCGCACTCGGGCCCGGCCGCGCGCCGCATCGAGAACCGGATTCCGGGCGTCGACTGCAACCCGTATCTCGCGCTCGCGGCGACGCTCGCGGCCGGCTATCTCGGCATGACGCAGCGGCTGGAGCCGACCGAACCGCTCGTCAGCGACGGCTACGAACTGCCGTACCAACTGCCGCGCAACCTCGAGGAAGGGCTCACGCTGATGGCCGCGTGCGAGCCGCTCGGCGAGATTCTCGGCCACAAGTTCCTGAAGGCGTATTTCGCGCTGAAGGAAACCGAATACGAAGCGTTCTTCCGCGTGATCAGCTCGTGGGAACGCCGCCATCTGCTGCTGCACGTCTGAGCGTGCACACGACCGAATACGGAATCACGGAGGAAACATGACTTACCGCAACGAATCTGCCTGGATCCAGCCGGCCGCGCCGGCCACCGCACCGCGCACGACGCAGGCGCGCTCGACCGCCGAATACCGCGCGCTCGACGCCGCGCACCACATCCACCCGTTCTCCGACATGGGCGCGCTCAACCGCGCGGGCAGCCGCGTGATCGTGAAGGCCGACGGCGTCTACCTGTGGGACTCGGACGGCAACAAGGTCATCGACGGCATGGCCGGCCTCTGGTGCGTGAACGTCGGCTACGGCCGCAAGGAACTCGCCGACGCCGCGTATCGCCAGCTCCAGGAACTGCCGTTCTACAACACGTTCTTCAAGACCACGCACCCGCCGGTGATCGAACTGTCGGCGATGCTCGCCGAAGTTACGCCCGCGGGCTTCAACCACTTCTTCTATTGCAACAGCGGCTCGGAAGGCAACGACACCGTGCTGCGCCTCGTGCACCAGTACTGGCGTGTGCAGGGCAAGCCGCAGAAGAAGGTCGTGATCTCGCGCAAGAACGGCTACCACGGCTCGACGATCGCGGGTGGCACGCTCGGCGGGATGGGCTACATGCACGAGCAGATGCCGTCGAAGGTCGAGAACATCGTGCACATCGACCAGCCGTATTTCTTCGGCGAAGCCGCGACTGGCGAAACGCCCGAAGCATTCGGTCTGGCCCGCGCGCAGCAGCTCGAGGCGAAGATCCTCGAACTCGGCGCGGAGAACGTCGCCGCGTTCATCGGCGAGCCGTTCCAGGGGGCGGGCGGCGTGATCTTCCCGCCGTCGACGTACTGGCCGGAAATCCAGCGGATCTGCCGCAAGTACGACATCCTGCTCGTCGCCGACGAAGTGATCGGCGGCTTCGGCCGCACCGGCGAATGGTTCGCGCATCAGCACTTCGGCTTCGAGCCGGACCTGATCACGATGGCCAAGGGCCTGACGTCGGGTTACGTGCCGATGGGCGCGGTGGGCATCCACGAACGCATCGCGCGCCCGATCATCGACAACGGTGAATTCAATCACGGCCTCACGTACTCGGGTCACCCGGTCGCGGCCGCGGTGGCGGTCGCGAACCTGAAGCTGCTGCGCGACGAAGGGATCGTCGAGCGCGTGAAGCACGACACCGGCCCGTACTTCCAGGCGCTGATGCGCGAAACCTTCGCGCGTCATCCGATCGTCGGCGAAGTGCACGGCCACGGGATGGTCGCGAGCCTGCAGCTCGCCGAGTCGCCGGCCGAACGCCGCCGCTTCGCGAACGGCGGCGACGTCGGCACGATCTGCCGCGACTTCTGCTTCAACGGAAACCTGATCATGCGAGCGACCGGCGACCGGATGCTGCTGTCGCCGCCGCTCGTGATCTCGCGTCAGGAAATCGATGAACTCGTATCGAAGGCGAAGAAGGCCGTCGATGCGACCGCCCAGCAACTGGGCCTTTCGTAACGACTTTGCCTACAGGCGTGCGGCGGGCGCCGCACGCCGCCATAACCCAGGGGAATTCCACCATGCGTGCCTGCTTTCTTCGCCAAGCCTGTTCCGTCGCGGCCCTTGCCGCCGCGGCCGCGTTCACGTCGGTCGCCAGCCCGTCGGCGCGTGCCGACGAGCTGAACGTCTACAACTGGTCCGACTACATCGCACCCGACACGATCCCGAATTTCCAGAAGCAGACGGGCATCCACGTCAAGTACGACAACTACGACAGCGACGACACGCTGCAGGCGAAGCTGCTGGCGGGCAGTTCGGGCTACGACATCGTCGTGCCGACCTCGAACTACATGGCCAAGCAGATCCAGGCCGGTGTGTACCAGAAGCTCGACAAGTCGAAGATCCCGAACCTCGCGAACCTCGACCCGCTGCTGATGAAGATGATCTCGGATGCCGACCCGGGCAACCAGTACGGCGTCCCCTGGGCCTACGGCACGGACGGCATCGGCTACAACGCGCAGGCGGTGAAGAAGGCGCTCGGCGACAAGGCGCCCGTCGACAGCTGGGCGCTGGTGTTCGACCCGGCCAACATGGAAAAGCTGAAAAGCTGCGGCGTGTCGTTCCTCGACCAGGCCGTCGACGTGTTCGCCGCGACGCTGCAATACATGGGCAAGGATCCGAACAGCAAGAACCCCGGCGACTATCAGGCTGCCTTCGAAGTCCTGAAGAAAGTCCGCCCGTACATCACCCAGTTCAACTCGTCCGGCTACATCAACGACCTCGCGAACAACGACGTGTGCGTCGCACTCGGCTGGTCGGGCGACATCGGCATCGCGCACCGCCGCTCGTCGGAGGCGAAGCGCTCGTACGACATCAAGTTCGCGAATCCGAAGGAGGGCGGCTTGCTATGGTTCGACGTGATGGTGATCCCGAAGGATGCGCCGCACCCCGAGGCCGCGCTCAAGTGGATCAACTACGTGTCCGACGCGAAGGTCAACGCCGCGATCACCAACACGGTGTTCTACCCGACCGCGAACAAGGCCGCGCACCAGTTCGTGACGCCGGCCGTCGCGCAGGATCCGACCGTCTATCCGCCCGAAGACGTGCTGAAGAAGATGGTGCTGATGAAGCCGATGCCGGCCGACATCCTGCGCCTCGAGAACCGTCTGTGGGCGCAACTGAAAACCGGCCACTGATCGCCATGCATCACGGCGGCGCAGGCATCGCTCCACGCCTGCACGCCTGAGATACGCGGACAGCCGTCCGCCCGCGCGCGCCGCGCGCACTGTTCCATCCGGCATGAGCCGTTGTCCGCGAGTCGCGTTGCGCGCCTCGCGCGGGGACGCTCACGCCCGCAATCCGTGAAGAACGAATGGTGACTCCCATGCAATCGATACCCTCTTCCGCTGCTGCACGACAGACTCAACCGGCCGCCACGGCCCGTACCAGGAACGACGCCTTCGTGCGCATCGAAAACGTCGTGAAGAAGTTCGGCGACAGCACGGCCGTCGACAACGTCAACCTGACGATCGCGAAGAACGAATTGTTCGCACTGCTCGGCAGCTCGGGCTGCGGCAAGTCGACGCTCTTGCGCATGCTCGCCGGGCTGGAAACGGCCACCTCCGGCAAGATCTTCGTCGACGGCGAGGACCTCGCGTCGCTGCCGCCGTACCGCCGGCCGGTGAACATGATGTTCCAGTCGTACGCGCTGTTTCCGCACATGTCGGTCGAGTCGAACGTCGCGTTCGGACTGAAGCAGGAAGGCACGCCGAAGAACGAAATCAAGGAACGCGTGGCCGACGCGCTCGCGCTCGTGCAGATGAGCAAGTACGCGAAGCGCAAGCCGCATCAACTGTCGGGCGGCCAACAGCAGCGCGTCGCGCTCGCCCGCTCGCTGGTGAAGCGCCCGAAGCTGCTGCTGCTCGACGAGCCGATGTCCGCGCTCGACAAGAAGATCCGCCAGAAGACCCAGCTCGAACTCGTGAACATCATCGAGAAGGTCGACGTGACCTGCGTGATGGTCACGCACGACCAGGAAGAAGCGATGACGATGGCGAGCCGCCTCGCGGTGATGAGCGAAGGCAAGATCGTGCAGATCGGCACGCCGGGCGAAGTGTACGAATACCCGAACAGCCGCTTCTCGGCCGAGTTCATCGGCTCGACGAACCTGTTCGAAGGGCGCGTGGTCGAGGACGAACCCGATCACATCTTCGTCGAGAGCGACGACCTCGAGGCACGCATGTACGTGAGCCACGGCGTGACGGGCCCGCTCGGCATGCCGGTCGGCATCTCGGTGCGTCCGGAACGCGTGCACGTGTCCCGCGAAAAACCCGGCTCGCATCACAACTGGGCGCGCGGTGTGGTGACCGACATCGCGTACATGGGTGCGTACTCGCTGTATCACGTGCGTCTGCCGAGCGGCAAGACGGTCGTGTCGAACCTGTCGAGCTCGCACCTGATGCACGACAGCGCGCCGGCGTGGAACGACGACGTGTTCGTGTCGTGGTCGCCGGCCAGCGGCGTCGTGCTGACGCAGTGAGGGCGACATGATGAGAACTTCCGCCTCCACGCCGTCCGCGCCGGTCCAGACCGGCGCCACCGCTGCCACACATGCCGCCATACGCCGCAGCCGCTTCGCCGCGCTGTCGCGCTTCCTGCCGTCGGGCCGCGGCATCGCGATCGGCGTGCCGTTCCTGTGGCTCACGATCTTCTTCGCGCTGCCGTTCGTGCTGGTGTTCAAGATCAGCTTCGCCGACCAGGTGATGGGCATCCCGCCGTACACGTCGCTGGTCGAGATCAAGGACGGCGTCGTGCACTTCGCGCTGCAGCTGTCGCACTACGCGTTCCTGCTGCAGGACGACCTGTACATCGCGACCTACCTCAGCTCGCTGAAGATGGCCGCCGTGTCGACGGTGCTGTGTCTGCTGATCGGTTACCCGATGGCGTACTACATCGCGCGCTCGGAACCGGGCCGGCGCAACGTGCTGATGATGGCCGTGATGCTGCCGTTCTGGACGTCGTTCCTGATTCGCGTGTACGCATGGATCGGCATCCTGAAGGATGACGGTCTCCTGAACCACACGCTGATCGCACTGGGCATCATCCACACGCCGCTGCGCCTCTACCACAGCGACGCGGGCGTCTACATCGGGATGGTCTATTCGTACCTGCCGTTCATGGTGATGCCGCTGTATGCGCACCTCGTGAAGATGGATCTCACGCTGCTCGAGGCCGCGTACGACCTGGGCGCCAAGCCGTGGGTCGCGTTCACGCGCATCACGCTGCCGCTGTCGAAGAACGGGATCATCGCCGGCAGCCTGCTGGTGTTCATTCCGGCGGTCGGCGAATACGTGATTCCGGAACTGCTCGGCGGCGCCGACACGCTGATGATCGGCCGCGTGATGTGGGACGAATTCTTCAACAACATGGACTGGCCGATGGCGTCCGCGGTGACGGTCGCGATGGTGCTGCTGTTGCTGGTGCCGATGGCGCTGTTCCAGTACTACCAGGTCAAGGAACTGGAGGAAGCGAAATGATCAAGCCGAGCAAACCGCTGTCGACGGGCGTTCTCGCCTTCGGCTTCCTGTTCCTGTACATCCCGATCATCAGCCTGGTCGTGTACTCGTTCAACGAGTCGAAGCTGGTGACGGTGTGGTCGGGCTTCTCGCTGAAGTGGTACGCGGCGCTGTGGCAGGACGACGAGCTGCTCACGGCCGCGTGGCTGTCGCTGAAGATCGGCCTGTTGACGGCCACCGCGTCGGTCGCGATCGGCACGTGGGCGGGCTTCGTGCTCGCGCGCTTCGGCCGTTTCAAGGGCTTCACGCTGTACACGGGGATGATCAACGCGCCGCTGGTGATTCCGGAGGTGATCCAGGGGATCTCGCTGCTGCTGCTGTTCGTGGCGCTGGAGCAGATGTTCGGCTGGCCGAAGGGTCGCGGGATGGTGACGATCTGGATCGGCCACGTGATGCTGTGCGTGTCGTACGTGGCGATCATCGTGCAGTCGCGCGTCAAGGAGATGAACAAGTCGCTGGAGGAAGCCGCGCTCGATCTGGGCGCGACGCCGCTGAAGGTGTTCTTCGTGGTGACGCTGCCGCTGATCTCGCAGGCGCTGCTGTCCGGCTGGCTGCTGTCGTTCACGCTGTCGATCGACGATCTGGTGCTGTCGGCGTTCCTGTCGGGGCCGGGCTCGACGACGCTGCCGCTGGTGGTGTTCTCGCGCGTGCGACTCGGGCTGAACCCGGAGATGAACGCGCTGGCGACGCTGTTCATCACGGCGGTGACGATCGGCGTGATCGTCGTGAACCAGATGATGATCGCGCGCGAACGGCGCCGGGTGGCCGACTTGAAGGCGGCGTTCGCGGCGGCCTGACTTCCCTCTTCCTTTCCATCGATAACAAGACCCGCGCGCCGCACGATGCGGCGCGCGAACCGATCACACATTGACAGGCCCACGACAAGGAGAATCCGCAATGAAGAAGAAACTGATCTGCCTGCTGGTGGCCGGCGCGTTGCCGGGCATCGCGCTGGCCGACTCGACCTCCGCCGAAATCAAGGCACTGCAGGCGCAGGTCGCCGCGCTGCAGAAACAGATGAAGGCCATGCAGGCGCAGCTCGCCGCGAAGCCGGGCGGCGCATCTGTCGCGCAGGCCGGCGCGACGGCCTCGGCCAAGCCGGCAATGGTGGCCGCCGATCCGTCCTCGCCGGACTACGGCCGTGCCCAGGCCACGCTGACCAACGACGAAGTCAGCGAGATGAAGCAGCAGATCGCGAACCAGCAGCTGAAGGTCGACTCGCTGACGGACGCGGCCAACACCGGGCCGCTCGCGGGCCTGTCGGTCACCGGCTACATCGACCCGACCTACATCTACAACCGCGCGGCCGGCACGTCGTCGTTCCTGTTCGCGAACCACGAGAACGCGTACAACTACTTCAACAGCACGTTCGGCGATCTCTACCTCGACATCAAGAAGACCTTCGGCGTCGGCCCGATGGCGCCGTCGGCGGAGATCACGCTGATGCCGAACCGCGGCAACGGCATCACGCTGCTGCAGAACTCGCGCGGCTCGATCACCGACAACCTGCTGAACACGGCGGTCGTCAACGTGCCGATCACCGCGTCGACGACGCTCGTCGCCGGTTTGATCCCGAGCTTCGGCGGCTACGAGGTGCAGCAGTCGAACCAGATGCTCACGCTCACGCACAACCTGCTGTACGATTTCTCGGATCCGGGCAGCTACGTCGGCGTCGGCGCGAACTACACGAAGGGCAACTGGGCGTGGAAGTTCTTCCTCGGCAACGAGCAGTACCGCACGTACGGCTCGGTCACGCAGACGGGCACCAATGCGCTCGGCGACCCGATCAGCACGAGCAACAAGGTGCCGACCTTCACCGCGCGCGCGGACTACACGTGGTCGAGCGCGCTCGATATCGGCGGATCGTTCAACATCGGGCGGCAGACGCTGGCGAGCGCGATCGACGATCAGGGCGTCGTGCACTACGGCCCGGGCGGCGCGGCGCCGAGCGCCTATGGTTCGTTCTTCTTCGGCGAACTCGACGCGACCTACACGCTCGCCGATGTTCAGTACAACGCCGAAATCGACTACGGCCGGCAGCAGCACGCGGCGTTCAACGGCGGGCTCGCGCAGTGGTACGGTCTGTCGCTGCTCGCGCACCGCAAGTTCAACGCGCCGGTGGTCGGCCGCATGGGCGTGACGCTGCGCTACGACCTGCTCGCCAACACGAAGAACGGCGGCGGCGGTGGCGGCATCGCGCTGAACGGCAACGGGATGGATCCGAACAACGGCTTCGGCGTCGACGCGGACTGCCTCGCGATGTCGAAGGCCGGCGGCGGCCTGGGCTTCGAGTGCAAGGGCGCGATCCGTCAGGACGTCGCGCTCGACCTGCTGTTCTATCCGACCCAGCAGATCACCGTGAAGGTCGAATACCGGCACGACTGGGCGAACAACAAGGTGTTCCTGCGCAACGACGGTTCGTACGGCAAGTCCAACGACCTGCTCGCGACGCAGTTCATCTATTCGTTCTGATGCGTGCCACGCGGGACGCCGTGCCGCGTGCATGGCGTCCCGCATCGTTTCACCCGGCCGGATCGCGGTGCGTCGCGCACCGGCGCCGGCCGTCCTCGAGGGAGTCGGTTTGATGACGCAGTCTTTCACCGCCCGCGCCGACGCGCTCGCGCGCGACTCGTACTACGAAGCGACCGCCGCGCGCCCCGCGGTCGACGATCCCGTGTTGGAAGACGCGATCGACGTCGACGTGTGCGTGATCGGCGCGGGCTTCGCGGGCCTGTCGACGGCGCTCGATTGCCGCGCGCGCGGGCTGTCGGTCGCCGTGATCGATGCGCACCGGCCCGGCTGGGGCGCGTCGGGCCGCAACGGCGGCCAGGCAATCACGGGCTTCGCGAAAGACGAGGTGATCGAGCGGCAGCTCGGCGCCGCCGGCGCGCGTGCCGCGTGGTCGCTGTCGCTCGACGGCGTCGCGCTGATCGCCGAGCGCATCGCGCGCCACGGCATCGACTGCGACTTCACGCGCGGCTACCTGACGGTCGCGACGAAGCCGCGCCGCATCGACGATCTGCGCGCGTGGATGGATGCCGCGACGTCGCGCTGGGGCCATCCGTCGCTGTCGTGGCTCGACACCGGTGCGATCCGTGCGCGCATCGCATCGTCCCGCTATCTGGCGGGCGTCTACGATCCGCTGTCGGGTCACCTGCATCCGCTCAAGTATTGCCTCGGCCTCGCCGACGCCGCGCGCCGCGAAGGCGTCGCGCTCCATGCGCACACGCCCGCGCTCGACGTCGTGCGCGGCGCGCGGCCGGTCGTGCGCACGCCGTCGGGCGAAGTGCGCTGCCGCTTCGTCGTGTCGTGCTGCAACGCGGGCCCCGGCGGCATCCTGCCCGCCGCCACCGCCGCGCGCATCGCGCCGATCGCGTCGTACATCATCGCGACCGAACCGCTCGGCCGCGCGCGCGCCGACGCGCTGATCGCGCAGCGCGAAGCCGTGTGCGACAACAACTTCTTCCTCGACTATTTCCGGCTGTCCGCGGACCATCGCATGCTGTTCGGCGGCCGCGCGAACTCCGCGGGCGCGTCGCCCGACACGCTCGCCGAAACGATCCGTCAGCGCATGGTCGGCGTGTTCCCGCAGCTCGCCGACGTGCGCGTCGACCACGCGTGGGGCGGCTTCGTCGATGTCACGCGCAACCGCGCGCCGGACTTCGGCGCGCTCGATCCGAACTTCTTCTACGTCCAGGGCTTCAGCGGGCACGGCGTCGCGCTGACCGGCATCGCCGGACGCACAATCGCCGGCGCGATCGCGGGCGACCCCCGCGCGTTCGACCTGTTCGCGCAGCTGCGCCACCGGCGCTTTCCCGGCGGCGACGCGTGGCGACAGCCCGCGCTCGAACTCGGGATTCTGTATCACCGCGTGCGCGAGCTGTTCTGAGTCCCCTTCATTCGCTTTCCTGATCATGCAGACATTCGCCAACCAGCCGCACGTCGCGTCGTACTACGCGGCGACCGCCAACGATACGACCCGCCATGCGCCGCTCGCCGGCACGACCGACGCCGACGTGTGCGTGATCGGTGCGGGCCTCTCCGGTTTGTCCGCCGCGCTCAACCTCGCCGAGCGCGGTCATTCGGTGACCGTGCTCGAAGCGTCGCGGGTCGGATGGGCCGCGAGCGGGCGCAACGGCGGCCAGCTGATCGGCGGCTTCGCATGCGACATCGACACGTTCGGCAACTTCATGCCGGAAGGCGACGTGAAGCGGATCTGGGACATGGGGCTCGAAACGCTGTCGCTCGTGAAGTCGCGCATCGCGCGGCACGACATCGACTGCTCGCTCGTGCCCGGCTATCTGACCGCCGCGAACACCGAACGCGACGCCGATGCGCTGAAGCGCTGGCGCGACGAGGCCGCGAAACGCTTCGGCTACGACCGCTTCCATTTCGTCGAAGCGGACGAGCTAGGCGACTACGTGCAGTCGGCGCGCTATCGCGGCGGCCTGTACGATCCCGACAGCGGCCACCTGCATCCGCTGAACTACACGCTCGGGCTCGCGCGTGCGGCGACGGACGCCGGCGTGCGGATCCACGAGGACAGTTGCGTGACGCGCGTGCGCGACGTGTCGGGCGGGCACGTCGTCGAAACCGGCCAGGGGCAGGTGCGCGCGCGCTTCGTCGTGCTCGCGTGCAATACGTACGTCGGCACGCTCGCGCCCGCGCTGTCGAAGAAGATCATGCCGGTCGGCACCTACGTGATCGCCACCGAGCCGCTCGGCGAAGCGCGCGCCGCCGCGCTGATGCCCGCGCGCGCGGCGATCTGCGACAGCCGCTTCGTGCTCGACTATTTCCGGCCGGCGCCCGACACGCGGCTCGTGTGGGGCGGCAAGGTCAGCTATTCGACACGGGAGCCGCGCGATCTCGCGGCGGCGATGCGCGCGGACATGCTGAAGACGTTCCCGCAGCTCGCGGACGTCAAGGTCGACTACGCATGGGGCGGCTTCGTCGACATCACGATGAACCGCGCGCCGCACTTCGGGCGCGTCGCGCCGACGATGTATTTCGCGCAGGGCTTCTCGGGGCACGGCGTGAACACGACCGCGCTCGCGGGCAAGCTGATCGCCGAGGCGATCGACGGCCAGGCGAGCCGCTTCGACCTGTTCGGCAAGATCCGGCATCGCGACTTCCCCGGTGGCGCGACGCTGCGCACGCCGGCGCTGGTGCTCGCGATGAGCTGGTACCGGCTGCTCGACGCATTCGGTATGCATTGAGCGGGCCGCATCGGAGCGAAACGAAAAACGGCCGCGCAACACGCGCGGCCGTGCAATCGAATCGCATGACATCGGTGCGTCGGGCACGTAACGTCCCCGCGCGCCGCGTACGACATGCGCCGATCAGTCCGTTCCGAACTTCGGCGAATGCGGACCGTACAGCAGCCCGTTGGGCGGACCGGCCGACAGCAGCCGCGTGCTGGTGAACGCGGCGACGTCATGGCTCTGGTCCATCAGCGTATTCGCGATCTGCTTGACCGCCGCCACCACCAGCATGCCGATCAGGCCGCCGCCGCCGTTGTTGCCGCCTTCGTCGCTGCTCGCGCTCGCCCGGCCCTGCCACAGCACGTCGCCGGTACGCAGGTCGACGAGCTTCGCCGAGGCCGACACGACCGTTGCGCTCGCAAGGATCCGGTAGACGGTGCCGTACTGCGACACCTTCGAATACAGCGCGGCATCCGCACCGAAGATCTCGCGCAGCTTCGCGGGCGGCGTCTGCTGGATCTCGGCCGCATTGGTGAGGCCGTTCTGCTTGAACGTCTCGTCCATCACGGCGACCGGCACCACGTAATAGCCGGATTCGGCGAGCGGCAGCGTCATCTGCGACAGCATCCCGTAGGTCGCCGCCACGTCGGACGTTTCGTTGATGGGCGGCAGGACGAGGATCGAGCGCGGCTGGCTCTTCTTGAACGCCGTGTAGTCGGGTCGTTTCACCGGCTGCGCGCACGCGCTCAGCAGCGCGACGATCGACAGCACGGACATCAGCTTGAATGAGAGTGTCTTGAACATGGCGGGCGCGTTACTGTTTGGCGGTGGTCGAGGCGGTGTCCTTCTGGCCGGCGATCGCCTGGGCGGCCGGCTTCTGAACCGCTGCCTTCGACGCGTCGGTCTTTTTCTTCATCAGAAAATCCATGAAGGTCGACGATTCCGGGAACGACTGTTTCTCGGCCTGCAGTTCCTGCTCGGCCTGCTGCTCGTTGCCGACGCTCGCGTACAGCATCCCCAGATGCGCATGGAAGCCCGGCGGCGGCATCTTGCCCTTCGCGCGAATCTCCTGCAGCGCCTTTTCGAGCGCGTCGATCTGCTCCTGCGGCGACTTCTGCCCCTTGAAATATTCGTACACCTGCGGCTGATAGCCGTTCCACTGATAAAGCGGCGGCGTGGAGCTCGCGCAGCCGGCGAGCAGCAAGGCGGCGGCCGTTGCCGGCAGCCAGTTACCCCGTTTCATGGTCTGTTCTCTTTTGATGTCGTTGTCGATCGGTCCAGCGCGGCGCCGGCCCCGGCGCGCGCTGCTGCAATGGCTGCGACGCTTATTGCGGCGCCTTCAGCGTGCCGGCGTCGACCTGGTCGACGAGATGATTCACGGCTTCCTGGATCGCAAGGTCCAGCACCTTGCCGTTGAGCGTCGAGTCGTAACCGGCCGTGCCGCCGAAGCCGATCACTTCCCGGTTCGACAGGCTGAACTCGCCCGCGCCCTGGCTCGACGCGACGACTTCCGACGTCGTCGTGTCGACGATGTTCAGGTTGACCTTCGCATACGCGACCTGCGTCTTGCCGCGGCCGAGGATGCCGAACAGCTGGTGATCGCCGACGTCCTTGCGGCCGAACTCGGTCACGTCGCCGGTCACGACGTAGTTCGCGCCCTTCACGGCCTGCGCCTTCTTCATGAAGCCGGCTTCCTGCTTGATCTCGTCGAGGTTCTCGCGATCGAGCACGTTGAAGCGGCGGCTCTGCTGCAGGCGCGTGACGAGGATCGTCTTCGCCTGTCCGCCGAGGCGGTCGATGCCGTCCGAGAAGATGCCGCGCATGTAGCTCGAGCGGTTGTCGAACTTGCCGACCGCGATCGCGACGGGCTTGCCCGCATACGGCTTCTGCGCGCTGCTCACGGCCGGCACGTCGAGCGTGCGCGACGATTCGGTCGCGCAGCCGGACAGCGCCGCGACGAGCGCCGCCGCCACGAGAACGGTGCGTCGTGTCTGAATGTTCACTGCTGGTCTCCTTGCGTGAAAAGATTGCCCGGAACGGGCGTGCCGGCTCGTTGACGAGCCGGCGGTCGATGCGGTGATCGAAACGGTTGGGGCACGCATCGGCGTGCGCGACTTCATCGCCCGGATGGCGATGGAGATGGCGGCATGCGAAGGGAAGGTGCGCGCAACGGACGTGCTGCGGCAAGATGCGAACGCGCGGCGCATGGATCGACCACCCCGCTTGCGCCGGCTACCCCGTGATTCTGTCTACTGCGCTGTTGATCGCGCATGATCGGCCCCGAATATGATTTTGGCCGATGATACCAAGCCTGATTATCGAGACGGCATTTCCCTGGAAGAATTGACGTTCTTTACGAATCGTCGCGGATCCGTTGCGCGTCACACGCCGGCCGAGCGCGCGCGACGCCCGCGCCGGCCCGCAAGCCGGCGCGCCGATTGCGGTCAGTCGGCCACTTTCTGTCGCATCGTCACGAATTCCTCGGCCGCGGTCGGGTGAATGCCGATCGTGTCGTCGAACTGCGCCTTCGTCGCGCCCGCGCGGATCGCGATCGCGATGCCCTGGATGATCTCGCCCGCATCGCGGCCGACCATGTGCGCGCCGATCACGCGCTGGCTGTCGCGCGCGACCACGAGCTTCATCAGCGTGCGCTCGTCGCGGCCGGACAGCGTGTGGCGCAGCGCCTTGAACGACGTTCGGTAGATGTCGACCTCGTCGTGCAGGCGACGCGCATCGGCCTCGGTCAGGCCGACCGTCGCGATCTCGGGCTGGCTGAACACGGCCGACGGCACGTAATCGTGATCGACCGCGACGCGCGTGCCGCCGAACAGCGTCCGCGCGAGCAGGCCGCCGTCGCGGGTCGCCACCGGCGTGAGCTGCGGCCGCGACGTCACGTCGCCGATCGCGTGGATCGACGGCACCGACGTCGCCGAATACGCATCGACGGCGATCGCGCCGCGCGCGTCGAGCATGACGCCCGCCCGTTCGAGCCCGAGCCCGTCGACGTTCGGCACGCGGCCGGTCGCGTAGAGCACCGCGTCGTACGGGCCGTGCTGCGCGTCGCCGACACGCACGGAGAGCGTGCCGTCGTCCGCGCGCGCGATCGATTCGACCACGGCGCGCGCATGGATCGCGACGCCTTGCTTGGTCATTTCGTCGGTCAGGAATTGACGCATGTCGTCGTCGAAGCCGCGCAGGATCTTCTCGCCGCGATAGAAGAGATCGACCTGGCTGCCGACGCCGTTGAAGATGCCCGCGAACTCGACCGCGATATAGCCGCCGCCGACCACCGCGATGCGGGCGGGCAGCGTCGCGAGCGACAGCGCCTCGCGCGACGTGATCGCATGCTCGATGCCGGGCCGCGGCGGCAGCGCCGGGCGCGAACCGGTCGCAATCGCGATGTGGCGCGCGCGGATCGTACGATCGCCGATCGCGACCGTATGCGCGTCGACGAGGGTCGCGCGCCCCGCGTGCATCGCGACGCCGGATTGCTGCAGCAGGTTGATGTAGATGTCACTGAGCCGGTTGATCTCGCGATCCTTCGCGGCGATCAGCGCGGGCCAGTCGAGCGTGCCGGCGCCGAAGGTCCAGCCAAAGCCCTTCGCGTCCTCGAGCTCGTGCGGATAGTGCGATGCGTAGACGAGCAGCTTCTTCGGAATGCAGCCGCGCAGCACGCAGGTGCCGCCGATCTGCTCTTCTTCCGCTATGCCGACGCGCGCGCCGTATGACGCCGACATCCGGGCGAGCCTCACGCCGCCGGAGCCGGCCCCGATGACGAACAGGTCGTAGTCGAAATCCATCGCAAGCCCTCATCGCAGTTCGGATGACGGCACGATAACAAGATTCGGGAATTCGTGTGGAACGTGGCGCCGCAGGACGTCCGCCATATAAAAAACGGCGAGAGACGTCGCCTCTCGCCGGTCAAACCAGCTGCCGGGTGTGCCATGCGTCACCGATCGACCACATGCCCGGCCTGCCGGCCGCGCGGCACCGGTCCGTCCGGGCGCGCGAACAGCGCACCCGCGGCAGGACCGGCCGCCATGCTCAGGCCTGCGACGTGTCGCTGCCGTCCGTCGCCTGCGTATCGTCCGCCTGCTGGGGCTGCTCTTCCTTCTTCTCGAGCATGCCTTCGATCGCCTCGGCGCCCTTGAAGCCGGCGACGGCCGCCGCCGCCTTGGTCAGCAGGCCCGCATCCGGATCGACCTTCTCGGCCGCCTCGACGGCTGCCACGGCGCCAGCGATTTCACCCACGGTGTTCAGGATACCCATCGTCATCCCCTTTCAAGAAAATCGTGAGCGCATCGTCCCACGAAAAAAACCGGCAGACCGTGTTTGTCATCACCGGATACACAAGTTACGCACCAGGCCGGCCGCACGCGAAACGCGCGCCGGAACCACGCCCGCGCGTGCGTCGCGGCACGCGGCGGGCCCTGCACGCAGCGTAGCGGAATCGCTTCGCGCGCACTGTCAAAGTATGTTCTGGAATGCCGACGGAATCCTTACGGGCGGGCCGTTCCCGATGGAGCGATCGCTGAATGGTCGTCCGCGCGCATGAAGGGCGCGTGACGAAAAAAAGAGGCTCCCGCAGGAGCCTCTTCGATGCGCGCCGAGCGTGAGCCGGCGCGTGCGTTCCGATTTTCGTCAGAAGATATTGCGCAGGCCGATCGCGATGCCGGTCTGGTTGCTGCGACCCGGCAGTTCGACGTTCGCCGCGCCGTTCGTCTTGTTGAAGTCGATGGTGCCGTAGACTTCAGTGCGCTTGCTGAGCGCGTATTCGGCGATGCCGACGATCGCGTAGCGGTTGCCGCTCGCGAGCGTGCCGTTCGTGGTCATCGCGTTGCGCATGTGGTCGTAGTAGAACGCGCCGGTCAGCGTCAGCGGCGTGCTGACCTGCCAGCTCACGCCCGCGAACGGACCATCGTCGATCCGGCCCGTGCCCTTCGCGACCGGAATCGACTGCTGCGCGAGCAGGCTGTCGACGAATCCGGTGTCGTCCTTCGAGCGCAGGTAGCCCGCATAGACCTTCGCCTTGCTGAACGCGTACACGACGTTCGCGTGGTAGATCGTCTGCTTGCGTGCGGAGTTGTCGCTGTTCTGCTGCGCGCCGGCGGCGATGCTGAGCGGGCCCATCACGTACGACAGCGACACGCCCCATGCATTGCCCTTGCCGAGCGAGCCCGGGATCTGGCCCGAGAAGCCGCCCGCGCCGGTCGATTCGTAGTTCGTGCCCGTCGAGTACATCGCCTTCGCGGTCAGGCCCGCGAACGTGCCCGTGTACTTGATCTGGTTGTCCGCATACAGGCCGCCGCCGAGTGCGACCGGCAGCCATGCATTTTCGAAGTAGTTGCCGACCGTCAGTGGATCGTAGGTGTCCGACAGCAGGTCGAACAGCGGCGTCTTCTGGCGGCCGAGGGTCACCGTGCCGTACGGGCTGTCCAGACCGACGTATGCCGCACGGTTGAACAGGCGGCCGCTGTCGGCGAATGCGCCGTTCTGCAGGTTCACGCCGCTTTCGAGCTTGAACAGGGCCTTCAGGCCGCCGCCGAGGTCTTCCGTGCCGTAGATGCCGAAGCGGCTGTTGGTGATCGCGCCGTTGGTCATCGACAGCAGGCCGTCGTTCTTGGCGTTTGCGTTGGTCAGATAGCGAACGCTGACGTCGGCGACGCCCCAGAGCGTGACCGAGCTTTGTGCTGCTGCGTACTGGCTGGCGAAGGCCAGTGCCGCGCCCCCTGCGATGGCTGCGAGTCGGGTGGTCTGCTTCATGAGCTTTCCTATTTGTAGGTGTCTCCATTCATGGCCGGCCGCGTGCGCAGCCGGGTGGCGATCGCGCACGTTCATGGCGCGCGCGATGTGGGCTGAATCATAAGACCAGTGCGCGCCCTGAAAGAAATTGAAATGCGCGGTAACGCGCGATTGTCGCCCTGGAACAACAACGGTCCCGCACCAGGCTTGCCTCGCTCGTAACGGACGCGGGGTGCGGCGATGGCGAAACGAGGGCGGATGCCGTAAGGATCGGCCGGGGCAGCCGGCTGGCGTTCGGGTCGTGTCGCGGGCCGGTGACGCGATGCACCGGTGATTCGGTCGCGCGGCGCACCGGCAGGCCGCATGGTGGCGGCCCTGCACACGTCAGGCAGGCTGCGACGTCCCGCCGTCGGGGTTGGCGCCGCTGCTGCCGTTGCCGGCCGCCGCATCGCCACGATCACTCCCACCGCCCGCCCGCCGCGCCCGCCGCACGATCTCCGCGAACGCGCCCGCCAGCAGCAGCACCGCGCCCCACAGCGCGACGTCCGGCACGAGCCGCGTCGCGAAGCCGCCGACCACCGCGCCGGCCAGGAAGCAGAAGCTGATCGTCGCAAGCAGCGCCGAGTCGTGCAACGCGCCCGCGTCGTAGCGCGGAATCAGCCCGACGAACAGCTTCTGCGCGGCGCGCCGCAGGTTGCCGGTCGTCATCACCGACGTGTACGACAGTTCCTCGAGATGGGTGAACGACAGCGTCTGCAGCGTCGCAACGAATGAGATGCCGGGAATTAGCCACGCGCTCGATGCGCCGACGAGCCCGCTCGCGGCAATGCCGAGAAACGCGATCTCGACGATCAGGCTCGCGAACGCGGTGTGACGCATCCAGCCGCGCCGCGCGGCGAGACCGAGCAGGTGCGCGACGAATACCGCGACCACGAAGCCGCCGAGCGGCGGCACGTGATGCAGCGCGGCCGCCCATTCGCCGGCCGACAGATTGATACCGAGCAGCGCGACGTTGCCGGTCATCGTGTTCGCGAACACGTGGCCGTGACCGACGTACGTGTACGCGTCGAGGTAGCCGCCGGACAGCGTGAGCAACGCGGCGACAGTGAGATTGCGGCTGGCGCCGTCGAGATCCATCGATCCTCCCGTGAATATTCGCGCCAGTATGCGGGACGGGAGACAGCTTGTCCTTCGCTCACTGGCCGATGCCGGTGAGCCCGATCAGCGCGCCGGCCGCGAGCAGCCATAGCGGATGGATGCGCGTGCGCCACGCGAGCACCGCGCATGCGGCGGTGATGCCCCACTGGATCGCGGTGCGGTTCGACGCTTCCGAGATCAGCACCGCGCTGGCCGCGACGAGCCCGGCCGTGACCGGCATCAGCCCCTGCTGCACGTAGCGGCGCCACGGCCGGTCGCGAAAGCGCTCCCACGCGTGCAGCGCCAGCACCGTGACGAGCGACGACGGCCCGAACTTCGCGATCGACGCGACCAGCAGCCCGGCCCAGCCGGCCACGTGCCAGCCGACCAGCGACACGATCATCATGTTCGGCCCCGGCGCGGCCTGCGCGAGCGCGAACAGCGCGGTGAATTCGTGCGCGCTCATCCAGTGGTGCACGTCGACAACTTGCCGCTGCATCTCCGGCAGGATCGTGTTGCCGCCGCCGAATGCGAGCAGCGAAAGCTGGCTGAAGATCGTCGCGATCGCGATCAGCGTGTCGTTCATGACCGGCCTCCGTCGCGCGCGGCGGCGTGCTGCGGTGCCGGCGTATCGCGCCGCCGCGACGCGAGCCAGATGCTCAGGGGCGTCAGCACCAGCATCGTGGTCAGGAGCGGAATGCGCAGCACCGCGATCGCGACGAACGCGAGCGCCGCGATGCCGGCCGCGGTGCGCGGCGCGTGCAGCAGCGGTTTCACGACCTTCACGGCCATCGCGACGAGCAGGCCCGCGGCCGCGGCGGCAAGCCCGCCGAACAGGTGCTGCACGCGCGGATCGCCCTGCGTCTTCGCATACAGCACGCCGAGCGCGACGACCACGAGCGTCGGGCCCGCGATCAGCCCGAGAATGCCGGCGAACGCGCCCGCGACGCCGCGAAAGCGCATGCCGACGGCGACCGACAGGTTGATCACGTTGCCGCCCGGCAGGAACTGGCACAGCCCGAGCAGATCGGTGAATTCGTCGGCGGTGAGCCATTTGCGCTCGTCGACGATCGTGCGCCGCGCGAACGGCAGCGCGCCGCCGAACGACATCAGGCCGAGCGACAGGAAGCCGGTGAACAGCTCGGCGAGGCCGATCCGGCGCGGGGATGCGGCGGGCGGCGGAGAAACGGATTGCATGGGGGTCCTCATCAAACGGTGTCCCGAGATTACCGCCGTTCCGCACCCCGGCAAAACGATTTTATCGACGCGCCCTTGTGATCTAGAATCACAAGCATGGCACGCGACCTCCCGCCCTTTTCCGCGCTTCGGGCCTTTGAAGCAGCGGCACGACACGAAAGCTTCAGCGCCGCCGGCGACGAACTGCATGTGACTCACGGTGCCATCAGCCGGCAGATCGCCGGGTTCGAGGCGTGGCTCGGCAAGCCGGTGTTCCACCGCTACGGCAAGCGCGTGAAGCTCACCGACGAAGGCCGCCGCTATCTGGATACCGTCCGTGCCGCGTTCGACAGCATCGCGCTCGCCACCGAGCAGCTGCGCAACACCGGTGCCGCGCGCGTGCTGCGCATCAATGCGCTGCCGACCTTCGCGATGAAATGGCTGCTGCCGCGCCTGTCGCGGTTCCAGCGCGACGTGCCGAACGTCGAGCTGAAGCTGTCCACGTCGAACGCGCCGCTCGACATGCTCGACGGTTTCGACGTCGCGATCCGCCGCGGCCCCGGCCCCTGGCCGAACTGCACGAGCGGCCACTTCCTCGACGAAAGCGTGATTCCGGTTTGCAGCCCCGCGCTGCTCAAGCGCGCGCCGATCGCCCGAGCGGACGATCTCGCGCGGCACGTGCTGCTGCATTCGGACACGCGGCCGGAAGGTTGGCGCGACTGGTTCGCGGCGGCCGGCGTGACGATGAAGGGGCGCAAGCGGCAGTCGTTCGATCACTTCTACCTGGCGCTGCAGGCGGCCGTCGACGGGCTGGGCGTCGCGCTCGGCCCGCTGCCGCTGATCGACGACGAGCTCGCCAGCGGCCGCCTCGTGATGCCGCTGCCCGGGCCGCGCATCGCGACGCGCAGCTACTGGTGGATCGCGCCGGGCGCGCCGGCCGGCGATGCGCTCGTCGCGCAGTTCTGCGCGTGGCTGCAGGCGCAGTCGAATATCGGCGCGTAATTACGTGCCGGCGGGCGGCGTTGCACCGCCCGCTGCCGGGTCAGACCACCGGGCCCGGTTCCTTTTCCTTGCGCAGGATCGCGTACAGGATGATCGCGCCGAACGTCGCCGTGCCGATCCCGCCAAGCCCGAAGCCGCCGAACTTCAGCGAGAAGTCGCCGGCGCCGAGCACCAGCGTGACGGCCGCGACGATCAGGTTGCGGTTGTCGGAGAAGTCGACCTTGTTGACGACCCAGATCCGCGCGCCCGTTACCGCGATCAGCCCGAACACGACGATCGACACGCCGCCGAGCACCGGGCCCGGAATCGTCTGGATCACCGCGCCGAACTTCGGCGAGAAGCCCAGCCCGATCGCGATCAGCGCGGCGATCGCGAACACCAGCGTCGAATAGATCCGCGTGACGGCCATCACGCCGATGTTCTCCGCGTAGGTGGTCACGCCCGTGCCGCCGACGCTGCCCGACACGATCGTCGCGAGCCCGTCGCCGATGAACGCGCGACCGACGTAGCGGTCGAGGTTGGTGCCCGTCATCGCGCTCACCGCCTTGATGTGGCCGAGGTTCTCCGCGACCAGGATCACCGCGATCGGCGCGAGCATCAGCATCGCGTGCGGATCGAAGACCGGCGCACGGAAGCTCGGCACGCCGAACCACGCGGCATGCGCGACGATCGAGAAATCGACCGGCTTGCCGAGGCCCATCCCGTTGGTCGCGATCGCATAGATCACGTACGCGATCACCAGCCCGACGAGGATCAGCAGGCGCTGCATCATCCCGCGCGCGAACACCGCGACGCCGCCGACGCACAGCACCGTGACGAGCGCCATCACCGAGTCGAAGGTCGATGCCGACACGCCCTTGACCGCGATCGGCGCCAGGTTCAGCCCGATCACCGCGACCACCGCGCCGGTGACGACGGGCGGCATCAGCGTCTCGATCCAGCGCGTGCCGATCGCCTGCACCAGCGCGCCGAGCGCGACGTACACGACGCCGCACGCGACGATCCCACCGAGCGCGACGGGGATGTTCGGGTTCGGGCCGCTGCCGCCGTAGCCCGTCACCGCGATCACGAGGCCGATGAACGCGAAGCTCGAACCGAGGTAGCTCGGCACGCGGCCGCCGACCAGCACGAAGAACAGCAGCGTGCCGATGCCCGACATGAAGATGCACAGGTTCGGGTCGAAGCCCATCAGCAGCGGCGCGAGCACGGTCGAGCCGAACATCGCGACGACGTGCTGCACGCCCATCGCGACCATCTGCGGCCACGCGAGGCGTTCGTCGGGGCCGACCACGCGCGAGGCGGCGCCGGTCGGTTGCACCCGCCAGCGCGGGAAGTAGGTATCGGACATGGGGAAAAGGGCTCCTGTCGAACGCCGGCTGCGGACGGTGCGCCGGTCTGGAATCTGGCGCGAGTTTACGGAGCGGAAATGGGGCTGGCAAGCGCGAACCGCCGGCGCGGCGGTGGCGCGGTGCGGCGGTCGTGCCCGCCGGGCGGGGTGCCGGTCGGCACGATCGGCCGATGAAGGCCGACGGCGGCCGGCCTGAGCCCGCCGCGATGTAAGCGGGCGCTCACATCGCGGCGGATGTCGTGGGGATCACGGATTGATGTACTGGAACAGCGACATGTTCTGCAGCTGCGCATACGCCTTCTGCGCGCCGCTCAACGCGTTCTGCACCTGCAGGTACTGGCTGATGGTCGTCACCATGTTGGTGCTGGTCAGGTCCGACAGGTTGCTGGTCGTCTGCAGCGCCGCGGTCTGGTTGACGGCCTGCATCGCCTTGACTTCCTGCTCGCGGCCGCCGACCGACGCCAGCACCGTCGTGACGTTGCGCATCGAGTTGTTGATCTTCGTCGCGGCCGTGCCCATCGTGTTCGACAGCGCGGCGCTCGCCGTCTGGTTGCCGGTGACGGGCGTCTTCAACGCCGTGATCATCGAATCGAGCGTCGAGAACACGTCGACCCCGCTTGCCTGCGGCGCGGGCGTGACTGAAAAGGTGTCATTGACCGCCGGCGTGCCCGACACGGCCACCTTCATCCCGCTGCCGAGCGCGATCGCGGTGCCCGACGTGTAGGCCTGCGCGGGCGTGGTCGTCGGCGGCGACGCCGTATTGTCGGTCACCGTGTAGGTCGGTGCGGCCGCCGTGCCGCCGAAGGTGATCGTGAACTGATGGCCGTTCGTCGCGGCCGCCGGGTCCGTCACCGTGACGTTGCCGATGGTGGCCGTACCCGTGTTGCTCGCGCCGGCCGCCTGGACCGGCGAGCTGCCCAGCGCCTGCACCGACATGAACACCGCGAGGCCCGAGTCGCCCTGCGGCACGCTGCGCGAATCGTCGATCTGTACCGTGCGCGTGCCCGTATCGCCGACGTAGCTGATGCCGCCGGCCGCGTTCTTCGTGAACGGCGCCGCCGCATTCTTGAAGCCGGCGAACAGGTAGTTGCCCGCGCCGTCGGTCGCGTTCGCGAGCGACATCAACTGGTCGCGATAGCCCTCGAGCTGCGTCGCGAGCGCCGCGCGGTCGCTGTCGGCGAGCGAACCGTCGCCGGCGCGCACGATCACCGACTGGATGCTGCCGAGCACGGTGCCGACGTTCTGCAGCGTCTGGTCCTCGGCCTGCAGCGACGCGAGCGCCGTGCTCTGGTTCGCCGCGTACTGCGACAGCGTGGCCGACGTCATCGACAACTGCACGGCCTGCGCCGCGCCCACCGGGTTGTCGGCCGGCGTCGTGAGGCTCACGCCGCTCGAGATCTGCTGGTAGAGCTGCGCGAGCTGGGCCTGCTGATCGTTCATCTGGCCAACGTTCAGCTGGTAGAACTGGGTCGTGGAAATCCGCATCGTTTCTATCCTCTCGAATCCGCTCAGCTGAACAGGCCCAGCACGGTCTGGAACAGCGAAGCCGCCGTCTGGATCACTTTCGCGTTCGCCTGGTAGAGCTGCTGGTACTGCATCAGGTTCGCGGCTTCCTCGTTCTGGTTCACGCCCGACACCGACTGCTGCGCGGACGTGATCTGGCCGACCAGCGCCGTCTGTGCGGTGCTCGACGACTTGAGCTGGCTCGCGGCGTTGCCGATGTTGTTCACGTAGTTCGCATAGGCGCCCGTGAGCGTCGTCGTGCCGCCGCCGAGCGTCTTCGCGTTGACGAGCTTCGACAGCGCGAGCGCGTTGCTGCCGTCGCTCGTGCCGCCCGCGTACGGTCCGATCGTGAACGAATCGCCGTCCGACGGCGTGCCCGACAGCGTGATGGTCACGCCGTTCATCGCCCCGGCGGCCGCCCCCGACATCGTCATCGCCGCACCGGTCGACGGGTCGTACGGCACGGGGTCGGTCGGACTGGCGATCGTCACCGACGTCGGCGGCGTGCCCGGGATCGTCACCGTGGTGCCGACCGGGAAGCCCGACAGCGACTTCGTCGCCGCGTCGTAGGTCAGCTTGGTCGACGGCACCTGGTAGCCTGCGCTCACCCCGCTCAGCGCGATCTTGCCGGTGCCGATGTTGGTGCTCGACGCCGACGTGATGGCCGGCGACGCGGCCGCGATCGCCGAGCCGCTCGTCGTCGCGAGGCCGAAACCGGTCAGCGCGCCGCGCGTCGGCAGCACGGTGAACTGGTCGCCGGCATTCATCGCGCCGGACGAGAACGAGAAGTTCAGCCCGCCGAGCGAAAGCGGCATCGGCCCCGCCTTCTGGTCGACCACCGCGCCGCTCGCGCGGTCGGTCAGCGTGTAGTTCGTGCCGTCGTACGACAGCGTGTAGTCGCTCGTCGTCGGCTGCGACGCATTGGCGAACGAGACGGACAGCGATGCGTTGCCAGTGTTGCCCTGATTCGAATAGACGGCCGGGGCCGCCACCGTGAACAGGTCGCCACCCGGCTTGCCGGACAGATCGATGCCCAGCGCGTTCTGCCCGTTGACCTGCGCGGCGAAGCTGGCCGCGACCGCGCCGAGTTGCGCCTGCGCGGGGTTGAGCGTCTGGCTGCGGAACGCGAGCAGGCCACCGAGCGTGCCGCCCGACAGCGATGCATCCGGCAGCGCCTGGTTCGGGCCTGGCGGGTTCGCGCCGGCGATCCCCTGCGACACGACGGTCAGCTCGCTCGGATCGGACGGCGACGTGACGGCCGCGAGCTGATAGCTCTTGTCGGCGAGGACGAGCGGCTGGCCGCCCGCGAGGAACACGCTGTAGCCGCTGTCGTTGCGCACCACCTGCACGCCTGCGAGGCTCGACAGGTTCGACACCGCGAGGTCGCGCTGGTCCATCAGCTGGTTCGGCGGCTGCCCCTGGCTGCTCGCCGCCGAGATTTGCTGGTTCAGCTTCGCGATCTGCGCGGTGTACGTGTTGATCTGCGACACCGTGCTGGTGAGCTGTGTATTCACGCTCTGGCGCAGCGCGTCGTACTGCTGGCCGGCCGCGTTGAGCTGGTTCGCGAGAATCTGCGCGTTGCTGATCGCGGTCTGCCGCACCGACGGATCGGCAGCGCTGTTCGCCACATTCTGCAAGCCGGTGAAATAGCCGGTGATCGCGGTCGAGATCCCGGCCGTCGGGCTGCCGACGTAATTGTTCAGCTGCGCGACGAGCGAATACCACGTCGACAGCGCGCCGCCCTGCGACTGCGCGCTGTTCAGCTGGTCGCTCAGGTACTGGCTGTACTGCCGCTGCACCGTGACGGTGTTCACGCCCTGCGGCATGTAGCCGCTCGACGTGTACTGGCCGCTCGCCTCGGCATAGACCGGGCGTTCGACCGAATAGCCGGGCGTGGCGGCGTTGCTGATGTTCTGACCGGTCGTCGTGAGGCCCCAGAGCGCGGCATTGAGGCCGCTGACGCCGAGGTTCATGAGTGTGTTGGACATGCGCGATCCTGATGAGCCGGCCGCGCTGCGGCCGCCGGGTTGCGTGACTCCCGGTATAACGGCCGCGGATCGGAAAAATTGAGGGAAAAATGCGCGTGCGACGCGCGCGTGCGCGTCGTCTGTCGAGCCGCCGGGCGGACGCCGCCGGCGCCGGTGCGAAAGCGGCCCCGGGCGGGGCCGCGAGAGGGATTACGTCAGGCCCGCGCGAGCGAGCGGCGCTTCATCTCGAGCTGCGTGATCAGGCGCTGCAGCGTGTTCTCCGCGCTGCCCGGCAGCGACATGAAGCGAAAACCGAGCTGGAAGCGCCGCGAACCGTTCGGCATCTGCGTCGAACGCTGCGACACGAGCCGCAGGTCGAGCGACAGCTTGCCGTGGCCGGTCAGCTCGAGCTCGACCTCCGGCAGCAGCGTGCCGACCTCGAGCGCCTCGACGCGCTCGTCGGCCGTGCGCAGCCCGACGCCGCCGAGCGACAGGTTATGCACCTCGAACACGAAGCTCTCGCCGTCCGGCAGCTTGCCGCGGCACAGGAACGGATCGACGATCGGCGCATCGACGCGGAAATACTCGCGGCGCTGGATGCACATCAGCACGTCGGGAAAATCGGCGACGAACGCGGGCAGCCCCTCGTAGCGCGTCTCGCGCGGCGTGCTCGTGGTGAATTCGACGCGCACGCCTTCGGGCGCCGCCGCGAACGTGCAATGCGACGCGCCGAGGATGCCGGCGTTCTGCTCGGACAGCGCGCCCCAGTCGAACGTGAACGTGCGCGCGCCGACGTCGACCTCGAGCAGGCGCGTGACGAGCTGGCCGCCCGGGTACTGGACGGTCAGGAAGTCGCCGCGGTTCACGAGGTTGCGCAGCTGCACGCCGATCTCCAGCGGATTGCGGCGGGCGTAGTCGGGCCCGGAATGGCCCGCATCCAGGCTCGGATCGGTCGACGTTTCGATATTCATGGCTAGCCGGTTTTCTTTTTCATGGGCGCCCGGGCGACCGGTGCGCAGTAAAACCGGGCCAGAACAAGGGCCCGGTTGCAGGTCTCACACACTTAGCGGCAGTGCTCACCGAAAGTTTAGATCGAATTGGCGGTTTTTTTCGCGCAAACGTTGAAACCGCGCGCGGCGGGGTGCCGGGCGCGGTCCGTAAGACTGCAAGCATGGGCGGCAGGCGGGGCCGTTGCGGCCCCTGCCCCGTCAGCCGATCTGCTGCATGATCGAGATCAGCTTCTTCGCGTAGTTCGGGTCGGTCGCATAGCCGGCCTTCTGCAGCCCGTGCGCGAAGCCCTCGACGCTGCGGCTCGCGCTCAGCACGCCCGCGTAGCGCGGGTTGTTCTTCAGCAGGTTCGCATAATCGGTCATCGCGTGCTCGTACGAATCGTACGCGCGGAACTTCGCGACGACGCGGCGCGGCGCGCCGTTCACGTATTCGGTCGTCAGCGCCGACACCGTGCGGCCCGTCCAGCCCTTGTTCGCCTTGATGCCGAACACGTTGTAGCTCGTCGAGCCGTCGCTCGCGCGGATCTCGCGCTTGCCCCAGCCCGATTCGAGCGCGGCCTGGCCCACGATGAAGCGCGCCGGGATGCCGGTGGTCGCGCTCGCCGCCTGCGCCGGGGCGGCGAGCCGGTCGACGAACGCGTCGGCGTCCTGGGCGCCGCTCGCGCCCTTCAGCGGCGGCGTCAGCGCGCTGCCGGCCGTGTAGCCGCGCGCGCCGGCGAGCCCGCCGTTGTTCGCCGCGTTCGCGTAGGCCCGCGCCATCGCGTTCATCGCGGCGAGGCTGCCTTCGTTGCCCGACGTGCCCGAGCCGGCCGCACCCAGGCCCACCGCGCCGAGCCCGGCCGCGCCGGCGTCGGCCGCCGTGTCGCCGCCCGTGCCTTGCCCCGCGTTGCGCAGCAGCTGCTTCATCAGCGCGTCGGCCACGCCGATCCCGCGCTTCGACATCTGCTGCGCGAGCTGCTGGTCGAGCATTGACGTGTACATCTTCGACGTGTGCGAATCGAGCAGCCCGCCGTCGGGCGACGCGTCGCGCATGCTCTTGAGCATCATCTGCGTGAACATCGCGTCGAACTGGCCCGCGACCGCCTTCGCGCCGGCCTGCGGCGACTGCTTCGCCTGCGCGCGCAGCGCGTCGAAGCCCTGCACGTCGAGGGCGAAGCGCTGCGTCAGGTCGTTTGCGTTCGGGAGAGTAGCTGCCATTTAGATGATCTCCAGATCGGCGCGCAGCGCGCCGGCCGCCTTCATCGCCTGCAGGATCGACATCAGGTCCGCGGGCGTCGCGCCGAGCGTGTTCAGCGCCTTCACGACGTCGGCGAGGTTCGCGCCGGCCGTCACCATCTTCAGCGCGCCGCTGTCCTGCTTCAGCTGGATCTGCGATTGCTGCGCGACCACCGTCTGCCCGTTCGAGAACGGCCCCGGCTGCGACACCACGGGCTGCGTGTTGACGACCACCGACAGGTTGCCGTGCGCGACCGCGCAGCTTTGCAGCGTGACCATCTGGTTCATCACGATCGAGCCGGTGCGCGCGTTCAGGATCACCTTCGCGGCGGCCTTGTCCGGGCTCACGTCGAGGTTCTGCAGGCGCGCCATGAACGCGACCTGCTCCGCTGAATCCGCCGGCGCGGCGAGCTGGATCGTGCGGCCGTCGAGCGCCGTCGCGGTGCCCGGGCCGAAGCTCGAATTGACCGCGGACACGATCCGCTGCGCGGTGCCGTAGTCCATGTCGTTCAGCTGCAGCTGCAGCACGCCGTTCATCTGCGCGATCGCGTTCGGCACCGAGCGCTCGACGATCGCGCCGCCGACGATCCGGCCGGCCGCGAGCTGGTTCACCTGCACGCGGCTGCCGTTCGCGCTCGCCCCCGCGCCGCCGACCGCCATGTTGCCCTGCGCGAGCGCGTACACCTGGCCGTCCGCGCCCTTCAGCGGCGTGAGCAGCAGCGTGCCGCCGCGCAGGCTCTTCGCGTTGCCGAGCGACGAGACCGTCACGTCGAGCGCCTCGCCCGGCCGCGCGAACGGCGGCAGCGTCGCGGTGACCATCACGGCCGCGACGTTCTTCAGCTGCATGTTGTTCAGCGACGACGTGCCGCCGTTCGCCGAGCCGTTGTTGATCGAGATGCCGAGGTTCGCGAGCATGTTCGCGAGCGTCTGCGTCGTGAACGGCGTCTGCATCGTCTGGTCGCCCGTGCCGTCGAGACCGACGACGAGGCCATAGCCGATCAGCGGGTTGTCGCGCACGCCCTGGATCTGCGCGAGGTCCTTCAGGCGCTCCGCGTGCGCGGGTGCCGCGCCGAGCGCGCATGCCGCCAGCACGAACGCGGCGGCGAGCCGCGCGACGGCAGGCACGCGCGACATACGGGACGCGCGCGACGAGAAGCGGTGGAAAAGTGGCTGCTGCATCGTCGTCACCACGGTGCGATGTTGAGGAAGAAGCGCTGCAGCCAGCCCATCGTCTCGGCTTCGTTGATGTAGCCCTTCGCCGAGTATTCGATCCGCGCGTCGGCCACCTGCGTCGAGTAGACCGAGTTCGCGCCCGAGATCGTGTTCGGGTTGACGACCCCGGAGAAGCGCACGAACTCGTTGCCCTGGTTGATCAGCATCTGCTTCTCGCCGCTGACGACGAGATTGCCGTTCGGCAGCACGTTGGTGACGGTCACCGTGATCGTGCCGTTGAACGTGTTCGCCGCGCTGGCGCCGCCGGTCGCCGCGAACTTGTTGTTGCCGGCCGCCGACAGGTTCGCCTTCGCGAACAGCCCGCCGAGGAAGGCGGCCGTCGGCACGCTGAAGCTGGTGTCGCCCGCGCGGTTGGTGTTCGCGCCCGACGACTTGGTCGCGTTGATGTTCTCCGCGATCACGATCGTCAGGATGTCGCCGACGTTGCGCGGCCGCTGATCCTCGAACAGCGGCCGGCCGGCGTAGCCCGGGTTGTAGATCGAGCCGGGCGCCTGCATCGCCATCGGCGCCGGCGGCTGCGCCGTCATCGGCTGCTGGATGATCGGGTCGCGCGGAATCTGCGCGCAACCGGCGAGCGCGGCCACCGCGACCGCGCACGCGGCGCGGACGGAGGCTGACGGGAGGAGGCGAACCTGCTTCATGGCGACGACGGGACTTTCCGGTTAGCTCTTCATCTGCGTGACGGTCTGCAGCATCTGGTCGGACGTCGTCACGGCCTTGCTGTTGATCTCGTACGCGCGCTGCGTCTGAATCATGTTGACGAGCTCCTGCACGACGTTCACGTTCGACGCCTCGACATAGCCCTGGTTGAGCACGCCCGCGCCGTTCAGGCCCGGCTGCGACACGTTCGGCGCACCCGACGACGTGGTCTCGGCGAACAGGTTCTCGCCCTTCGCCTCGAGGCCGGCCGGGTTGATGAAGGTCGCGATCTGCAGCGAGCCGATCTGCACCGCGTTGCTCGAGCCCGGCTGCGTGACCGACACGACGCCGTCCTTGCCGATCGTCAGCGACTGCGCGTTCTGCGGCACGGTGATCGCCGGCAGGATCTGGTAGCCGCTCGACGTGACGAGCTGGCCCTGCGCGTTGGTCTGGAATGAGCCGTCGCGCGTGTATGCGTTCGTGCCGTCCGGCATCAGCACCTGGAAGAAGCCCGCGCCGTTGATCGCGACGTCCTTCGAGTTGCCGGTCTGCGTGAGGCCGCCCTGCGTGTACAGGCGCTCGGTCGCGACCTGCTGCACGCCGGTGCCGAGCTGCAGGCCCGACGGCAGTTCGGTCTGCTGCGTCGAGTTCGCGCCCGGCTGGCGGATGGTCTGGTACAGCAGATCCTCGAACACCGCGCGCGACGCCTTGAAGCCGTTGGTGCTGGTGTTCGCGAGGTTGTTCGAGATCACGTCCATCTGCGCCTGCTGCGCATTCATGCCGGTGGCGGCGATGTAGAGCGATCGGTTCATGTTGAATCTTCTCCTGGTAGCGAGGGCCGTGCCGCTCAGCTGAAGTTGAGCAGCTGGTTCGCCGACTGCTCGTTCTGGTCGGCCGTCTGGATCAGCTTGGACTGCAGCTGGAACGCCCGTGCGTTGTCGATCATCGCGACCATCGCGGTCACCGGGTTCACGTTGCTGCCTTCGAGCGAATTCGGCGTGACGACCACGTTCGGATCGGTGTCGGCCGGATTGCCGTCGGCGGTGCGGAACAGCCCGTCGTTGCCGCGCGTGAGCGTGGCGGGGTCCGGGTTCACGAGCTTCATCTGGTCGACGATCGCGACCGCCGTCGGCGGATCGCCCGGCATCAGCGCCGACACCGTGCCGTCCTTGCCGATCGTCACTTCCGCGTTCGGCGGCACCGAGATCGGGCCGCCGTTGCCGATCACCGGCAGGTTGCTCGCGTTGACGAGCTGGCCGTTTTCATCGACGTGCAGGTTGCCGGCACGCGTGTAGGCCTCGCTGCCGTCGGCGGCCTGCACCGACAGCCAGCCGGCGCCCTGCACGGCGACGTCGAGCGGGTTGCCGGTGCGCGTGATCGGACCCGGTGCGTAATCCGCGCCGGGCGTCGACGCGAGCACATAGGTGCGCGTCGTCGTCGGGTCGATGTTGCTGCCGTCGCCGAAATTCATCGGCACCGCGCGATAGGTCGCGAGCTGCGCGCGAAAGCCCGTCGTCGACGCGTTCGCGAGGTTGTTCGCGACGATCGCCTGCTGGTCGAGCGACTGCGACGCGCCCGTCATCGCCGTGTAGATCAGTCGGTCCATGGCTGCCGGTTATCCGCGCATTACAGGTTGATGAGCGTCTGGTCGACGGTCTGCTGCGTCTTGATCGTCTGCGCGTTCGCCTGGTAGTTGCGCTGCGCGGTGATCAGGTTGACGAGCTGCGACGTGAGGTCGACGTTCGAGTTCTCGAGCGCGCTGCCCTGCAGCGAACCGTGGTTCGTGCTGCCCGGCGACGAAATCTGCGGCACGCCCGACGCGGACGACTCGGCGTACTGGTTGCCGCCGAGGTTGACGAGCCCGTTCGGGTTGTTGAAGTTCGCGAGCACGATCTGGCCGAGCACCGACGTCTGGCCGTTCGAGTAGTTGCCGGTCAGCTTGCCGTCGGCGCCGATCGAGAAAGTCGTCAGCGTGCCGCTCGCATAGCCGTCCTGCGCGAGGTTGTTCACGCCGTCCTTGCCGCCGTACTGCGTGGTGCCGGTCAGGTCGAGCGTGAGCTGCTGCGGCGTCGCCGAGCCGTCGGTGTTCGGGACGGTGAACTGGAACTGGCCGAGCGATGCGGTCGGCGTGGCCGGCGTGCCCGTCGTCGTGCTCTGGATCGCGCCGGACGAGTTGAACGTGACCGTGCCGAGGTCCGTCGTGGCGCCGCCCTGCACGCCCGCGTAGGCTTCCCACGTGCCGGCCGCCGACTTCACGAAATACATGTTGACCGCCTGCGAGCCACCGAGCGAGTCGTACACCTGGATCGACGTCGAGTAGTTGTACGTCGTGGTGTCGGTCGCGCTGAACGGCGTCTTGGTCGGCACCGTGTCCTGCGAGTTCAGGTTGAACTGGCCGGTGATCTTGGTCGTCGCGGTCGGCGCGATGTTGCTGGTCGGCGCCTGCAGCGGCACGGTCTGCGCGGTGTTGATCACGCCGCCCGTGTTGGCCGCGTAACCCATCAGGTTACGGCCTTGCGAATCGACGATGAAGCCGTTCTTGTCGCGCTGGAACGTGCCGTCGCGCGAGTACGTCGTCACGCCGTTGTTCGACATCTGGAAGAAGCCGTTGCCGTTGATCGCGACGTCGAGCGACGAGTTCGTCGTGTTGATCGTGCCCTGGCCGAATTGCTGCTGCACCGAGGCGAGCGTCGTACCGATCCCGATTTGCGTGTTGACCGACGTCGCGACCGAGTTCGCGTACATGTCGGAGAACTGCGCGGTGCTCGACTTGAAGCCGACCGTGTTCGCGTTCGCGATGTTGTTGCCGATCACGTCGAGCGCGTTCGATGCGCCGGCGAGGCCGCTCAGACCCTGTTGATAACCCATTTCGGTCTCCGTTTTCGAGAAATCTGGATCAGTTGGTGGTGGTCGTGCCGCCGGACGACGACGACGCGGTGTTCGGGAAGATCGACGCGACCTGGGTCAAGCCCACCGTCGTGCCGTTCGACAGCACGAGCCCCGCCGTGCCGTCGGCCTGCTTGATCACGCTCTGCACCTGCGCGGCCGCGAGCACGGTCGGCGCATACGTCTTGCCATCCGAGCCCGTGTATTGCGCGCTCACGGTGTACTTGCCGTCCGGCAGCGCGTTGCCGGCCGCATCGGTCGGCGTCCAGTTGAACGGCACCGTACCGGCCGACTGCTTGCCTGCGTTGATCGTGTTGACGACGACGCCCGAGCTGTTCTTCACGGTGATCGTCAGGTTCGACACGTCGTTCGCGAGCGACACGCCGAACGGCGACGCCGCGCCGCTCTTCACCGCGACGCCGTTGCCCGGCGCGAGCACGTTCGTGCCGATCAGCAGCGCGGCCTGCGTCTGCTGGCCGGCCGCAAGCTGCGTCGACAGCGACGTGAGCGACGTGTTCAACTGCGCGATGCCGCTCACCGTGTTGATCTGCGCGAGCTGCGACGTCATCTGCGAGCTGTCGACCGGGCTCGTCGGATCCTGGTTCTGCAGCTGCGTGACGAGCAGCTTCAGGAACGTCGCCTGCAGGTCGCTCGCCGACGTGCCGTTCGTCGACACGTTGTTGGTGTTCATCGTGTCGGTCGGCAGGGTCGACACGTTGGTGCCGTTGCTGCCGATCGTCGTGCTGGTGGAAGTCATCCTGGGTGGCCTTGTGTCGGAACTGTCGGGTCTGGGTCTCGGTGGGGAAGGACGCCCGGCGCGCGGCTTACGTGCCGATCGTCAGCGTCTTGAGCATCAGCGTCTTCGCGGTGTTCAGCGTCTCGACGTTGGCCTGGTACGAGCGCGACGCCGAGATCATGTTCACCATCTCCTGCACCGGATCGACGTTCGGCATCTGCACATAGCCGTTCGCGTCGGCGGCCGGGTTCGCCGGGTCGTAGGTCGACTTCATCGGCGACGGATCGTCGACCACCCTGGTCACGCGCACGCCGCCGACGCCCTGGCCGGACGCGGTGCGCGCGCCGCCGATCGGGTCGGTCGCGAACACGACCTGCTTGGCCTTGTACGGCTTGCCGTCGGGGCCGGTCGCGCTGTCGGCGTTCGCGAGGTTCGACGCGGTGACGTTCAGGCGCTGCGATTGCGCGGACAGCGCCGAACCGGCGACGCCGAAGATGTTCATCAACGAGGGCATGGGGGCTCCTTGTTCGGGACGGAAGCGGCGCGCGCTTACGAGTTCGTCGAGATCGCGGCGATCATCGCCTTGATCTGCTGGGTCATCACGGTCATCCCGGTTTCGTAGTGCAGCGCGTTGTTCGCGAACTGCACACGCTCGACGTCGAGATCGACCGTGTTGCCGTCGAGCGACGGCTGCAGCGGCATCCGGTATTGCGCGCGACCGTAGTCGTCGGCCGGGCCGCCCGTCGGAATCAGCTTCGCGGTGCCGGCCATGTGGCCGGGCGCCGTCGACACCATCGTCATCCCGCTCGTCACGCCGGCCGGCTGCGCCATCGGCAGCTGCGCGGCGTTGCTCGGCGCGAGGCCGCCGCCGGTCTGCTTCAGCGAGCGCGCGAGGGTCGACGCGAAGTCGACGTCGCGGGCCTGGTAGCCGGGCGTGTCGGCGTTCGCGATGTTCGACGACAGCAGTTCCTGCCGATAGGCGCGCACGTCGAGCGCCTGTCGGCCGAACGCGAATTCGGCATCGAGTTTGTCCAGCATGTGTGCGTCTCTCCGTATGAAGCGCTGCACGCCCCCTTGCGCCGGATGGCGACCCAAGGGGCTTTTTTCCATGACAGCGATGGTAGGCGTCGGGCGCAACCGGCAATCGGACGAATAACGCGGCAAAGGCCCCCTCTATTCATCGTTTGCGCGACGGCCGGGCTCCCTAGAATGCGAATCGGATCAACGGCTTCGAGGACACGGCGATGACAGGCGCACTTCGCGGAAACGACGAACGCGGCACGCGCATGGCGCGTGCGTTCGCGCTCGCCGCGGCGCTGTGGCTCGCGGTGCCGCTTGCGCACGCGGACGACGGGATGATCGTGATTCCCGGACGCGGCGAGACGGCCGAAACCGCGCTCGCGCATGCGAACGCGGCGAGCGGCGGGCAGTTCGGCGGGAATGCGGGCACGGCTTCGGGTACGGGCATGGCGATGGCGGGCGGCGCCGTTGGCGCGGGTGGTGGCGCCGGCGTAACCGGCGCGGCCTCGGCCGGCTCTGCGGCGCTGCCGGCCGGCTCGATGGTCGTGACGAGCGTCCCGCCGCCGGCCGCCGTGCCGGCACCCGCGCCGCGCCCCGTCTACGCCGCCGCGCGCATGAACGCCGGCGATGGCGCACGGCGCGCCGCCGATCCGGGTGCCGTCGCGACCGTCGTCGCCGGTATGGCCGAGCCCGCATCGAATCCCGCGAATTCCGCGAATTCCGCGCGACCGGCCATCGCCGCGCGCATGGCCGCGGCCCGGGCCGCTTCAGCCGCGCCGGCGCCGCGCGCGCCGGCCGCTGCCGCCAACCCGGCCCAGGCCACCGCCGCGTCTCAGCCGGCCACGCCGGCCGGCCAGCAGGACCCCGACACGATCCGGCGCACGGCCCTCGCGTTCCTGCAGCAGCAGGTCGCGGGCCTGCCGGGCAAGACCACCGCGACGGTCGCGACCGCATTTCCGCGCGGGCTCGCCGCGTGCACGACGCTCGAGCCGTTCCTGCCGACCGGCGCGCGCCTGTGGGGCCGCACGACGGTCGGCGTACGCTGCGCCGGCGAGCGGCCGTGGACCGTTTATCTGCAGGCGAAGGTCGCCGTGCAGGCCACTTATTACGTCGCCGCGCGGCAGATCACGCCGGGCGAGCCGCTCACCGCGGCCGACCTCGTCGCGCGCGACGGCGACCTGACGGTGCTGCCGCTGGCGGTGATCACCGATCCCGCGCAGGCGGTCGGCGCGACCGCGCTGGCCCGGATCTCGGCCGGGCTGCCGCTGCGCCAGGACATGCTGAAGAGCGCCGCGTCGGTGTCGGCCGGCCAGACGGTGCGGGTCGTCGCGGCCGGGCCCGGCTTCACGATCTCGGCCGACGGCAGCGCGCTCGCGAATGCGGCGCCGGGCCAGTCGGTGCGGGTCAGGATGGCGGCGGGCCAGATCGTCACGGCGATCGTCAAGGACGCCGGGACCGTGGAAATTCCGCTATAGGGACGGATCGCGCCGCAAGATTGCAAAGAATTGTTTATTCGGAGAATGTCGGGCTCACGATGCTAAAGTTCGGGCCGACCCGGCCGTTATCTGGGTCATACCGTACAGGAAACCCATCGTGAAGATCGATTCCACTCCGAACCCGAGCCCACTCGCGTCGACCGGCAACGGCGCGACCCGCGCGCAATCCGGCGCGGCTTCGTCGTCGTCCGCGCAGGCGGCCGACGCAGGATCGACCGGCGGCGACACGACCGTGAACCTGTCGGGTCTGTCCGGCCAGCTGCGTTCGCTGTCGGCCTCCGGCAGCGCCGACATCGACACGGCCCTCGTCCAGTCGATCAAGGACGCGCTGAACAACGGCACGTTGACGATCGACGTGAACAAGATCGCCGACGGCGTACTGAATACCGCCCGCGACCTGCTGCAACAGCAGCGCTCGCAGGGCAACTGAGCCGGCCCGGGGCCCGTCACGCCCGGACCGGTCCCCTGGTTTGCCGGCATGCGGACACGCGTGCCGGCGCGACGAGCATGACGCGATGAGAGAAGAGCTGCTGGCCACGGTCAACGACGAACACGCGACGGTCGAAGCGTTCGCGTCCCTGCTCGCCTACGAGGAAAAGGCACTGACGACGCCGGAGCCGCTCGACATGCTGCCCGGCATCGTCGAGAAGAAAAGCGCGTTGATCGACCGGCTCGCGCAGCTCGAGCGCACGCGCGACACGCAGTTGTCCGCGCTCGGCTTTCCGGCCGGCAAGAAAGGGATGGACCAGGCCGCCGAGCGCGATGCCCGCCTCGCCGGCCGCTGGCAATTGCTGCTGCAGGCCGCCGAACGCGCGCGCCAGGCCAATGCGACCAACGGGATGCTGATCCGGATCCGGATGGACTACAACGAGCGCGCGCTTGCGGTGCTGCGCTCGGCGCCCGCGCCGGCCGGCGTCTATGGCCCGGACGGGCGTGTGTCGGCGCTGATGCGTTGATGCCCTGCGGCGGCCTGCGTCCCGTTCCGCCCTCAACACGCCTCGCCGCTTCACCCGCTTCACCCTGAATTCCGCTTCGACAGACCGGGCTCCAGTCCGGCACATGCGTCCCCCCGATACGCGGCAGCGCAGCCGCGCTGCCTGATCCGAAAACAACCGATCGGAGGGCATCGATGCATCATCATTCCCGTCTTGAATCCGCGCGCCGCGCGGCCGCCATCGCCACGCTCGGCGCCACGCTGGCGTGCACCGCGTCGCTCGCGCCGGCCGCCCCGGCCCCGCTGCCGACGCCGACCGGCGACATGACGCTGTCGCCGGCCGGCCCGCTCGCTACGCCGGCGTCGGCACCGCCGGGCGCAGCGCCGCGCGCCGCGTCGCGCGGCAGCGACACCTACACCTACCTGCGCTGCTGGTACCGGATCAGCGACGATCCGCTCAAGCCCGAGGCGACCTACGAATGGGCGCGCGATCCGGCGGGCGGCGACTGGTATCGGGTTCCCGGGTACTGGTGGGCGGACGGCATCACGCAGTGGAAAAACATGTTCTACAGCACGACGGCGCAGGAGACGCTCGCCGACGTCTGCCGCAAGACGCTCGCCGCGCGCGGCATCCGCGCGAACCTGACGCAGGCGGTCGCGGCGAACAACGCGCTGTCGTTCAACTACACGGTCTGGACCATCGACGCCGCGCAGCAGGACGCGCGGGTCAACAAGCTGATCGTGTTCGGCGACAGCCTGTCCGACACCCAGAACATGTTCAACGCGAGCCAGTGGAAGCTGCCGAACGGCACGAGCTGGCACGCCGGACGCTTCAGCAACGGGCCGGTGTGGGCCGAATACGTCGCGAACGCGCTGCGGCTGCCGTTCTACAACTGGGCGATCGGCGGTGCGGCGACCGACCAGCACCTCGTCGTGCCGGGCCTCGTGCAGCAGATCGACTCCTGGCGCGAATACATGGATCGCGCGCCGGACTACCGGCCCGCCAATACGCTGTTCGCGGTGTTCGCGGGCGGCAACGATCTCGTGAACTACGGCCGCACGCCCGAGCAGGCGGCGAACGCGGTGCGGGACAGTCTCGAGCGGCTCGCCGCGGCCGGCGCGACGCGCATCCTGCTCGTCACGCTGCCGGACGTGTCGCGCGCGCCGGTGTTCGCGACGCGCACCGACGCCGCCAGCGTCGCCGCGCAGGTCAGCGACTACAACAGACGGCTCGCCGACGCCGCCGCCGCCGTGCGCGCCCGCTACGGCGCGACGCTGCGTCTAGAGGTGTTCGACGCGTACGCGCCGTTCAACGATCTGCTGAGCCACCCCGCGCAATACGGCTTCGACGATGCAAAGCGGTCGTGCCTCGACATCCCGAAGCCGTCGTCGTTCACCTACCTGGCCGCGCAGACGCCGCGCACGGACTGCCGCGACCCGGCGCGCTTCGTGTTCTGGGACACGTTGCACCCGACGACGCGCACGCACGCGTGGCTCGCCGAGCGAATCACGCCGTTCGTGCGGGCGCGGTTGCTGGATTGAAATGGATCCGGGTCCAGCGCCGGTGATCCGTCATCGATGACCGGCGGACAGCGGGCGGCCGACGCCGCCCGCGCCGGCACCGCTTACAGCAACGGGCAGGCCGTCACCTGCGTGCCGCGTTCCACGCAAAGCCGTTCGTAGTCGCGCAGGTACGCGCGCTCGTCGTCGTTCAGCAATTCGACGTCGATCAGGTCCCAGTCGTAGCCGACCGTGACGATGTTCTCGAACGCCACGGTGTCCGACGCGTCGTCGTCCGCGCGCACGATCACGATGTTCTCGATCCGCACGCCGCCCTTGCCCGGCACGTAGATGCCCGGCTCGACCGAAATCACCGCGTTCGGCACCAGCCCGTACTTCGCGCCCGGCGCGAACCGCACACCGCCCTCGTGCACGTGGATCCCGACGCCATGCCCGGTGCCGTGGCCGAAATCGTAGCCGTGGTCGCGGCACACCTGGCGCACCGTCGCATCGACGTCGCCGCCCGTCGCGGTCTTCGGGAAGCGCGTGACGAGCCCCTTGATGCATGCCTTCAGCGCGACCGTGTAGATCTCGCGCTGCCACGGCTGCGCGACCGTCTCCGGCCGCGTGCGACGCAGCACGACGCGCGTGCAGTCCGTCGCGAAACCGGCGTCGTAGTACGCGCCGCTGTCGAGCAGCACGAGCTCGCCTTCGGTCAGCTCGACGTCGGCGCTCGCCGCCGTGTAGTGCGCGAACGCGCTGTTCGCGCCGTTCGCCGCGATCGACGGGAACGTCAGCGCGACCGCCGAGCGGGCGCCGTACGCGTCGTTGATCGTGCGGGCCAGGTCGTACTCGGTATGGCGCCGCCCCGGTTCGCCGGCCTTCGCCCAGCGCATCGTTTCGGCGATCGCCGCCGAACTGCGCGCGAACGCGTCGCGGAACCGGTCGAGTACCGCCGGCGTCTTGCCGGCCCGCAGCGCCTCCACCGGGTTGAAATCGGCGTGGCGCGCGTGCGGCCACACGCGGCGCACCGACTCGACGAGCGCGCAGTTGACCGATTCGAAGCCGTAGCACACGTGCTCGACCGCGAATTGCGCGAGGAAGCGCTCGAGTTCGGCGAAGTCGCGCCGGATCACGTGCAGCGCCGGATACGACGCCAGTTCGACCGGGCAGCGGTCGCAGCCTTCCGGCAGGAACAGCGCGACCTGCTCGCCGACCGCGAACAGGAAGCCCAGATGCGATGACGCATTCGGGATGTGATAGCCGCGGCTGTTCAGCAGGTACGCGAGATCGTCGGACGCGCACGTGAAGAACGCGGTCTTGCCGGGCGCCGCACCGGTGTGCGCGGCGAGCCGCCGGTTCAGCGCGTCGAGGTTCTGCGCGACGCTCGCGCCGGTCATCGCGTCCGGCAGCTCGAAGATCGGCCGCTCGACCACCCAGCCCGGCAGCGCGATCGCGCGGTCGATCTCGCGCTCGACGAGGCTCGTCCAGTCGAGCGACGCCGCCAGCGTGCGCTCGACCAGCCGGTCGCGCTGCGCGAAGCTGATCCGCAGCGCGTCGTAGCCGACCCGCGCGAGCCGGCTCGCGTGTGCGAGCAGCCAGTCGGCCAGCGCCTGCCAGATCGTCACGTTCATCCCGAGCTTTTCGATGCGCACGCGCGCCGGGTCGCACTGCTGTTCGGCCTGCAGGTGATAGCGGCCGTCGACGAACAGCACGAACGGCGGCACGCCGAGCGCCTGCGCGGTCGCCGCGCTCAGGAAGATCCCGCAGCCGGCCGAGCCGTCGAAGCCCGACAACGCGTAGCGCGGGTTGTTGCTGCGCGGCAGGTATTCGGTGATGTACTCGTCCTGCGACGTGACCACGACCGCGTCGAGCCTGGCGGCGTCGAGCAGTCGCGACAGACCGGCCTGCGTGTCGGCGACGGACGCGTCGTACGAGGGAAGGCCGGAGAAGCTGTATTTCAGTCGATCGATCATCGGATACCCGCTATTGATTGTTGTCGTCCGCCGGCGGCGTCACGTGCCGGCGCGTGCCTGGCGCGCCGCGGCGCCGTTCCATCGACGGATTTTCGGGGAAATTTTTGTCTCACTTAACTTTGTTTGATGCGAGCGACAGAATCTAGAGCACGCTGAAAACGAGGTCAAGCCAAAATTTTCGTAGGGCTAAAATTACCGGCACCGCGCGCGACGGCGGTGCGGCCCCCCGCGGCCCTGCCTGGCGCGAGGCGGCCGGGCGCCGGCGTGCGCGGTACAATGCGCCGGCATCGTCGTCCCGACGGCCGTGCTTCGTGCGATTCGCGGAATGCCGCATCCCGGCGACGGCACCGCCCCTCCGCTCGCCTTGCGACTCGTTGCCACGAAAGAGATTCATGGATTCAGACATCATGCGTATCGGCCAGCGCATTCGCCGCCTGCGCCGGGAAGCGAAGAAAACGCTGCTGGAAGTCGCGACCGAAGCGAACCTGTCGGTCGGGTTCCTGTCGCAGGTCGAGCGCCACCTCACCGGCATTTCGCTCTCGTCGCTCGTCAACGTCGCGAAGGCGCTGAACGTGCCGCTCGGCACGCTGATCGACCAGCCGCGCCAGGCGCAGCCCGACTCGCACGCGGGGCGCCGCGAACCGTACGCGGTCGATGCCGCATCGCAGTGGTACGAGCGGCTGTCCACCACCTTCGACGGCAGTCAGATCAACGCGCTCAAGGTCCGGATGATGGAGGGCTACCGTTCGGAATGGGTCGCGCACGGCGGCGACGAGTTCGTCTATGTGCTGACCGGCCGGCTCTGCTACACGATCGGCAAGAAGGATTACCCGCTGTCTGCCGGCGACTCGCTTCACTTCGACGCGCGGAAGCGCCACCGCGTCGCGAACGTGGGCGACGGGCCCGCCGAAATGATCGCGGTCGGCACGCTGCCGCTCTTCGACGACAACGGTGCCGAGCTGGGATCCGAGGCGATGAAGATCAGACTGCTCGCACGCGATGCCGGCGCGGCGCCGGGCGAACCGCGCGTGAGCCGCCGCAAACCCGCACCGAAGCGAGAGCGCGATGCGGATTCGATCGCGGCCGCGCCCGCCGACATGCCCGCCCGCGCGACGGCCACGCCGGCGGCCGGGAAGCCGCGCGCGGCCGCCGGCAAACGTCCTGCCGCCGCCACCCCGACCCGGCGCGCCGCCGCCCGCACGAAGAAATGACGGCTGGCCGCCGGGCGGCGCACCACGCCACCCGGCGCTTCCGCAGCACTATTCCCCGATCGCCAGCGCCTGCTTGACGGCCTCGATGCGCGCGCGATGCACGGCGTCCTTGATCTGCATCGCGTCGTTGCCGACGCCGCGCGCGATCGCGCCCGCGTCGACGCTGCGCGCCGCCACCAGCGCCACGCGCAGCCGCTCGGCCTGCGGATACGGCTGCGTGTCGAGCCCGAGCCGGCCGCGCGCATCCGATTCGCACGCCTGCAGCATCTCGGCGAAGCGCGCGGGCTTGCGCAGCGCGTCGCTGCGCTCGAAGAGCCGCACCAGCGCGGCCGCGCCCATTTCCATCACGCGATGCAGGTTGCCGTGCTCGCGCGCGACCACCAGCGCGAGATCGCGGCACTCGTTCGGCACGCGCAGCCGCTCGCACAGCGGCTTGATGAGATCGACGCTGCGGCCTTCGTGGCCGACATGGCGCGGCAGCACGTCGGCGGGCGTCGTCGCCTTGCCGAGATCGTGCGTAAGCGCCGCGAAGCGCACCGGCAGCGAGTATCCCTGCTTCGCCGCGTAGTCGACGACCATCATCACGTGCACGCCCGTGTCGACTTCCGGGTGGTAGTCCGCGCGCTGCGGCACGCCCCACAGCGCGTCGACCTCGGGCAGGATGCGCGCGAGCGCGCCGCACTCGCGCAACACCGCGAACATCCGCGACGGCTTCGCCTCCATCAGCCCGCGCGCGATCTCCTGCCACACGCGCTCGGGCACCAGCGCGTCCGCTTCGCCCGCGTCGACCATCCGCCGCATCAGCGCGAGCGTGTCGTCCGCGACCGTGAAATCCGCGAAGCGCGCGGCAAAGCGCGCGATCCGCAGGATCCGCACCGGATCCTCGACGAACGCGTCGCCCACGTGCCGGAACACACGTGCACGCAGGTCGGCCTGTCCGTCAAACGGATCGATCACCGGGCCGATCAGCGCGCCCTCCGGGCTCACTTCACGCGCCATCGCGTTGATCGTCAGGTCGCGCCGCGCGAGATCCTCGTCGAGCGTCACGTCCGGCGCGTAGTAGAACTGGAAGCCGTGATAGCCGGCCGCCGTCTTGCGTTCGGTGCGCGCGAGCGCGTATTCCTCCTGCGTGTCCGGATGCAGGAACACGGGGAAATCCTTGCCGACCGGCCGGAAGCCCTGCGCGGCCATCTGCTCGGGCGTCGCGCCCACCACCACGTAGTCGCGGTCCTGCACCGGCACGCCGAGCAATTCGTCGCGGATCGCTCCGCCAACTGCGTAGATGTTCATGGCGTCGGTTCGTATTCGGCGATCACGTTGGTTTCGCGGCGCGCGGCATCGATCCAGCGCTGCACCGCCGGCAGCGCCGTCACGCGCGCGGCATACCCGGCCGCCTCCGGCGACAACGCCGGCGCATACGTGTTGAAACGCATCACGACGGGCGCATACATCGCATCGGCGATCCCGAATTCACCGAACAGGAACGGTCCGCCCGATGCCTCGATGCACGCGCTCCACAGCGCGTCGATGCGCGCGACGTCGGCGAGCGCATCGGGCGTCGCGCCGCGTCCCGGCATCGACGCGCGCACGTTCATCCCCATCTGCGTGCGCAGCGCGGCGAAACCCGAGTGCATCTCCGCCGAGATGCAGCGCGCATGCACGCGATCGAGCGGATCGGCTGGCCACATCGGGAACTGCGGATAGCGCTCGGCGAGCGTCTCGGCGATCGCGAGCGAATCCCAGATCGCGACGCCGTGGTCGTCGATCAGGCACGGCACCTTGCCGGTCGGCGAATACTCGCGGATGCGCGCGGCCGTGTCGTCGCGGCGCAGCTCGATTGCGATCTCGTCGAACGGGATGCCGAAATGCGCGAGCAGCAGCCACGGCCGCATCGACCACGACGAGTAATTCTTGTCTCCAATGACGAGTTTCATGGCGGGGTTCCGAAAAGCGCGAAAGTGAATGACGGAAGCGACGGCCCGCGACGCCTAGCGGCGCGAGCGGAACCAGTCGAAGCGGGAGCGCCGCGCGGCATGGCCGAGATACGCGGGCGCGATGCTCTCGAGACTCGCGGGCGAGATCCCGAGTTCGGGCGCGAGCGGCCCGGACAGCACGTTCGGCACCGACATCGACGCGAGATTGTCGCGCGTGATCACCGGCTCGCCGGGCAGGCATTCGAATACGCTCGCCTGCAGCCGTGCGAGCGCGTCGGGCAGGCGCACGATGCGTGCCTGCCGGCCGACCAGCGTGCCGCAATAACGCACCAGTTGCTCGAGCGTGTAGACGGTGGGACCACCGAGTTCGTAAGTCTTGCCGTGCGCGGCCGCGAGATCGAGCGTGTTGACGAACGCGCGCACGACGTCGCCGACGAACACCGGCTGGAAGCGCGCATCGGGCATCGCGAGCGGCAGCACCGGCAGCGTGCGCTGCAGGTTCGCGAACGTGTTCAGGAACGCGTCGCCGGGGCCGAACACGACCGACGGGCGGAAGATCGTGAGCGCGAGCGAGTCGGTCGCCGCGACCGCATGCAGCGCGGCCTCGCCGTCGCCCTTCGAGCGCTGGTACATGCTCGGGCCGTGCGAATCGGCGCCGAGCGCGCTCATGTGCAGCACGCGCCGCACGCCGACTTCGACGCACGCGGCGGCCAGCGCGGCCGGCAGCGCGACGTGCGCGCGCTCGAACCCGGGCCCGTACGGCGTGCCGCGGCCGCCGTGCAGCACGCCGACGAGGTTGACGGCCGCATGCGCGCCGGCGACGAACCGCGCCAGCGTGCGCGGATCGAACGCGTCGAGCTCGACGATCTCGACCGGCAGCATCTGCAGGTGGCGTGCATGCTCGCGCCGCCGCGTGCCGATCCGTACCTGCTTGCCGGCGTCGATCAGCGCATTGACGAGCCGGCTGCCGATGAAGCCGGTGCCGCCCAGCAGCGCGACGGTCTGGCGATCCATGTTCGAGACCTCCAAGGAGCTGTTCACGCTCATAACGGGCTTGCGCTGGCCGCCAGCCCCGCAAATGACTTTTCCAGTCAGGGAAACGAGCCCGGTATCAGCGTGAACAGCCCCTTGAACACTGCCGCGTCTCGCGCGGCAGTGTGAAGATTGCGGATCAGGGCGAGATCATGCCCAGGCGTTTCTTCAACGACTGCGGTTTGCCCTCGAAGAGCGCCGCGTAGTAGACGGTATTCGACAGCACGTTCTTCACGTAGTCGCGCGTCTCGTTGAACGGAATCGTCTCCGCGAAGATCGCGCCTTCGACCGGCTGCGTCAACACCTGGCGCCACTGGCGCGGCCGGCCCGGGCCCGCGTTGTAGCCGGCCGTCGCCAGCACCGGCGAGCTGTCGAAGTTGTTGTAGATGTCCGACAGGTACCAGGTGCCGAGCTGGATGTTCGTATTGATGTCGTGCATCTGCGCACGCGTGATCGTGCCCATCCCGAGCTTCTTCGCGACGAGCTGCGCGGTGGCCGGCATCAGCTGCATCAGCCCGCCCGCGCCGACCGACGAACGCGCGTTCGTGATGAAGCGCGATTCCTGGCGGATCAGCCCGTACGCCCATTCGATGTCGAGGCCGGTCGACTGCGCGTAGCGCTCGACGATGTCGCGATACGGCGACGGGTAGCGCAGCGTGAAGTCGTGCTCGGCCTTCGTGCGGTCGGCCGTGTTGACCGTGCGGTCGAGCAGGTCGATGCGCTTGCCGTATTCGGCGGCCGCGAGCAGCTGGCGATCGGTCATCCCGCGCAGCGGCCAGTTCCATTCGCGGTTGCCTTCGAGACGCAGGTTCAGCCCGTAGAAGCGTTGCGCGAGCGCGAAGCCCGGGATCTTGCTCATCGCGTCGACGTCGGCATCGCTCACCTTCGTGCGCGGCGGGACCGACGTGCGCTGGCCGAGCTCCTCGCCGGCGAGCTGCCCGTAGAAGTTGAACTGGCCCGCGACCTGCTCGAATTCCTGGTTCGCCTGCAGCGTGTCGCCGCTCTGCTTGAGCGCGCGTGCATGCCAGTAGATCCACGCCGGATCGCTGCGCAGCGACGGCGGCATCTGTTCGATCGACCAGCGCACCATCGGCCAGTTGCCGACGAGCAACGCGGCGCGCGTGCGCCATTCGTAACCCGGGTTCGACAGCGGCGCGTTCGCGGATTTCGCATACCAGACCGATGCGAGCGCCGAGCGCTTGATCGCCCCCTGGTAGCCGATCGCGCCCCATGCGATCGCCTGCTCCTGCTTCGTCAGCGAGCCGGCGATGGACGTCAGCATCCCGGCCGCGGCGTCCGGGTCGTTGCGCGCCATGCGGCCGAGCGCGATCAGCGCGAGCTGATGCGATACCGCGTCGGGGCCGACGCCGCGCGCGAGGTACAGCGGCGGCGCGCTGGTCGCCTGATCGAAGCCGACCGGCCGCGCGCCGAGCGCGTCGACGATCTTCCCGCCGAGCGTCGTGTAGTTCTGCTCGTAAGCGAGGCGTGCCTGCTGCCACACGTCGTCGCTCGTGAACTGCTGGTTGACGGTGAGCGCCGCAATCAGGTCGACACAGGCGTCGCCGTAGTATTTCGGCTCGACGAGCAGCGCGCGCGCCGCCTCGGCGACGTTCTCGCCGCGCGCCGCGCGCGATTCGAGCGCGTAGCACTTGACCTGCGTGTCGTCGTCGAGCACGAAGCGCTTGTACTGCTCGTCGAAGCCGCGCCAGTCGTGGCGCGCGCCGAGCACGAGCAGGTAGTCGTTGCGCAGGCGGTCGGCGATCGCCTGGCCGTCGTAGCGCTGCAGGAACGACTGCACGGGCGCGTCGGGGGCGTCGACGCGTGCGCGGCCCGTCGAATCGAACAGTTGCGGCTTGATCTGGAAATACTCGACGTAGGACGGGACCGGATAGTTCGGAATCATCGCCGCGAGTTGCGCGGCCTTCGCGGCGTCGTTGCGGCGCGCGGCTTCGCGCAGCTGCACGAAGATCTGGTCGTCCCCGGCGAGCGTGTCGTCGTTCGGTGCGGCGCACGCGGCCGTGCCCGCGACGAGCGCGGCGGCCGAAAGCGCGAGCGCGACCGCGCGATATACTCGGAAAAGGCTGTTCGACATCGTTTTGAATGGAGCACGAAGTGAGCGAAAGCATAGCATGCAACCCTGTGCCGAACCCGAAGGTTGCACTGCGCAAAACGCTGTCCGGCGCGCGTCGCGACGCCGCGTCGCAGCCCGCCGCGAACGCCGCGCTCGACGCGCGGCTGCGCCTGTTGCTCGAGCGGCTCGCGCCGCGCACGGTCGGCTTCTACTGGCCGCTGCCGGGCGAATTCGACGCGCGCGACGCGGTGCTCGCGTGGTCTGCGGCAGGCCCGGGGCGCCGCGCCGCGCTGCCGGTGATCGGCGAGAAGCACACGCCGCTCGCGTTCCATGCGTGGGATGCGCACACGCCGATGCGCGAAGGGCATCACCGGATTCCGGAGCCGGCGTCGGGGGCCGTCGTCGTGCCCGATCTGTTGCTGATTCCGTGTGTGGGATTCGATCTGCAGCGCTACCGGCTCGGCTATGGCGGCGGCTATTACGACCGCACGCTCGCGGTGTGGCCGGGCGAGACGCTGCCGGTGACGGTCGGCATCGCGTATGAAGCGTGCCGCGTGGAGGCGCTGCCGGCCGAAGCGCACGATCTCGCGATGCGCTGGATCGTGACCGACGGCGCGCTTTACCCGGCCGCCGGATGACGGGGCGCGCGACGCGAAGTCTGCGGCATGCCGCGCGTCACCGCGTCGACCGTCCCGTCCGCAATCGTTTACAGCGACGCCGCCGCGCGCGCGGCCGTGTCGTAGAGGCCCGATGCGTGGCGCAGCAGCTGCGCCGCGTCGCCGATCTGCTCGTTGGTGAGACCGCTGTCCTTCAGCGTCTCGATCAGGCAATGCTCGCGCACCTCCCGATACTTCATGCACAGCTCGCGGCCCGCGTCGGTCGCGAAGAAGAACACTTCCTTGCCGCTCTTCTCGCTCTTCACATAGCCGCGCGCGATCAGTTTTTTCAGCGCATAGGTCGCGACGTGCGTATCCTCGATATTGAGCACGAAGCAGATGTCGGCGAGCTTCTTCTTGCGTTCGCGATGGCTGACGTGATGCAGCAGCGACACCTCGACCGCCGTCATGTCCTTCGCGCCCGCGGCCGACATGCAGCGCACCATCCAGCGATTGAACGCATTGCCGGCCATGATGAGCCCGTATTCGAGTTCCGACAGCTCCGCGCTCGAATCGGAAACGAGGTGTTCGGATGACACGATCTTGGTCGCAGGACGCTTCATGGAAAGGCGGCGCAAGCCGGATGACAGGGTGTGCCGAGTGTACGCCAGAAGCCCGGACATACGGGCTAGGCGAAAACGCTTATTGGGAAGTTGTCGATATTTTATTGACAATGTGCGCTAACATTGCCGTCCAAACCGTGCCAGTCCGATGACGCAACCCCGCATTTATCCGCTCGGCGACGCCGCCCTCGTCTGCGAGGTGCCGCCGCCCGCCACGCTCGATTGCCAGCGCCGCGTCTGGGCCGTCGCCGAGGTCGCGCGCGCGTGGCCCGACGTGATCGACGTCGTGCCGGGCATGAACAACCTGACGATCGTGTTCGACGCGCTCGCCGCGACGGCCGAGTCGCTCACGCCCGCGCTGCGCGACGCGTGGGAAACCGCCGACGTCGAGCATGCGGACGGCCGGGAAATCGACATCCCGGTCGAATACGGCGGTGCGGCCGGCCCCGATCTGGCAGCCGTCGCCGCGCACACCGGGCTGCCGGCCGACGAAGTCGTCGCGCGCCATGCGGCCGGCGAATACGTCGTGTTCTTCGTCGGCTTCCAGCCGGGCTTCGCCTATCTCGGCGGCCTCGATGCGTCGCTGCACACGCCGCGCCGCGCGGCGCCGCGCCTGGAAGTGCCGGCCGGCTCGGTCGGCATCGGCGGGGCGCAGACGGGCATCTATCCGGCCACGTCGCCCGGCGGCTGGCAGCTGATCGGCCGCACGTCGCACGTGCTGTTCGACCCGGCGCGGCCGCAGCCGGCGCTGCTGCTGCCCGGCGACCGCGTGCGCTTCACCATTGCCGGAGTCGACGCGACATGACCCAGAACACCGCACCGGGCACGATCGAGGTGGTCCGCGCCGGCCCGTTGTCGACCGTGCAGGATCTCGGCCGCCGCGGCATGCGCCATCTCGGCATCGCGCAGGGCGGCGCGCTCGACGGCCTCGCGCTCGAAGTCGGCAACCGGCTGGTCGGCAATCGCCCCGACGCGGCAGCCGTCGAAATCACAATCGGCCCGGCCGCGTTCCGCTTCACGCGCGCGACGCGCATCGCGATCACCGGCACCGAATTCGGCGCGACGCTCGACGGCAAGCCCGTGTATTCCTGGTGGAGCCTCCCGGTCGAGGCCGGGCAAACGCTCGTGCTGCCGGCCGCGAAACGCGGGATGCGCGGCTATCTGTGCATCGCCGGCGGCATCGACGTGCTGCCGATGCTCGGCTCGCGCAGCACCGATCTCGCATCGCGCTTCGGCGGCCTCGGCGGCCGCGCGCTGCGCGACGGCGATCGGCTTCCGGTCGGTGTGCCGCCGGCCGGCGCCGGCTGCCTCGCGGCCGATGCGCCCGAATTCGGCGTGAAGGCGCCCGCGTGGTGCGCGTTCGTGCGCGTCGACGAACCGCCGCGCCGCCACCGGCCCGCGCATGCGCCGTGGGCGATGCCCGTGCGCGTGCTGCCGGGCCCCGACTACGCGTCGTTCGCGGCCGATTCGCAGCAGGCGTTCTGGGACGAGGAATGGCTCGTCACCGCGAACAGCAACCGGATGGGCTATCGCCTCGCCGGCGCCGAGCTGGTGCGCGAGCGGCCGGTCGAGCTGCTGTCGCACGCGGTGCTGCCCGGCACGATCCAGGTGCCGCCGAACGGCCAGCCGATCGTGCTGATGCACGACGCGCAGACCACCGGCGGCTATCCGAAGATCGGCACGGTGATCCGCGCGGATCTCTGGAAACTCGCACAGGCGCGGCTCAACCTGCCGATCCGCTTCGTGCGCACGACACCCGACGCCGCGCGCGCCGCCCTGACCGCAGAACGTGCCTATCTGCGTCAGATCGACGTCGCGATCGAGATGCGCGAGGAGACCCGCCGCCGCGCGCAATCGCGCGCGGCGTGACAATGGCGGAAGCAGGACGAAGGACGCGCCACGCCATCAGTGGACGAGGAACATCATGGAAATCGATCTGAATGCCGATCTCGGCGAAGGATGCGGATCGGACGAGGCGCTGCTCGACCTCGTCACGTCGGCGAACATCGCGTGCGGCTGGCATGCAGGCGGCGCCAATGCGATGCGCGACTGCGTGCGCTGGGCCGTGCAGAAAGGTGTGTCGATCGGCGCGCACCCGAGCTTTCACGATCCGGAGAATTTCGGCCGCAAGGAAATGCAGCTACCGGCCGGCGACATCTATGCCGGCGTGCTGTACCAGCTCGGCGCGCTATCGGCGATCGCGCAGGCCGAGGGCGGCCGCATCGCGCACGTGAAGCCGCACGGCGCGCTGTACAACCAGGCCGCGCGCGACCCGATGATCGCCGACGCGGTGGTGTCCGCGATCCACGACTTCGATCCGTCGCTTGCCGTGTTCGGGCTCGCGAACAGCGTGTTCGTCGCGGCCGCGCGCCACGCGGGGCTCGCCGCCGTGGAGGAAGTGTTCGCCGATCGCGGCTACCGCGCGGACGGCTCGCTCGTGCCGCGCAGCCAGCCCGGCGCGCTGATCGATGACGAGGACGCGGTGCTCGCGCGCACGCTCGACATGGTGCGCGATCGGCGGGTGCAGTCGGTGAGCGGCGAGTGGGTGCCGCTCAATGCGCAGACCGTCTGCCTGCACGGCGACGGCCCGCATGCGCTCGCGTTCGCGAAGCGGATCCGCGCGGCGCTCGAAGCGGCCGGCATCGATGTCGTCGCCCCGGGCGCGCTGGAAGCCGACGAAGGCGCCTGACCGGCGCGCAAGCCGCGCGGCCGCCCGACGAAAACCGCCGCACCAAAGAAAAAAAGCGCCCTCGTGGCGCTTTTCTGTTGGCGCAATCGCCGCGGACTTCGCCGTCTGTCGATTCGCCCCCCGAAACCGTCTGTCGACGGTGACCGGAAAGATGCTCCGGATTAAAAAACGTCCGCCGCCGCCCGATTGCTGCTTCCCCCGGTCGGACGACGGAACGTCGCTTATCCGCAAGTCTGTCGCATGCATTTGTTGTCCCGACGATGTTTGGCCCCGCCGTGCATGCAGACACTCCGCGGCCGGCACGATCATCACGTGCCGGCTACGCTAACCCCGCGCTTTGTTTTCTGCTACCCCGTAGAACTTTTTCTATTCTTTTCAATTTTTCAACTTGTGGGATGAAGAATAGAGATCGGCAGAACCGGATGTCAATCGTTTTAAACGCTATTTCCTAAGGATTCAAGGGTTTTCCTTATCGAATCGCGCGGCCGCACAGGCGCCTCGCAGCGCGTGCGTATCGTCGATCAAACAGGGGAGGATCGGTGCGCGGCGGCCGGCGCGATCAGTTCGCGTCGACCTGATACCCTTGCTGGCGCAACAATTCGAGCACGCCGCGCGGGCCGCCCAGATGCAGCGCGCCGATGGCGACGAATACCGGCCGGTTCGGCGCGGCGATTGCCGTCATCCGTGCAACGAAGCGCCGGTTGCGCTCGTACAGGATCTTGTTGTCGATCGACGCCGACAGCGCCTTCGAACGGGCCAGCCGCTCGCTCTTCGCGACCGCCCACGCGGAGATCGCATCGGCGTCGCCAATTTGCCACAGCCGGTGCAGCGCCTTGATGTCGTCGGCGTTCTGCGCCGGCGTCTGCACCATGTCCTGCGCGAGCATCTCGCGCTGCTCGGCGAGCGTCAGCCCGGTGAACGCGCGCATCTGCTCGGCGAGCGTCTCGAGCCCGATCACGCGGCCACCCTTCTTCTTCAGGAAGACGTTCTGCAGTTGCGCCTCGGTGCCGTATTCCGTCTGCAGGCCGGCCGCCAGCGAGTCGTAGGTTTCGACGACCAGCGCCGCGAGCCACGGCCGCATCCGACGGATCTCCGCGAGCGCGGCCGGATTGCCGCGCAGGCGCCCCGCGAGGCGCTGCCACAGCGGCTCGGGCAACAGGCGCTGCAGGCACGGGTAGCGGCACACGCCGTACTTCGACACGTCGTCCTGCGATTCGAGCAGATCGTCCGGCGACAACTCGAGCGCGAGCGTCGGCGACGCCGCGAGCGCCCCGAGGATGCGCGGCCGGAACGGCTGAGCGGGCGGATAGTCGGACGGGTCGCCCGTGTGCAGCGTGCCGAGCACGTACAGCGTGACCTTGCCCCGGGTGGCGACATAGAACGGCATGCGCGCGGGCTGCACGCGCACCGTGCCGCGCGCGACCGTGCCGTTCGACACGGACGGCGCGTGGAAGCCCGGCAGGCTCATGCCGGGCGGCGGAACCTGCGACGGACGGATCGGCGAACTCGCCGGCGCGCGCCCTTCGGCGCGCGCCGACTCGACGGGAACGACGAGGCTGGCCGCCACGCACGCGCCGGCCAGCGCCGCGCCCGTGACCGTGCGCACGCTCCAGCGCCGTGCGTTGCGGCACGCGCGCATCACGCGCGCGCTGCCGGCCCCCGAACGGCGCACGCCGGACGCGCGCGCCGCCAAACCATCAGGCATTCGCCTCCCCCACCTCCTCGGCGCGATGGCAGGCCACGCGGCGTCCGTCGACGTCGCGCAGCTGCGGTTCCTCGACACGGCAACGCTCGACCGCGTACGGGCAGCGCTGGTGAAACGCGCAGCCCGACGGCGGATTGAGCGGCGACGGCAGCTCGCCCTGCAGCTTGATCTGCACGCGGCGGTCTTCCTCGAAGATCGCCGGCGTCGCCGACATCAGCGCGCGCGTGTACGGATGGCGCGGCCGCGCGTAGATCGTCGCCTTGTCGCCGAGCTCGGCGACGCTGCCGAAGTACATCACCATCACGTCGTCGGCGACGTGCTCGACCACCGACAGGTTGTGCGAGATGAACACGTAGCTCGTCTTGAACTGCTCCTGCAGATCCATGAACAGGTTCAGGATCTGCGCCTGGATCGACACGTCGAGCGCGGACACCGGCTCGTCGGCGACGACGATGCGCGGATCGAGGATCATCGCGCGCGCGATCGCGACCCGCTGGCGCTGGCCGCCCGAGAACATGTGCGGATAGCGCTTCGCGTGCTCGGGCCGCAGGCCGACCGTGCGCATGATCTGCGCGATGCGCGCCGCGCGCTCGGCGGCCGTCAGGTTCGCATTGATCTCGAGCGGTTCGGAGAGCGTCTGCTCGACCGTCTTGCGCGGGTTCAGCGACGCGAACGGATTCTGGAACACCATCTGCACGCGGCGCCGCAGGTCGGCGACCGTCTCGCGGCTCGCGCCGGCCACGTCCTTGCCGTCGATCGTCAGGTGACCCGAGGTGGGCGTCTCGATCATCGTGAGCTGGCGCGCGAGCGTCGATTTCCCGCAGCCCGATTCGCCGACGACGGCGAGCGTCTTGCCGCGCTTGAGCGTGAACGACACGCCGTTCAGCGCCTTCACCGTGCCCTGCCCGAACATCCCGCGCTTGACCGTGTAGTGCTTCGCGAGCTGGTCGGCGACCAGCACCGCTTCCTCGTCGTGCGGCACGCGAGGCGTTTCTTGGACAGCATTCATCGTGCGCCTCCTGTCAGGTCGAGGTTGGAAACATTGAGCGGCTTGATGCAACGCGCACGCATCGCATCGTTGGCCGGCACCAGCGTATCGAGCGCCGGACGCGCCTTGCGGCAATCGTCGACGACGTACTTGCAACGCGGCGCGAACAGGCACCCGGACGGGCGATCATCGCGGCCGGGCACCATGCCCGGCAATGCGGCAAGGCGACGCGCCCCCTGATTGTGCTCGGGAATCGCCGCGAGCAGCGCTTCGGTGTACGGATGATGCGGCGCACGGAAGATGTCCGGCACGCGATTGGTCTCGATGACCTCGCCCGCATACATTACCGCGACACGCTGCGCGACCTCCGACACCACGGCCAGGTCGTGCGAGATCAGCACGAGCGCCATCCCGCGCTCCTTCTGCAGCTTCACGAGCAGATCCATGATCTGCGCCTGGATCGTCACGTCGAGCGCGGTGGTCGGCTCGTCGGCGATCAGCAGCTTCGGGTTGCACGCGACCGCCATCGCGATCATCACGCGCTGGTTCATCCCGCCCGACATCTGGTGCGGGAACGCCGTGATGCGGTTCTTCGCGTCGGGAATGCCGACCTGATCGAGCAGTTCGAGCGCGCGCCGGTGCAGCGCGTCGCCGCGCAGGCCTTCGTGCAGCTTCAGCACCTCCTTGATCTGGTAGCCGACCGTGTAGCTCGGATTCAGGCTCGTCAGCGCGTCCTGGAACACCATCGCGATGTCCTTGCCGACGATCTTGCGGCGCGCCTTCGGCGACGCCTTCAGCAGGTCCACGCCGTTGAACGTGACCTCGTCGGCCGTCACCTTGCCGGGCGCGTCGATCAGGCCCATCAGCGCCATCATCGTCACGCTCTTGCCCGAGCCCGATTCGCCGACGACGCCCACCACCTCGCCCGGCGCGATCGACAGGTTGATCCGGTCGACAGCGGGCAGGCCGTTGAAGTTCACCGCGAGATTGCGGATGGTCAGAAGATTCTGGGTCATGTCAGGCCATCCGCTTCAGTTTGGGATCGAGCGCGTCGCGCAGCCCGTCGCCGAGCAGGTTGATCGCGAGCACCGAAATCAGGATCGACAGGCCGGGCATCGTCACGATCCACCATGCGTTGTCGATGTAGTCGCGCGCGGACGCGAGCATCGCGCCCCACTCCGCGGTCGGCGGCTGCACGCCGAGGCCGAGGAAGCCGAGCGCGGCCGCGTCGAGGATGGCCGACGAAAAGCCGAGCGTCGCCTGCACGATCAGCGGCGCCGTGCAGTTCGGCAGCACCTGGGAGAACATCAGGCGCAGCGTGCCGGCACCGGCCACGCGCGACGCCGTCACGTACTCCTTCTGCAGTTCGCCGAGCGCCGACGCACGCGTGAGACGCACGTAGGCCGGCAGCGCGACGATCGCGATCGCGAACATCGTGTTGGTGAGGCCCGGGCCGATGATCGCGACGACCGCGACCGCGAGCAGCAGCGACGGCAGCGCGAGCAGCACGTCCATGATGCGCATCACCGGCGTGTCGGCCCATTTCTGGAAGAACGCGGCGACCAGCCCGAGCACGATGCCCGGGATCAGCGCGAGCACGACCGACACGAAGCCGATCCAGAACGACATGCGCGCGCCGAACATCAGGCGCGAAAGGATGTCGCGGCCCGCTTCGTCGGTGCCGAGGATGAATTGCCAGTTGCCGCCCGCGAGCCATGCGGGCGGGATCTTCACGTAGTCGCGGTATTGCTCGACCGGGCTGTGCGGCGCGATCAGCGGCGCGAGGAGCGCGATCAGGATCAGCGCCAGCACGACGATGCCGGCGCCGACGGCGCCGCGGTTGCGCGAGAAGTTGGCCCAGAACTCGCGCAGCGCGAGCGCACGGCCGCCGGCCGGCGCGGATTCGCTCGGCAGGGTGTTTTGCAGATTGCTCATGGAATTACCTCGTGTGGCGGATGCGCGGATTCAGCACGCCGTACAGCAGGTCGACGACCAGGTTCACGACGATCACGAGCGTCGCGATCAGCAGGATGCCGCCCTGGACGACCGGATAGTCGCGGCGGCCGATCGCATCGATCAGCCACTTGCCGACACCGGGCCACGAAAAGAGCGTCTCGGTCAGCACGGCGCCCGCGAGCAGCGTGCCGATCTGCAGGCCGATCACCGTGACGACGGGAATCAGCGCATTGCGCAGCGCATGCACGACGACCACGCGCGCGGGCGACAGCCCCTTCGCACGGGCGGTGCGGATGTAGTCCTCGCGCAGCACTTCGAGCATCGACGAGCGCGTCATCCGCGCGATCACCGCGAGCGGGATCGTGCCGAGCACGATCGCGGGCAGGATCAGGTGGCTGACCGCCGACTTGAACGAGCCTTCGTCCGGCGCGAGCAGCGCGTCGATCAGCATGAAGCCGGTCGGATGCGGGAAGTCGTATTCGACCGCGATGCGCCCGGACACGGGCGTCCAGCCGAGGTACGACGAAAACACCATGATGAGGATCAGCCCCCACCAGAAGATCGGCATCGAATAGCCGGTGAGCGCGGTGCCCATCACGCCGTGATCGACGACCGAGCCGCGCCGCAGCGCGGCGATCACGCCGGCCGGCAGCCCGACGGCGAGCGCGAACACGAGCGCGCATAGCGACAGCTCGACGGTCGCTGGGAAGCGCGCGAAGAATTCGCCCGCGACGCTGGTGTTGGTGATGATCGACGTGCCAAGGTCGCCATGCAGCGCCCGGCCGATGTAGTGGACGTACTGCAGGGGCAGCGGCTGGTCGAGCCCGAGGCGTTTCATTGCCTCCGCATGCATCGCGGGATCGACGCCGCGCTCGCCCATCATCACTTCGATGGGGTCGCCCGGTATCAGGTGAATCAGCGCAAACGCCAGGATGGTGATGCCGATGAAGGTCGGGATCACCATCCCCACGCGGCGCAACACGAATGTGAACATGATGCGACTCGTATTTTCTTGTGGGAAATGTGCGACCGGCGACGAGGGGCTTTTGGCCCCTCGCCGCCGGATGATTTCAAGCCGGTCTTCTCAATGACGACAGCTTAGGCCAGGTCGGTTACTTCACGCTGACACCGTCGAAACGCGCATAGCCGAGCGGCTCGATGCGCATGTCGACCACGTTCTTGCGCACCGGCTGGTAGACCGTCGAGTTCGCGATCGGCGAGAACGGCAGTTGCTGCGCGAAGATCTGCTGGGCCTGCATGTAGATCTTCGTGCGCGCGTCCTGGCCGGTCGTCGTGCGACCCTTCTGGATCAGCTCGTCGAACGGCTTGTAGCACCAGTGCGAGAAGTTGTTGCCCTTGATCGCCTCGCAGCCGAGCAGCGTGCCGAGCCAGTTGTCGGGGTCGCCGTTGTCGCCCGTCCAGCCGATCAGCATCGTGTCCTGCTCGCCCGTGTGTGCGCGCTTGATGTACTCGCCCCACTCGTACGTGACGATCTTCGCCTTCACGCCGATCTTCGCCCAGTCGGCCTGGATCATCTCGGCCATCAGGCGGGCGTTCGGGTTGTACGCGCGCTGCACCGGCATCGCCCACAGCGTGATGTCGAAACCGTTCGGATAGCCGGCCTTCGCGAGCAGCGCCTTCGCCTTCGCGGTGTCGTTCGGCGCCATCTTCAGGTTCTTGTCGTACGACCATTGGGTCGGCGGCATCGGTGCGCTGGCGGCCTGGCCCGCGCCCTGATAGACGGATTCGAGGATCGCCTTCTTGTTGATCGCCATGTCGAGCGCCTGACGCACTTCGAGCTTGTCGACCGGCTTGTGCTCGACGTTGTACGCGAGGTAGCCGAGGTTGAAGCCCGGCTGCGACGGCATGTCGATGCCCGAGTCGGCCTTCAGCGTCGCGATGTCGGCCGGACGCGGATAGCTCATCACCTGGCATTCGTTGCGCTTGATCTTCTGCACGCGCACGCCCGGGTCGGGTGTGATCGAGAAGATCAGCTTCGACAGCTTCACAGCGCCCTTCTTCCAGTAATCAGGATTCCCGTCGAAACGGATCGTCGCGTCCTTCGTGTAGCTGCGGAAGATGAACGGGCCCGTGCCGACCGGCTTCTGGTTGATGTCGGCGGCCTTGCCTGCCTTCATCAGCTGATCGCCGTATTCGGCCGACAGGATCGACGCGAATTCCATCGCCATGTTCTGGATGAACGGCGCGTTCGGCTCGGCCAACGTGAACTTTACGGTGTACGGATCGACCTTCTCGACCTTCGTGATCAGCTTGTCGAGGCCCATGTCGGTGAAGTACGGGAACGACACCGGGTAGGCCTTGCGGAACGCCTGGTTCGGATCGAGCATGCGCTCGAACGAGAACACGACGTCGTCCGCGTTGAATTCACGCGTCGGCTTGAAGAAGTCGGTCGTGTGGAATTTCACGCCATGGCGCAGGTGGAACGTGTACACCTTGCCGTCGGACGAGACGTCCCACTTCTCGGCGAGGCCCGGCTCGACCTTGGTGCCGCCGCGCTCGAATTCGACGAGGCGGTTGTAGACGGTGAACGTGGCGGCGGTGAAATCGACGCCAGTCGTGAATTGCGCGGAATCGAAACCCGCCGGGCTGCCTTCTGAGCAGTAGACGAGCGTTTTGTTCGGGATCTGTGCGAATGCAGAACCCGCGACGCCGAGCGATGCCGCTGCCACGCCTGCAATGGCGGTAACACGCAGGGTGTGCAACAGACGGTTGTATTCCATGTTTCCTCCAGGTCTCCAGATCGGAACCGGTCCCCCTGGGGCCGGGTACGCGGATATTACTTGAGCTAGCGATTTTGCAACAAGCTGGAGAAAAAACTCTTCTAGACGCATTTACGCGGGTTTTTGCGGATGTCTCGCGCACGCAAAAAGTGCGTCTGCGCGCGCTAGCGGCGAATTCGTTCATCCCGCGCGTGTTTCCTTCGACAACTAAACAATTCGTCCGCGGGCGCGAACGATCGCCGCGCCGATTTCGGGGCCAAAGCCCGCATCGTTGCGGATTTCGAAATGATGGTCGCGCTGCAATGCGGCCGTCAGGCCGGGGCGTCGAGATCCGCGCTGCGCGCGGGCACGAACGCGACCGCGACGATCGACAGCGCGAGCCCCGCCATCACGTAATAGGTCGGCGCGAGCGGCGTGCCCGTCACCTTGATCAGCCACGTGACGATGAACTGCCCGAAACCGCCGAACAGCATCACCGCGACGTTGTACGCGATCGACAGCCCCGTCGAGCGCACGTTGGCCGGGAACAGCTCGGCGATCATCGCGCCGAACGGCCCGTAGTAGCCGGCGAGCGTCACCGACAGCACGGCCTGCACCGCGATCAGCCGCCCGATGCTCGGCGCCGCGTCGAGCCACGCGAACAACGGATACATCAACGCGAGCGTCAGCACGAGCGACCAAAGCGACAGCCCCTTGCGGCCGATGCGGTCCGACCACGCGCCCGCGACCGGCGACAGCACCATCAGCAGCAGGTTGCCGACAATCACCGCGTAGAACGATTCCGCATACGGCAGCTTCAGCTGCTTCACCGCGAAGGTCGGCAGATAGCTGATCAGCACGTAGATCGTCACCGTCAGCGCGATCACCGAGCCGAGCCCGCACAGCACCTCGCGCGGATGGCGCGTGAACACTTCGCCGAGCGTCGCGCGACGTGCGCTTTGCTGCGCATGCAGGAATGCTTCGGAATCGGCGAGATGACGGCGGATGTAGAAGCCGATCGGGCCGATCATGAGCCCGAGGATGAACGGCACGCGCCAGCCCCAGCTGCGCAGCGCGTCGTGTGACAGCCCGCGCGTGACGGCCGCGCCGACGAGCGCGCCGATCAGCAGCGCGGCCGCCTGGCTCGCCATCTGCCAGCTGCCGTAGAAACCGCGTTTCGAGAACGGCGCGGCTTCGATCAGGAGCGCGGTCGCGCTGCCGAATTCGCCGCCCGCCGAGAAACCCTGCAGCAGGCGGCCGAGCACGATCAGGATCGGGCCGCCGATGCCGATCGCCGCATAGGGCGGTGCGATCGCGAGCAGGAAGATGCCGGCCGTCATCAGCAGGATCACGAGCGACAGCGCGGCCTTGCGGCCCGCGCGGTCGGCGTACAGGCCGAACACGATGCCGCCGATCGGACGCATGAAGAACGCGACGCCGAACGTCGCGGTGGTCAGCAGCAGCGACGAGTATTCGCTGGTCGTCGGAAAGAACAGTTCGGCGATCACGACGGTCATGAAGCCGAACACCGTGAAGTCGTACCACTCGAGCGCGTTGCCGATCACGGCCGCCGCGACGGCCCGCCGGTTCAGCGCACGCTCGGGCCGGACCGTTTTCGTTGAATTCGCAATCGTCGCCATGCGTGCCTCGTCCTCGTGAATTCGCCATCGGGTGGCGCGGCGCACGGGGGGCCGCGGCGCGCTGGTTTGCAGCGAGTGTAGAAAGCGACGGAACCGTTTTCAAGCATAAAAAACGCCCGCCATCGTCCGATGGCGGGCGTTTTGCGGTTTTCGCCACATTGCGGCATCGCACGATGCCGCCGCGGACGTCAGCCCATCTTCGTGAATGCGCTGCACCAGCCCTTCGCCGATACCTGCTTGCCGGGGAATGCGCCGCACGGGCCCGAGGCCGAGCCCTTCTTGCCCTGATACAGCATGCAGGCCGCGCAATCCTGGCCTGCTGCGTATTTCGGATACTTCGTCTTGTCGACCTTCGTGGCATCGGCCTTGTAGCCGAGCGCCACCGCGGCCGGATCCGTTTCCGACAGCATCGGCGCGTCGGCCAGCGCTTCGCGCGACAGCGCCAGCGCGGACACGGCACCAATGCTCGTAATCAGGAAACTCCGACGGGATGTTTTCATGGGGGACTCGCTCCAACGTTATCGGTTTGAAAGCCGTTCTGGCGACGGCCGTTCGACAGAATAACGCTCAAGCGAATGAATGTGCGCGCCGAAATGCCGGAAATAAGGGATTTCACACGGCCGGCCCGCACGAATGCGGGCCGCGTGCGTCACGCATGTGACGTCATGTCGCCGACGCGCTGCGCGAGCGCGAGCGACGCGGTCAGCCCCGGCGACTCGATGCCGAACAGGTTCACGAGCCCGCGCACGCCGTGCTGCGCCGCGCCCTGCACGATGAAGTCGGCCGGCGGCTCGCCGGGCCCCGCGAGCTTCGGCCGGATTCCCGCGTAGGCCGGCTGCAGCGCGTCGTCGGGTAGCCCCGGCCAGTACGTGCGGATCGACGCGTAGAACGCCGGTGCGCGCGCCGGATCGACTTCGTAGCGCAACGCATCGACCCACTCGACGTCCGGGCCGAAACGCGCCTGTCCGGCCAGGTCGAGCGTCAGGTGCACGCCGAGCCCCGCGCGGTCGGGCATCGGATAGACGAGGTGCGAGAACGGCGCGCGCCCGGACAGGCTGAAATAGTTGCCGCGCGCGAGATAGAGCGGCGGCACCCAGCGCGGATCGAGCCCGCGCGTGCGGCGCGCGAGCGCCTGCGCGCCGAGGCCCGCGCTGTTGATCACGCACGCGGCCTCGATTTCGGTCGGCGCGTCGCCGCCGGTACGCACCACGAAGCGGCCGCCGCGCAGCACGTCGATCGACTCGACCGGGGATTTCAGCGCGCACATCGCGCCGTCGCGCTCGGCGTCGCCGAGCAGCGCGAGCATCAACTGGTGACTGTCGACGATACCGGTGCTCGGCGAGAACAGTGCCTCCGCGCATTCGAGCGCGGGCTCGAGCGTCTGCGCCTCGGCACGCGTGAGCGGCATCAGGTCGAGCACGCCGTTTTCCGCCGCGCGCGCGGCGATCGCCTTCAACTGCTTCACCTGCGCGGCGCTCGTCGCGACGAGCAGCTTGCCGACGCGCCGGTGCGGCACGTGACGGGTCTCGCAGAACTCGTACAACAGGTCGCGCCCGTGCACGCACGACATCGCTTTCAGCGAACCGCGCGGGTAGTAAAGCCCCGCGTGAATCACCTCGCTGTTGCGCGAGCTCGTGCCCGTGCCGATCGCGTCGGCCGCCTCGAGCACGACGGTTTCGCGCCCGCGCGCGGCCAGTTCCCGCGCAATCGCAAGACCGACGACACCCGCGCCGATCACCACACAATCCATCTGCTCCATGACGTTTCGCGTTGCTTACGCATCAAGGGGAGAGAAGGGAATTGTACGTCCCGCTTCGTACGCTTGCCGGACGTATCCGTATCGGCCCGTACGCGTCGCGCGGCGCGGCTGGGCGCGACGCGTACAGGTCGCGGCGAAGCGCGCGCCGCCGGCTCAGAATCCGATCGGCCGGCGCTTCGCCGCGCCCTCGTCGGCGCGGATGTCGGACGGTGCGATCACGTCGCGGCCGTCGAGCCGCGCGGCGCCGAACGCATGCAGCAGCGCACGGCGCATCGTGCGCGGCGGCGTCGCGGCCAGCACGTCGAGTGCGTCGTCGTCGAGCGTGTCGGGGAAGCGCCGCCCCCACGCGTGCGACGTGCGGATCTCGTCGTAGATCGTCTGCGCGATCCGGCGCGCGCCGGCCGCGTCCGGCGGCGCGATCTCGTACACGTTCATCCGGTTCAGCAGCGGCTCCGGAATCGCCTGCGCATCGTTCGCGGTCGCGACCCAGATCACGTTGCCCGCATCGATCGGCACTTCGGCGAATTCGTCGACGAACGCGCGCGCGGTATCGTGTTCGAGCAACGCGTACAGCGCGCCGAGCGGATCGTATTGCGCGTCGCTGCCGGCCTTGTCGATCTCGTCGACCGCGATCACCGGGTTCGCATAGCTGCCGTTGACGAGCGCATCGAACACCTTGCCGGGCTTCGCGTTCTTCCATTGCGACGACGCGCCCGACAGGATCCAGCCAGCAGTCAACGAACTCATCGGCACGTAGTGATACGCGGTGCCGAGCAACTGCGCGAGCGCCTTCGCGAAATGCGTCTTGCCGATACCGGGCGGCCCGAGCAGCAGGATCGGCATGAGTTCGAGCCGGTCGTCCGTCTCGAGGCATAGCGCGACCTGCTTGCGCACGTCGTCGAGCGGCTCGGTGAAATTGGGCAGCGCGTCGCCGAGTTCGTCGAACGACGGCATCCGGTTCGGCTTCACGCAAAAGCGCAGATTGCCGGTCTTGAGCATGCGCTCGTAGGTGGCGCGCAGTGCGTCGCTCGCGCTCTCGTTCAGGTCGTTCAACGCGGTCTCGACCTGCTCGAGGTCGTACACCGTGCTGAAGGACGCCACCGCCAGTTCCTGTTTCACCATCGCCGTCGTCATACCAACCTCGCTACCGCTACCGTCACACGACCATCAGACCCTTACGATTTCAGTGTAGCGATCCCGCATCGGCGTGCAAGCAAGCAGCCGTCCCGGTCTGCTGCTAACACTGCGCGCGCGCTGCAGCGCAGCGCCGCGCGGCGTATGATCGAACGTTCACCGGCCGCCGCGCCGGCCTCGCCACGGTGCCCGCGCGGCGCCGTGCGCTTCGTCTTGAAGGTATGCCGATGTCCATCCCCGCTGCCGTCCCGCGCGTCGACACCGATGCGATCCACGCCGTCGACGCCGCGCTCAAGTCGCGCCGCGCGATTCGCGCGTTCCTGCCGACACCCGTGCCGCGCGACACGCTCGAGGCGATCCTCGAAGCCGCGAGCCGCGCGCCGTCTGGCACCAACATCCAGCCGTGGCGCGTGTACGTCGCAACCGGCGCGACCCGCGACGCACTCGCCGCGGCGCTCACCGCCGCGTACGACGATCCGGCGCGCGACGAGAAATACGTCGCCGAGTACGACTACTATCCGCGCGAATGGGTGTCGCCGTATATCGACCGGCGCCGCAAGGTCGGCTGGGACCTGTACGGTCTGTTGAACATCGGCCGCGACGAAAAGGCCCGCATGCACGCGCAGCACGCGCGCAACTTCCGCTTCTTCGATGCGCCCGTCGCACTGTTCTTCACGCTCGACCGCGTGATGACGCACGGTGCATGGCTCGACTGCGGCATGTTCCTGCAGGGCGTGATGACGGCCGCGCGCGCACGGGGCCTCGACACCTGCCCGCAGGCCGCGTTCGTGCCGTTCCACCGGATCGTCGCCGAGCATCTCGGCATGCCGGCCAACGAGCAGCTCGTCTGCGGAATGTCGCTCGGCCATGCCGACCCGGACGCGATCGAGAACCGCCTCGTCACCGAGCGCGCGAGCGTCGCCGAATTCGCGCGCTTTTTCGCTTGAAAACGCGTGACGCGTACCTACCTTTTGATCAGGACCGGATCGTGCTGCGAACCTGCGGCGATGCGTCCTGTCACACCACCGTCCAAATCGATCGGGCGTAAGATGTGCGTCCGTTCCCCGCTACCCCGCGTTTCCGGAGAAGTTTCATGCTGAAACACGGCCTGGCCGTCCTGCTCGCGAGCGCCGCGCTCGCGGCCCATGCGCAGAGCCCCGCCCCAGCCGTCGTCGCGTGGGAGATCCAGGTGGTGCGCGACGGTCAGACGATCGACACGTTCCAGCAGCGCACCACCGTGGGTCAATCCCGTACCGACACCCATCGCTATCCGTCCGCCGTGCCCGTCGGCTGCGGCAATGCCGCGCGCGTCGTGCCGACCGAGCGCTCGCGCTCGGTGACGGTCGCGCCGCTCACCGTCGACGACGCCGCGCACACGGTATCGCTCGCGCTCGACGTGCAGGAAACCCTCGACGACGAAAACGCGACGCGCAGCGATCCGTGCCTGCCCGCGTCGCCGCGGCAGATCGTCGCGAGCCATCCGGGGCTGTCGGTCGGCGGCGATGCATGGACCGACTGGACGCTCGTCGAGCAGCGCCCGCATCTCGTCTACCGCGTGCGCGCGCACGTCGCGAGGGACTGAGCGCCATGTCCGCCGACGCCCTGTCCTTGCCGTTCGCCGAACCGCACGCCGCGCCCGACGAAATCACCGCGGTCAGCTGGAACCTGCACAAGGGCCGCTCGCCGCTCGGCTTCACCGCATGGAACGCGATGCGCAACTGGATGCAGTCGACGCACGCCGACGTGTATTTCCTGCAGGAGGCGATGGCGCGCCGCATGCCGCGCCCGATGCTCGCCGCCGGCTTCGGCGCGCCGATGGACGACGCGGTCGACGACGTGTGGCATTGCCAGGCCACCGAGATCGCGCAGGCACTCGACTGGCAGATCGCGCTCGGACCGAACGTGTTCAAGCCGTCGTGGCGGCACGGCAACGCGATCCTGTCGCCGCATCCGCTCGACCTCGGCGGCCGCTGGGACATCTCCGCGCACCGCTTCGAGCGGCGCGGGCTGCTGGTCGCGCGCGCGACGCTCGCGGGCGCACGGCCCGTCACGCTGCTGTGCGCGCACCTCGCGCTCACGCGCGCGGCGCGGCTGCGTCAGATGCACTGGATCGCGCACTGGATCGTGCGCAACGCGGGCGACGACCCGCTCGTGCTCGCCGGCGACTTCAACGACTGGCGCAATGATTCGGTCGCGCTGTTCGGCGAGATCGGGCTGTCCGAGGTCGCCACGCTGCTCGGCCAGTCGGGCCGCACGTTCCCCGCGTTCTCCCCGGCGCTCGCGCTCGACAAGATGTTCGTGCGCGGGCTGACGCCGCTCGAATGGCAGGCGCCGTCCGGCGAAACCGCGTGGCTGTCGGATCACCTGCCGTATATCGCGCGGCTGCGCCTCGATCCGCAGTGACGCGGTAGCGCGGCGCGCTGTGCCCCGCACCACGCTCGTCGCGCTGTGCGCGAAGCTCGCGGCCGGTCGATGAAAGCCGGTTGCAAGATTTCGTTGCGCCAAATCCGCGCGGCCGCGCGGGTCAAGCCCGCATCTGCTCCAAGCAGGGTAAAATAACGAGTTCCTCAATCGTCTGTCATCGAGAAGGCGCGTGTCCGACGCGCCGGCCGGCCGATCCGCGATCGGACCGACGCACTCGGTTTTTTTGCCCGTTTTTGGGCCCGTTACACGCGTCCGCTACGCGCGTCCGTTTTCAAAGCCATGAGCAAATACGACACCGCCACCGTCCAATCCGTCCATCACTGGACCGACACGCTTTTCAGCTTCACCTGCACCCGTGAGCCGAGCCTGCGCTTCAACAACGGCGAATTCACGATGGTCGGCCTCGAGGTCGACGGCAAGCCGCTCGCGCGTGCCTACTCGATCGTCAGCCCGAACTACGAAGAGCACCTCGAATTCTTCAGCATCAAGGTCCAGAACGGCCCGCTGACGTCGCGCCTGCAGCACCTGAAGGTGGGCGACTCGGTGCTGATCGGCAAGAAGCCGACCGGCACGCTCGTCGCCGACAACCTGCTGCCGGGCAAGACGCTGTGGATGCTGTCGACCGGCACGGGCCTCGCACCGTTCATGTCGATCATCCGCGATCCGGACATCTACGAACGCTTCGACAAGGTCATCCTGACGCACACCTGCCGCCTGAAGGGCGAGCTGGCGTACATGGACTACATCAAGCACGACCTGCCGGGCCACGAGTACCTCGGCGACATCATCAAGGAAAAGCTCGTCTACTACCCGACGGTCACGCGCGAGGCGTTCGACAACGAGGGCCGGATCACTGACCTGATCGCGACGGGCAAGCTGTTCACGGACCTCGGCGTGCCGGCGTTCTCGCCGGAAAACGACCGCGTGATGCTGTGCGGCAGCACCGCGATGCTGAAGGACACGACGGACCTGCTGAAGCAAGCCGGCCTGGTCGAAGGCAAGAACAGCGCGCCGGGTCACTACGTGATCGAACGCGCATTCGTGGACTGATCGAACCCCGAATTTGTGCCACATCAAGAACCGGAGCAAAAGCTCCGGTTTTTTTTCGTCCCCACTTGGCGAATTCGTAACAAGCCACGATCATTTCATGTCAAATCGTTACATTTGGATACGGGCGATCCGTGTGCTTTCGCGTCAGTGTTTTTCCTACAACAGCTTCGCTCGGATTATTCACATTTACCCTTAAATGTCCGCCCAGCATGACGTTTTCCAAATTTTTGAGATATTATTCGCCCGCGTGGCCGCCGATCGGGCGACCATTGGAGGGTCGGACTCAAACGTTACAAGATGTAACTTTTGTTACCTCGGCACGGGGCGATTCTCTGGCGGCGGCCGTCATCGAAACGGCAGCCGATCCACGCAGCCAGCCGGTGTCTGAACCGCTTTCTGACAGCAGGGAGAGTCATGGATACGTCGCTCAACGCGCCCACGGGCGCTCATGCCCCGTTCCCGTCGCAGCCGCTCGTGCACGGCTGCGACGCGGCCGCGCCCGTGGCCGAAGCCCTGCCCCAACGCGACACGTCCGCCGCACGGATCGCGGCGCTGTCCCTCCAGTTGATGGTTGCCGACGAGGCGGCCCGCCGCCATCTCGCCGGCGAGCTGCATGACGGACTCGGCGCCGAACTCACCGCCGCACGTTTCGCGCTCGCAAACGTTCAAACGTGGCTGCCGGCCAATGCGCCGGACGGCTGCCTGCGCGCGCTCGAGCTGGCGCAGCAGGCGCTCGACTCCGCCACCGACGCCAACCGCCGGCTGATCGACGAGCGCGACACGCCGGCACTCGACGGCGGCGTCGTCGGCGCCCTGTCGGCGTGGGTCGACAGCCACACGGCCCGCACCGGCCTGCGCACGAGCTTCGTCTGCGCGGCCGACGCACGGCTCACGCAACTCGGCGGCGCCGGCGCGCTCGCGATCTTCCGCGTCGCGCAGGAAGCGCTGTCGAACGTCGCGAAGCATGCGCGCGCGACGTCCGTCGACGTGCAGATCGACACCGACGACTCGCATATGTCCCTGATCGTCACCGACGATGGGACCGGTTTCGCGCGTAGCCGGCGCACCGGCTACGGCCTCGCCGGGATGCGCGCACGCTGCGAGGCGTTCGGCGGCAGCTTCGACGCGAGCGCACCGGAAGCGGGCCGCGGCACGCGCGTCACCGCGCGCTTCGCGTGGGACTCGCTGTTCGCGGTGCCGGCGGCCGCGCGCCGCGCGTCGCTTTCGTGAGGCCGTCATGAGCCTGAACATCCTGCTCGTCGACGATCACGCGATCGTCCGTCAAGGGATCCGCCACTTGCTGATCGACCGCGGCATCGCGCGTAACGTGACCGAGGCCGAGACCGGCAGCGATGCGGTGGCGGCCGTCGACCGCGAGGCCTTCGACGTGATCCTGCTCGACATCTCGTTGCCGGACACGAATGGCATCGAGGTGCTCAAGCGCATCAAGCGCAAGCTGCCGGGCGCGCCGGTGCTGATGTTCTCGATGTACCGCGAGGACCAGTACGCGGTGCGCGCGCTGAAGGCCGGCGCGGCCGGCTACCTGTCGAAGACGGTGAATGCCGCGCAGATGATCGGCGCGATCCAGCAGGTCGCGGCCGGCCGCAAGTACGTGAGCCCGGCGATGGCCGAGGCGCTCGCCGAATACGTGTCGTTCGAGAACGAACCGCTGCCGCACGAGAAGCTGTCCGACCGCGAATACCAGACGCTCTGCATGCTCGCATCGGGCAAGCGCCTCACCGACATCGCGAACACGCTGTCTCTGTCGGTGAAGACGGTCAGCGTGTACCGGTCGCGGCTGCTCGAGAAGATGCGGCTGTCGAACAATGCGGAACTGACGTTCTACGTGATGAGCAACCGGCTCGTCGACATGGCGCCCGCGTCGGGCGCCTGATTCTTCGTCCTCGCTGCACCCGGCCGGCTCCACGCCGGCCCCGGCGCGCCGAACGCCGCACACAAGCACTTGTTTTATCGGACGATTCCCGAGCGCAGCGCTGCGCCGCAGCGGGTCTTCCACGCCAAATCGGCTAAAATTACGGGTTTTCACTCACTCGGTGCCGCCGCGCTCGCGCGCGCTGGAAACTCATCCGCAATGTCCTTCTTCCGCAAGAAAAACGTCGATCGCATGATCGCCGGCGCGCACGGCGCCGGGCTCAAGAAAGCGCTCGGCGCCATCGACCTCACCTTCCTCGGCATCGGCGCGATCATCGGCACCGGCATCTTCGTGCTGACCGGCACGGGCGCCGTGCAGGCCGGCCCCGCGCTGATGCTGTCGTTCGTGATCGCCGCGATCGCGTGCGGCCTCGCGGCGCTGTCGTACGCCGAATTCGCGTCGACGATTCCGGTCGCGGGCTCGATCTACACGTACTCGTACGCGACGCTCGGCGAGCTCGTCGCCTGGATCATCGGCTGGGACCTGATGCTCGAATATGGCCTCGCGGCGTCGGCCGTGTCGGTCGGCTGGTCGGGCTACCTGCAATCGCTGCTGCAGGGCTTCGGGCTCACGCTGCCGACCGTGCTGACGGCCGCGCCCGGCGCGATCCCGGGTGTCGTCACGTGGTTCAACCTGCCGGCGTTCCTCGTGATGCTGGTGATCACGACGCTGCTGTCGATCGGCATCCGCGAGTCGACTCGCATCAACAACGTCATGGTGTTCATCAAGGTGTCGGTCGTGCTGCTCGTGATCGCGGTCGGCGTCTTCCACGTCACGCCCGCGAACTGGAAGCCGTTCATGCCGCACGGCTGGAACGGCGTGTTCGGCGCAGCGGCCGTGATGTTCTTCGCGTTCATCGGCTTCGACGCCGTATCGTCGGCGGCCGAGGAAGTGAAGAATCCGAAACGCGACCTGCCGATCGGCATCATCGCGTCGCTCGCGGTCTGCGCGGTGCTGTACGTGACGGTCGCGGCGGTCGCGACCGGCATCGTGCCGTCGGCGCAGTACGCGAACGTGTCGCATCCGATCTCGTATGCGCTGCAGATCGCCGGCGAGAAGTGGGTCGCGGGCTTCATCGATCTCGGCGCGGTGCTCGGCATGCTGACCGTGATCCTCGTGATGAGCTACGGCCAGACGCGGATCATCTTCGCGATGTCGCGCGACGGCCTGCTGCCGGCGGCGCTGTCGCGCGTGCATCCGCGCTATGCGACGCCGTTCCTGACGACCTGGCTCGTCGGCCTGTTCTTCGGGCTGATCGCCGCGCTCGTGCCGCTCAACGTGCTCGCCGAGCTGATCAACATCGGCACGCTCGCCGCGTTCTCGATGGTGTCGATCGCGGTGCTGGTGCTGCGCCGCACGCACCCGGAACTGCCGCGCGCGTTCCGCTGCCCGGGCGTGCCGGTGGTGCCGATCCTCGCGGTCGGCGCATGCCTGTTCCTGATGCTGAACCTGCAGCCCGTCACGTGGGCCGCGTTCGGCATCTGGCTCGTGATCGGCCTCGTGATCTACTTCCTGTATTCGCGGCATCACTCGAAGCTCGCGCACGGTCAGCACGACGCACATTGACCGCCGTCGCTGCGCGCGCACGCCGCGCGCAGCGGCACGACGCCACGCCGGGCCGTCACCGGCCCCGTGCGCGCCTCATCCCCGCCGGAGCCGGCCCGGCCATCGGCGCCGCCGCGCCCCGCACGCACGCCCCGCACGCGCGCGATCGCTGCCCGATCGTCGCGATTTCTTGCCCGATCGTCCGGATTTGCCCACACGATTTGCACGCTGCCAGCGCGCGCGCGCCGAGCGGTTCATAATCCGGCCATCGAACGACGGCCCGGCCCGGCGGGCCGTCCGGCAACAGGAACAGGATGATGGAAAGCGTCGATCTCGATGTACTGAAATCCAGCGCGCGCTGGCTCGACGAAGGGCGCCGCGTGCTGCTCGTCACGGTCGTGAAGACGTGGGGCTCATCGCCCCGCCCCGAAGGCGCGATGCTCGCGGTGCGCGAGGACGGCCTGGTGGTCGGCTCCGTGTCCGGCGGCTGCATCGAGGACGACCTGATCGCCCGCGTGCACGCAAGCGGCATCGCGGCCGATGCACGCCCGGAAGCCGTCAAGTACGGCGTGACGGCCGAGGAAGCGCACCGCTTCGGGCTACCCTGCGGCGGCACGATCCAGCTCGTGCTGGAGCCGCTCACGCCCGACAGCGGGATCGCCGCGCTGTGCGCGGAAGTCGAGGCCGGCCGCCTCGTCACGCGCACGATGACGCTCGCGACCGGCCGCGCGTCGCTGTCGCCCGCGCAGGCGACCGACGGGCTCGCGTTCGACGGCGACCGGCTCGTGACGATCCACGGGCCGCGCTACCGGATGCTCGTGATCGGCGCGGGACAGTTGTCGCGCTATCTGTGCCAGATCGCGGTCGGGCTCGATTACCAGGTGACGGTCTGCGATCCGCGCGAGGAGTACACGGATGCGTGGGACGTGACGGGCACGCGCGTCGTGCACACGATGCCCGACGACACGGTGCTCGACATGAAGCTCGACGCGCGTTCGGCCGTGATCGCGCTCACGCACGACCCGAAGCTCGACGATCTCGCGCTGATGGAGGCGCTGAAGACGCCCGCGTTCTACGTGGGCGCGCTCGGCTCGCGACGCAACAACGCGGCCCGGCGCGAGCGGCTGCTCGAATTCGACCTGAGCGAGGCGGAACTGGCGCGGCTGCACGGGCCGGCCGGCATCTACATCGGCAGCCGCACGCCGCCGGAAATCGCGATCTCGATCCTCGCCGAGATCACGGCCGCGAAGAACAACGTGTCGCTGCCGACGATCCTGCAGGTCGAAGGCGCGAAGGCCGCCCGCGAGATCGCGGCAAACAGCGGCGCGACCTGCGGCCTCTGAGGCCGGACGCCTCCGCGGCGCATGGCTGTGCCGGCAGGAAACCGGCGCGCGTCGAGGGTGACGTCAGGCGAGACCCGCGGCGAGCGCCGCGGCGACGGAGCCGACCACCAATACGACGCCGACCGTGCGCCGCTTGTTCAGCTCCGTCCACAGCAGCACGCCCGTCAGCGACAACAGGATCAGCGAACCCGCGATCGTGTCCATCAGCAGCACCCAGCCGAGATTCATGCCGACGCCGCGATGCAGGTTGTTCAGCGTCGTCAGGAACGTATTGCCGGTGCGCTTCACCGATACGTAGCCGTTGCCGACCCAGTATTCGGCCTGGAGGTTCTGGTGCGGACCGAACAGGCCCATCTGCCAGTGCTCCGGCTGCATCACGCGCTTGTCGCCCCAGGCGACCGGCTGCGCGGGCTCCTTGCGCACGCGGCCCGGCCGGCCGTCGAAGTGCAGTTCGTGCTGCAGCCACTTCGTCATCGCGGCCGGCGACTTCGGCGCCGGGTCCGGCAATGCGATCTGCATCTGCTCGACCTGCGGCTCGCCGGTCGGGATCTTCAGCGGCGGCGCACGGTGGTTGAGCAGCACGCCCGTCACGCCGAACAGCAGCCCGAGCACCGCGCCCCAGAGCCCGACCCAGCCATGCACCTTGCGCAGCCATTTGATGAAGGTCGCGCGCCGCGAGCGCTGGCGGCGCGCCGCCAGTTCGGCGTCGCTCAGGGGCCGTGCGGCCGGATGCAGCACGGTGACGCCCGCGATGGGCCTGCCCGCCTGCGGCGGGGCGATCGTTTCGGGCGCGTTCACGCGAGAGTGTCCATTCGTTCAAAGCAACGGGCGGCGCACGGAAAACATGCGCCGCCCGGTTAACATGAAAATGAGAATGGATATCATTACACAAATGGTGCGTCCGCTCAATCCGCCGGCGCACGCCGGGCCGACAAGACAATCCGGCGATAACCGACGAAGCGCGCAAATTGCACGCCGATCCAGGTCGATAAAAGAGAAATGCCGGTGAAATGATCGCGAAAGTCCGGGACGGCATTTCGCAAGAAAAACGGCGCGGCGAACGCTCAGCGGCGCAGCGGCGGTAGCGGAAAATGCGGGGCGGCGTCGCCCGGCCCGGGCTCGGTTCGATCGAGCGCGTACAGCCATGCCAGCAAATCGGCGACGGCCTGGTAAAGCTGCGGCGGAATCCGGTCGTCGAGATCGACCTGCATCAGCAGCGATACCATCTCCGGCGCGGTATGCACGTACAGCCCGGCATCCCGCGCACGGGCGACGATCATCTCGGCGAGCAAGCCGTACCCCTTCGCGACCACGCGCGGCGCGGTATCGCCTCCCTTCGGATCGTAGACGAGCGCGGCCGCGCGCTTGCGGGACGTCATGCTCATCGCGGCACCTCGTCGTCGGCGCCCGGCGTGCCGCCGGCCGCGCTGCGCGCATATGCGGCGGCGGCCGCCTGCGCGACGAGCGGGTCGAAGCCGTCCGGTTCGTCGCCGACCGCACGAATCGACAGTCCGCCGAGCTGCAGCCCCGATCCCTCGAACCGCTGCCGTAGCGCGGCCTCGTTCCGCGTGAGCCGGTCGGCGCCAGCCGAATTCGCACGCAGTCGCGCGACGAGCTGCGCGCCGTTCAGCACCAGCTCCGCGTCGACCGTGCCGAGCGACGGCAACGTGAGCGTCAGCCGCGTGCGCCATGCGATCCCGTCGCCTGCGTCGTCGCCGCCGCGCGACGCGTGGCCGCCCGGATCGTCGGGCTCGATCGTCCAGTCGAGCCGCGCGCCGGGCCATGCCTCACCTGCCCAGCGGAACTGATCGGTCGCGAGCGCATCGAGCTGCTGCCGGACGATCGGCACGGCGGCAGGATGCACGGCAGCCGGCGTCTGCGTCTGCGGATCGGCCGACGCGGCGGCCAGTTCGGCGCGCGCGGGCGTCCAGCGCGTGTCCGGGCGATCGCCGAGCGGGGCGGTCGTCGCGGCCGTGGCCGACGCCGCACCTTGCCGAGCGGCGGCAGCCGCGTTCTGTGCAAGCTCGCGCGGCACCGCACCGCCCGACGCGGGCGCGCCCGGCTGCGCGGCGGTTCGCGCTGGCGTTGGCAGCGGCAGGCGCTGCGCGAGCAGTTCGTCGAGCACGTCGGGCGCGTCGTGCTGCGCGGCATCCGGGGCGGGCTGCACCGGCGCGGTCGTGAGCCGCGCCTGCGGTTCGCGCATCAGCGCGGCGAGCGGGCGCTGGCCGGCCAGCCACTGCGCGAGATGGGATTCGTAAAAGAGGCCGCTTTCGCTGACGGCCTGCGCGAGCGCCGCACGCAGCGCCGCGGCGGGCGGCGCGGCCGCCGCAGCGCGCGCGGCCGCGACGTCGGACGCGGGCGTTGCGGTGGAAGGCGCGGCGGCGGACGCAGCCGGACCGGCGGTCGGCTGCCCGTCCGGCGGCACGGCCGCCGCCGTGCTCAGCAACACGGCGGGATCGGCCAGCAGCGGCGTGCGCCCGGCGATCACGGGCGTCGCGACGCCGCCCGAGCGCGAAATCGCGTCGAGCACGAGCGCGACATCGGACAATGCGGTCTGCGCGGATGCCGGCGGCGGCGCCGGCGGGGCCCCGGCCGAAGACGGCGACGACGCGCCGGCGCCCGGCGTGCCGACCTGCGCGGTCGCGCCGCCGCCTGCGGGCGCGATCACGGGGCCGGTCAGCAGGCTGTCGAGGCGACTCGCCAGCAGGGCGGCCGCAACGGAGTCGATACCGGTCATGATCGGAGCCTGCTCACCTCAGCGACATCGTTGCGAAGCCGGGCATGCGGCAACCGCCGCCCCGGCAAACGGGCACTACCCGCGAGCGCGGTAGAGATCGGTCAATACCTGGGTCGAGCGCCGCGCCTCGAACAGCGCGGACAGCCGTGCGACGTCCGGGCTCGCGAGGTCGCGGATCGCGGCGTCGTCGGCGAGGATGCGGCGAATCAGCTCCAGCTTGCGGCCGAGGTCCGCCTGGTCGAGCGCGACGCCCGGATGGGCCTCCTTCAGCCCGTCGACGAGACGCAGGAATTCGGCCTGCAACTCCGGCAGCGCGCTCCACTGCGCGCCGCGCGCCGCGGACAGCATGCGGCCCGACACGGCCGCAAGCGCCTCGTAGCGAGCGAAGTATTCGGCCTTGAGATTCATCGTGCCGCGCCCGCCGCCTGTTGCGCGGCCATGCGCGCGACTTCCGGAGCGATGCCCGTCCACGCTTCCTCGAGCGTCGCGAGCAACCCGTCGACCTCGACCAGCATCGCGTCGCTGGCATGCATGTTGGCTTCCAGCAGGCGCCGGCCGATATACGTATACAGCGCGTCGAGGCGCCCGGCGATCTGGCCGCCCGCGTCGCGGTTCAGCGACGCCTGCAGGCCGCTCTCGACGATCCCGATCGCCTTGCCGATCGCTTCGCCGCGTGCGGGCACGTTGCCCTGCTGCAGGTGCATGCGCGCGAGCGCGATGGCCTGGCGCGCGCCCTGGTACAGCATCGCGATCAGCCGGTGCGGGGAGGCGCCCATCACCCCCGTCTCGACGCCGACACGCGCGTACGCATTGGCTCCAGCGTGTCCTGGGGAAAACATGCGCTTCTCCTTGTGATGCGTTGGCTATGCGGTAGCCGCCGCCGTGCAATGCATGACGCGGCCTTGTTCCAGAGTTATCGGAAGGGAATTGAAAAGCTTTAGGCGCACGGCCCGTCGCCGGTCGGCCGCCCGCGGATGCCCGTCGGCGCCTGGCCGTCCCCGGTTGCCGGTCGCGTCACACGGACATCTGCATGATGTCGTTGTACGCGCTCACGAGCTTGTTGCGGACCTGAAGCCCGAACTGGAAACCGATGTTGGCCTTCTGCATGTCGACCATCACGTCGTTCAGCGACACGTTCGCCGCGCCGACCTCGAACGCCTGCGCCTCGCCGAGCGCGTGCTTCTGGTCGCCGCTGATCTTGTCGAGCGACGCCTTCATCGCGCTCGCGAACGTACCGGCCGTCGCCGCGCCCGAACCGGCGAGCGCCGCCGTCGGGCTCGCGACGCCGCCGCTCGCCTGCGCGGCCATCGCCTGCATCTGTTGCAACACCGAACCGATTCCGCTGACGTTGGCAGCCATGCTGTCCCCAGACATATGAGAGAAGAGACCCGGACGCACCGGGCGGTCCGGCGGCGCCGCACGATGCGCACCATGCCGGATCGCGAAAAAGGATAGCAGCGCGGCGCGCGCCAAAGCCGCGAAAGTACGGGGGAAACCCCGCTCTTTTCGGTCGATCGGAGTCGGGCCCCGGTCCCGATAATCGCATCGTGTCATTGTCCGTCCGCTCGTCCGAGCGGCTCAGTCGTCCCGCTCCGGAGAAATTCCACGCATGGATTCGCAGGCCAACTCGCTGATCAACCCCGACGCCCGCACGGGCCTCGCCAGCCCGGTGCCAGGCGCCACCGCGGCCGCCGCGTTGCCGGGAGCAGGCGGCGCCGGCGCGGACTTCGGGTTCGGCGGCTTCGCGGAACGCATCCCCGGCATCACGCGGATGAAGGGCAACCCGAAACTGCCGTTCGTGATCGCCGTTGCGCTCGCCATCGCCGCGATCACCGCGCTCGTGCTGTGGAGCCGCACGCCCGACTATCGCGTGCTGTACAGCAACCTGTCGGACCGCGACGGCGGCGCGATCATTACCGCGCTCCAGCAGGCAAACGTTCCCTACAAGTTCGCCGACGCCGGCGGCGCGATCCTCGTGCCGTCGAACCAGGTGCACGAAACGCGCCTGAAGCTCGCCGCGATGGGCCTGCCCAAGGGCGGCTCGGTCGGCTTCGAGCTGATGGACAACCAGAAATTCGGCATCAGCCAGTTCGCCGAGCAGGTGAACTACCAGCGCGCGCTCGAAGGCGAGCTGCAACGCACGATCGAGTCGATCAACGCCGTGAAGACGGCGCGCGTGCATCTCGCGATCCCGAAGCCGTCGGTGTTCGTGCGCGACAAGGAAGCGCCGAGCGCGTCGGTGTTCGTCGATCTCTACCCGGGCCGCGTGCTCGACGAGGGCCAGGTGCAGGCGATCACGCGGATGGTGTCGTCCGGCGTGCCCGACATGCCGGCCAAGAACGTCACGATCGTCGACCAGGACGGCAACCTGCTGACCCAGACCGCATCGGCCACCGGCCTCGACGCGAGCCAGCTCAAGTACGTACAGCAGGTCGAGCACAACACGCAGAAGCGCATCGACGCGATCCTCGCGCCGATCTTCGGCACCGGCAACGCGCGCTCGCAAGTCAGCGCGGACATCGATTTCTCGAAGCTCGAGCAGACCTCGGAAAGCTACGGCCCGAACGGCTCGCCGCAGCAGACCGCGATCCGCAGCCAGCAGACCAGCAGCGCGACCGAACTCGCGCAGGGCGGCGCGTCGGGCGTGCCGGGTGCGCTGTCCAACACGCCGCCGCAGCCGGCCTCCGCGCCGATCGTCGCCGGCAACGGCCAGAACGGGCCGCAGTCGACGCCCGTCAGCGACCGCAAGGACCAGACGACCAACTACGAGCTCGACAAGACGATCCGCCACGTCGAGCAGCCGATGGGCAACGTGAAGCGGCTGTCGGTGGCCGTCGTCGTCAACTACCAGCCGGTCGCCGACGCGAAGGGCCACGTGACGATGCAGCCGCTGCCGCCCGCGAAGCTCGCGCAGATCGAGCAGCTCGTGAAGGACGCGATGGGCTACGACGAGAAGCGCGGCGACTCGGTGAACGTCGTGAACAGCGCGTTCTCGACCGTCAACGATCCGTACGCCGACCTGCCGTGGTGGCGCCAGCCGGACATGATCGCGATGGCGAAGGAAGCCGCGAAGTGGCTCGGCATCGCGGCGGCCGCGGCGGCGCTCTATTTCATGTTCGTACGCCCGGCGATGCGCCGCGCGTTCCCGCCGCCCGAGCCGGCCGCGCCGGCCCTCGCGGCGCCGGAGGATCCGGTCGCGCTCGACGGCCTGCCCGCGCTGGAACAGCCGGACGAGCCCGATCCGCTGCTGCTCGGCTTCGAGAACGAAAAGAACCGCTACGAACGCAACCTCGACTACGCGCGCACGATCGCCCGCCAGGATCCGAAGATCGTCGCCACCGTCGTGAAGAACTGGGTGTCCGATGAACGCTGAAGGCCTGACCAAGAGCGCGCTGCTGCTGATGTCGATCGGCGAGGAAGAGGCCGCTGAAGTATTCAAGTTCCTCGCGCCGCGCGAGGTGCAGAAGATCGGCGCCGCGATGGCCGCGCTGAAGAACGTCACGCGCGAGCAGGTCGAGGACGTGCTGCACGAATTCGCGAAGGAAGCCGAGCAGCACACCGCGCTGTCGCTCGATTCGAGCGAGTACATCCGCTCGGTGCTGACCAAGGCGCTCGGCGAGGACAAGGCCGGCGTGCTGATCGACCGGATCCTGCAGGGCAGCGACACGAGCGGCATCGAGGGCCTGAAGTGGATGGACTCGGCCGCCGTCGCGGAACTGATCAAGAACGAGCATCCGCAGATCATCGCGACGATCCTCGTGCACCTCGACCGCGACCAGGCGTCCGAGATCGCGTCGTGCTTCACCGAGCGCCTGCGCAACGACGTGCTGCTGCGGATCGCGACGCTCGACGGCATCCAGCCGGCCGCGCTGCGCGAGCTCGACGACGTGCTGACGGGCCTGCTGTCCGGCAGCGACAACCTGAAGCGCAGCCCGATGGGCGGCATCCGCACCGCGGCCGAGATCCTGAACTTCATGACGAGCAATCATGAGGAAGGCGTGCTCGAAAGCGTGCGCCAGTACGACGCCGACCTCGCGCAGAAGATCGTCGACCAGATGTTCGTGTTCGAGAACCTGCTCGACCTCGAGGATCGCGCGATCCAGATGGTGCTGAAGGAAGTCGAGTCGGAAACGCTGATCATCGCGCTGAAGGGCGCGCCGCCCGCGCTGCGCCAGAAATTCCTCGCGAACATGTCGCAACGCGCGGCCGAACTGCTCGCCGAGGATCTCGACGCGCGCGGCCCGGTGCGCGTGTCCGAAGTCGAGACGCAGCAGCGCCGCATCCTGCAGATCGTGCGCAACCTCGCCGAAAGCGGTCAGATCGTGATCGGCGGCAAGGCGGAAGACGCCTATGTCTGATTCCGCGCGCGACCGCGCCGGCACCCTCACCGCGTACCAGCGGTGGGAGATGGCGTCGTTCGATCCGCCGCCGCCCCCGCCGCCGCCCGACGACGCGGCTGCGGCCGCCGCCGCGCTCGCCGAGGAACTGCAGCGCGTGCGCGATGCCGCGCATGCCGAAGGCCATGCGGCCGGTCACGTCGAAGGCCAGGCACTGGGTTACCAGGCCGGTTTCGAGCAGGGCCGCGAGCAGGGTTTCGAGGCCGGCCAGGCCGAAGCCCGCGAACAGGCCGCGCAGCTCGCGGCGCTCGCCGCGTCGTTCCGCGAAGCCGTGTCGAGCGCCGAGCACGACCTCGCGTCCGACCTCGCGCAACTCGCGCTCGACATCGCGCAGCAGGTCGTGCGCCAGCACGTGAAGCACGATCCCGCCGCGCTCGTCGCGGCCGTGCGCGACGTGCTCGCCGCCGAACCGGCGTTGTCCGGCGCGCCGCATCTCGCGGTGAACCCGGCCGACCTGCCCGTCGTCGAGGCTTATCTGCAGGACGATCTCGATACGCTCGGCTGGAACGTGCGCACCGACGCGTCGATCGAGCGCGGCGGCTGCCGCGCGCACGCCGCGACGGGCGAAGTCGACGCGACGCTGCCCACCCGCTGGCAGCGCGTCGCCGCCGCGATCGGCAAGGTGAGCGCATGGTGACGCCCACGCCCGAATCGATCCTGTACGACGGAATGACGCCGCTCGAGCGCGAACTCGCGCTCGCGTCGTTCGGCCCGGAGAGTCCGCACGGCACCGCGCACGGCGCGCCGGCGCACGCAACGGACGCCGCGGCCGACACGCCGCGCGCGCCGCACAATCCGCATCTCGCGCACTGGCGCACGCACCTGAACGGCCTCGCGACCCGCAGCCACCGCGCGCTGCCGCTGCGGCCGTGCGGGCGCCTCACGCGCGCCGCGGGCCTCGTGCTCGAGGCAATCGGCCTGCGCCTGTCGGTCGGTGCCGAATGCACGATCGAATTGCCGCCCGGCAGCACGCTGCCGCATGCGGAAGCGGAAGTCGTCGGGTTCGCCGGCGATCGCCTGTTCCTGATGCCGACCACCGACGTCGCGGGCGTCTTGCCCGGCGCGCGCGTGTGGCCGCGGGAGGCCGCGCCCGTCGCCGATCCGCTCGCGGGCGCGAAACGGCTGCCGGTCGGCTGGGAAATGCTCGGGCGCGTCGTCGACGCGTCGGGCCGCCCGCTCGACGGCCTCGGCCCGCTCGCGTCGAAGGTCGACGCGCCGCTGTCGGCGCCGTCGATCAACCCGCTCGATCGCGAGCCGATCCACCACGTGCTCGATGTCGGCGTGCGCGCGATCAACGCGCTGCTCACCGTCGGCCGCGGGCAGCGGATGGGCCTGTTCGCGGGCTCCGGCGTCGGCAAGTCGGTGCTGCTCGGCACGATGGCGCGCTACACCAGCGCGGAAGTGATCGTGATCGGACTGATCGGCGAACGCGGCCGCGAAGTGAAGGAATTCATCGAACAGATCCTCGGCGAGGACGGGCTCGCGCGCTCCGTCGTCGTCGCGGCGCCGGCCGACGTGTCGCCGCTGCTGCGGATGCAGGGCGCCGCGTACGCGACGTCGCTCGCCGAATATTTCCGCGATCAGGGCAAGCACGTGCTGCTGCTGATGGATTCGCTGACGCGCTACGCGATGGCGCAGCGCGAGATCGCGCTCGCGATCGGCGAGCCGCCCGCGACCAAGGGCTATCCGCCGTCGGTGTTCGCGAAGCTGCCCGCGCTCGTCGAGCGCACCGGCAACGGGCCCGAAGGCGGCGGCTCGATCACCGCGTTCTACACGGTGCTCACCGAAGGCGACGACCAGCAGGACCCGATCGCCGATTCGGCGCGCGCGATCCTCGACGGCCACATCGTGCTGTCGCGCGCGCTCGCCGAAGCCGGCCACTATCCGGCGATCGACATCGAGGCGTCGATCAGCCGCGCGATGACCGCGCTGATCGACGAAACGCATCTCGACCGCGTGCGGCAGTTCAAGCAGATGCTGTCGCGCTACCAGCGCAATCGCGACCTGATCGCGGTCGGCGCCTATGCGCCCGGCCGCGACGCGCAGCTCGACCGCGCGATCGCGCTCTACCCGCGCATCGAATCGTTCCTGCAGCAGGGCTTTCGCGAATGCGCGCCGTTCGCGTCGAGCCTCGGCGCGCTCGATGCGCTGTTCGACGTACACGGAGGCTGACCCCGATGGCACACGGCTTTCCCCTTCAACTGCTGCTCGACCGCGCGCAGGAAGATCTCGACACGGCCGCGAAGCAGCTCGGCACCGCGCAGCGCGACCGCACCGCGGCCGCCGACCAGCTCGATGCGTTGCTGCGCTATCGCGACGAGTATCACGCGCGCTTCGCGCAGTCCGCGCAACACGGGATGCCGGCCGGCAACTGGCGCAACTTCCAGGCGTTCATCGATACGCTCGACGCGGCAATCGTGCAGCAGCGCAACGTGCTGGCCGCGGCCGAAGTCCGCATCGACGAGGCGCGTCCCAACTGGCAACAGAAGAAACGCACCGTCGGTTCATACGAAATCCTGCAGGCGCGCGGCGTCGCGCAGGAAGCCCAGCGTACGGCGAAGCGCGAACAGCGCGACGCCGACGAACACGCCGCGAAGATCCTGCGCATGCGGGCCGACGCGGCCCGTTCGGCGTAACCGCTCACCGCTTTCGAACGAGAGAATCGTCATGCCTCCCCTGCCCCTGCTCGGCGTGCTGCTCGACACCGCCGGCACCGCACTCAAGGCGATCCGCGACGCGGGTTCGTCCGCCTCCGCCAAGTCCGCCGGCAACGATGCCGCAAGCGGGCCGGCCGCCATGCCGTTCGCGCAGACGCTGAAGCAAAGCGTCGTCACGCGGCACGACGCGGCAACCGCCGACAAGCCGGACGCCTCGACGAAACAGGCGTCGTCGACGTCCGCCGCCGGCACGAAGTCCGCCGACCGCGACGACGACCCGTCGACCGAAGACGCCAGCGCGACACTCAATCCCGACGCTGCCGCGCTCGCCGCGGCAGCCGCCGTGCAGGCGCAACTGCAGGCGCGCGCGAACGACGCGGCGCCGGCCAATGCCGATACCGCTGCCACCGCCGCCGCCACGACAGCGACGGCCGTGTCCGGCCAGCCCGACGCCACGGCCGCGCTGACGAATCACGCAAGCAAGGATGCGGCCGCCGAACCTGCCGTGCCGGTGTCGGGTCGCGACACGCTGCAGGCGGCACTCCAGAAGCTGACCGGCGGCGCGGGCGCCATCGCGATGCCCGCGTCGGGCACGGCCGCGACAGCGGCAGCACCCGCGGCGACGACGTCCGCATCGGCCACCGCCGCACAGCCGACGCCGAAAGTCCCGACCTTCGACCGCACGCTCGCCGACGCGAAAGGCGCGCTCGCGACGCAGCAGGCGCCCACGCAGGCCACCGCGCCGGCGCTGCAGGCCGGCGCAACGGCCCAACCCGCTGCGCAGCATGCGTTCGCGGCCGCCGAAGAAACCGCCAGCCCGGCCGTCGACGCGACGGTCGCCGCCGCCGCGACGGCTGCGGCAGCTGCACAGGCGAACCTCCAGGCATCGCCCGCCGCAAGCTCGATCGCCGCGGCCAACGCACACGTGCTGGCGCCGCACGTCGGCACCGCCGACTGGACCGATGCGCTGAGCCAGAAGGTCGTGTTCCTGTCGAACGCGCACCAGCAGAGCGCCGAGCTGACGCTGAACCCGCCGGACCTCGGCCCGCTGCAGGTCGTGCTGCGCGTCGCGGACAACCACGCGCACGCGCTGTTCGTGTCGCAGCACGCGCAGGTGCGCGACGCGGTGGAGGCCGCGCTGCCGAAACTGCGTGAAGCGATGGAAGCGGGCGGGCTCGGCCTGGGCAGCGCGAGCGTCAGCGATGGCGGCTTCGCGTCGCAGCAGCAGAACCCGCAGCAAAGCTTCGCCGGCGGCCGGCCGTCGCCGCGCGCGCGCGCCGGATCGTCAGCCGTCGACGCACCGGTCGACGCCGCGCAATCCGCAGCGGCCGGCGCGACCGTGAGCCGCGCGGGCCTCGTCGATACGTTCGCCTGAGCATCGCGTCGGTCGTGTGCCGGTGCGCGCCGCTCAGCGGCCGTGCGCCGCCGCGGCCGCCTCGTTGCGCGGCACGCCGCCGCCCCGGCGCGTCGCGACGATGAAGTCCGCCGCGCGCTCGCCGATCATCACCGACGGCGCATTCGTGTTGCCGCCGATCAGCGTCGGCATCACCGACGCATCCACCACCCGCAGCCCTTCGACGCCCCGCACGCGCAGTTGCGGATCCACGACCGCGCGCGCATCCGAGCCCATCCGGCAGGTGCCGACCGGGTGATAGATCGTGTCGGCATGCGCGACGATCGTCGCGCGCAACTCGGCTTCGCTTTGATCCGCCCGCGTGTACAGCTCGCGCCCGCCCTGCGACGCGAGCGGCGCCTGCGACAGGATCCGGCGCATCGCCTGCGCGCCGCGCACGAGCAGGTCGAGATCGCGCGTATCGCTGAAGAAGCGCGGATCGATCAGCGGTGCGTCGCGCGTATCGCCGCTCGCCAGCGCGACCGTGCCGCGGCTGAATGGGCGCAGCGCGCACACGTGCAGCGAATAGCCGAAGCCCCAGTGCATCTTGCGGTTGTGATCGTCGACGAGCGCCGTGCAGAAATGCAGCTGCAGGTCCGGACGATCGAGCGACGGGTCGCTCTTGATGAAGCCGCCGGCCTCCGCGACGTTGCTCGTCATCATCCCCGTGCGGCTCGAAAAGTAGCGCGCGAGCGCCGGCGTCATCTTCGCGATCCCGCGCAGGCAGACGCCGACCAGCTCCGACGAATTCACGCGCGTGTTGATGATGAAGTCGATGTGGTCGATCAGGTTGGTGCCGACGTCCGGCGCGTCCTGCACGACGGCGATCCCGTGCCGTCGCAGCTGTTCCGCCGGACCGATCCCCGAGCACATCAGCAGTTGCGGCGAATTGAACGCGCCGGCCGACAGGATCACTTCCGCGCGTGCGCCGAGCGTCTCGACGCGTCCGTCGCGCGACACCACGACACCGACCGCGCGCTTGCCGTCGAAGCCCACGCGCAGCACCGTCGCATCGGTGATCACGTGCAGGTTCGGCCGGTCGCGGTCGTAGATGTACGCACGCGCGACGCTGCAGCGCGAGCCGTCGCGATGCGTGACCTGATAAAAGCCGACGCCTTCCTGCGTCGCGCCGTTGAAGTCGTTGTTGAGCGGATAGCCGGCCGCGTGCGCCGCCTGGATGAATCGTTCGGAGAACGGATTGCGAAAGCGCAGATCGGACACCGTCAGCGGGCCGTCCGCGCCGTGCCATGCATCGGCGCCGCGCGCGTTGCCTTCCGCGCGGCGGAAATACGGCAGCACGTCCTGCCAGCCCCAGCCCGTCGCGCCGAGTTGCGCCCATTCGTCGTAGTCGCCCGGGTGGCCGCGCGTGTAGATCATCGCGTTGATCGCGCTCGAGCCGCCCATTCCGCGCCCGCGCGGCTGATAGCCTCGGCGGCCGCCGAGGCCCGGCTGCGGCACCGTCTCGTAACCGTAATTCGTGCCGAGCTTGAACGGCACGAGCGCCGCGATTCCCACCGGCATGTTGACGAGCAGGTTGCGCTCCGTGTGCGAGCCGGCCTCGATCAACGCGATCGTCGCGTCGGGGCATGCATCGGCGAGGCGGCTGGCGAGGCTCGAACCGCCCGACCCTCCGCCGACGATGATGTAGTCGTATTGCATGTCACGTCTCCTTCGTGTCATGAACGGCGCCCGGCGCGGCCGGCTCCCGCTTGTAATGTTCGGGCATTGTAGGAATGGCCGTCGCGCGCGCGGCACGCCGATTCAAGAGCGATTCCTCTAAACGCCCGCGTGAACTAAATTTAAGATGTATCGATTGATGCGACGCGATGCATCGGCCGCCAGAAGCCGCGCCGTCGCGAAACTGGGGAGACGACGATGCAGCGCGACGTTCTGCAGGCCGCGTGCCGACCGGGTTGTCCGGACGCACCGCGCGCGGCCCGCATTTCATTTCAAACGGATGCCCGGACGGTGACGTGCAACACCGTGCGCGCGGCCGGTCGAAATCGAACGACGCCACGTATCGCCGACCGTTTGGACGGCTCGTCGCATGAGCCGCACGCCCTGCCGATGCGTGCGTCGCCGCGCGCATCGCACTGCCCTGCTTCGGTGCGCCGGCAAGTGCCCGCCGCGCGCGATCGCACACCGGTTGGATATCGCATCCGGCCGTACGCGCTCGCCGTGCAATCCCGTTTTCGGACACGACCACCGTCGCGCGGATGCGACGCTTGCCGCACGCTGCACCCTGTTTTCGCCCGTGCCTCGCATCCGGCCCCATGCCGCGCGACGCGCGCCATCCCGACCCGCCCCGCCACGCTCGCCGAGCGGGCACGTGCGGCCTGACTGCTGGCCGACGTGCCACGCCCAACTGGAGGAGAATGAAATGAACGCGTCCCACCCATGCACGTGAGAGCAAAGAGGGGTGGATCCTCACGGGCCAACGGCATCGATGTGCCCAGGTGGAAAATGCACGCATTTCCCGGCAACCGGAGGATCCA
>NZ_CADFEF010000020.1:0-145317 GCF_902833125.1 Burkholderia sp. BCC1640 | reverse complement strand
GAAATAAGGTGCATCCTCGGGGCAAACTTCTCCGAATGGGCGGCGCTTCGCTTCGGTATCCGGCCATTCCCCGCCCACATCGCCGACCACCTCGCGCGATCGCCTATTAATCAGTGTTTCCCTAGAGCGCGCGGGCGGTCAGAAAGAATGTCGCCAACCTGGATGAGACAGGAACGGCATGGCGCGATGACGGCATCATGAAGCCGCAGATCGGCCGGATCCAGCTGTCGGTCTGCGCCGCGCGGCCGACACTGGGCAAACCGCTCGCGGTGATGCAGGTCGGCGACGATTGGCACTCGTTCAATGCGGTGAACCAGATACGCGTGCGCGGGCGCTGGACGCGTACGCTGACACTCCGAAGCGATCATCAGTGGCAAAGGCGTGGACGGAAAAGCCAAGACGCAATGCGTTTTTTTCATGGGGCCACAATCCGAGTGCCTGAGTCAGCTGGACTCTATGCTGGTCAGAAAAATCGACGAACAGCGCGGCAAACGAGAAGCAGTTCAGCGGATACGCCCGTTCACGACGCAGTTCGGTTGGGACTCTGCCGTGTGGATCCCGCTTTTTCCAAGTTCAAGCAATTCGATCTGCTCTTGCTTTCTCCCCGCACACAAGATGATGCCGATCGGCGGCGCTTCACCCGGCTCCTGCTCGTGCTTCGTGAGCCAGCGCAAGTGCAGCCTCATCTGACTTTTATACTCAGCCTTGAAGGCACCGAGCTTCAATTCGATGGCGACAAGGCATCCTGATCTATGCCGTCGGCTTTGTCGCGCGGCCGGTCGGCGCGGCGATCTTCGGCCACTACGGCGACCGCATCGGACGCAAGGCCACGCCGATCGTGACCCTGTTGCTGATGGGGCTCGCCACGTTCGCCGTGGCCTTCGTTCCGACCGACGCAACGATCGGCATCTGGGACACCGTTTTCCTCACGTGGGGCTGGCGCGCTCCGTTTTTCCTCAGCATCGTACTGGTCGCGATCGGGCTCTACATCCGCCTGAATATCCTCGAGACGCCGATCTTCGCGAAACTGCTGGCCGAGCGCCGGATCGAGAAAATGGCGATGCTCGAAGTGCTGCGCAAGCAGCCGAGGGGTATCGTGCTGTCGGCGTTTGCGCGAATGGCCGAACAGGCGCCGTTCTATATCTTTACCGCGTTCGTGTTCACTTACGGGATCACGGCGCTGGGCGCCACGCGCGAGTTGCGGCTGACGGCGGTGCCGGTGGCGTCCGTGGTCGAATTCTTCACCATTCCGCTGTTCGGTCATGTGTCGGATCTGATCGGGCGGCGGCGGATGTACATGATCGGCGCGGCTACCGTCGGCGTGTTCGGATTTCTCTACTTCGCGATGGTCGATAGCCGGAATCCGGTATGGATCTTCGCGGCCATCGGGCTGTCGCTGGTCCCGCATTCGATGATGTATGGGCCGCAGGCGGCATTGATTGCCGAGTCGTTTACCAGGCGGTCGCGGTATAGCGGTGTGTCGATGGGTTATCAGCTCGCTTCGGTCATTGCAGGCGGCTCGGCACCGCTGATCGCGACGGCGCTGTTTGCCTACTACCATTCGGGGTATGCGATCGCGGTGTATGTGTTGGCGTGCGCGGTGCTGAGCGTGGTCGCCGCATCGAAGCTCGGGGACTACACCAACAAGGATATTTCGCGGGAATACGACGACGCGCGAAGTCATGGGCACGCGCCACCACTGACCTGACCGGCAGTCAGGCAGGCGTCACACTCACTGCTTGTTGTCCGCTCGAACGGCGCCCAGCGCTTCGAGCAATGGTCGGAGCGCATCGAGTTCCGCGCCGAAGCCGGCCCAATCCCCCGCCTTCAGCCGCTCGATCGCACGATCGTAATGGGCGAGCGCGTCACGGGCGCGCACATCCGCGGCGCCGCCCGCCGGCGCCGCCGCCGGTCCCGGCCTCGTCTCCTTGAATAGCGCCGCGAGCGCCTCGCCCAGGTTTTCCTCCATCACGACGCGATCGCCATAGGCGGCGATCACCCGTTTCAGTTCGGGCAATTGGCCCGACGCCGCGCGCAGATAGAGCGGCGACACGTAGAGGATCGAGTGCTCGATCGGAACGACTACGAGATGTCCGCGGATTACGCGTGAGCCCATCTGGTTCCACAGCGAGATCTGCTGCGAGATTTCCGTGCTCTGCTGGATGCGCGCCTCGATCTGATAGGGCCCGTAGATCAGCTTTTCCTTCGGAAACGCGTAGACGATCAGTTTTCCGTACCCGGGCGAATCGCAACGCGCGGCCAGCCACGCGATCATGTTCTCGCGCTGGCTCGGCACCATCGGCAGCATGAGCACGAAGCCGGCCTGCGCGTCGCCGGGCAGCCTCATGATCGTGTAGTACGGCGCCATCTGCCGGTTCACGGCGTCGCCCCCGTCGATATCGCCCAGCGCACGAGGAAACTGCCAGAGGTCCTCGCGGTTATAGAACACTTCCGGCGCATCCATGTGATAAGCGCGGTAGAGGTTCGCCTGGATCAGGAACAGATCCTCGGGGTAGCGGATGTGCCGTTGAAGATCCTGCGGCATCGCGTCGAACGCCTTGAACATGCCGGGGAAGATGCGCGCGTAAGTCCGCACCAGCGGATCGGAAGGATCGCTGACGTAGAAGTCGACCGTTCCGTTGTACGCGTCGACCACCACCTTGACCGCGTTGCGAATGTAGTTGGCGCCATCGCCGACGCCGGGCGGCGCATACGGAAACCAGCGGCTGGTCGTGTAGGCGTCCTGCATCCAGAACAGGCGTCCGTTGCTTGCCACGACATAGGGGTCGTGGTCGAGCGCGAGAAACGGTGCAATCGTGCGTATCCGGTCCCGGATGTTGCGGTGAAGAAGGATCCTGCTCTCGTTCGTGATGTAGTGCGTCAGCAGGATGTTGGGATCGCCGAACTGCCATGCGAACAGGCTCCGTCGTACCGCACCGCCGATCGCGACACCGTCGCGCCCGCTGTAGGACGTGTAGACGTTGCTATCACCCTTCGGGTAGTCGAATTCGGGCACACTGCCCTTCACGATCACATAGCCCTGCCCGCCTTCACCGAAGTAGATGCGCGGTTCGTTGATCGCCGGTCCGCCATCGGCGACAGGCGGAATGTCGCGCAGATAGAGCGACGGCAAGCCTTCCGTGGATTTCTCCGTGACCGGCGACATCACGATGCCGTTGCCGTGGGTGAACAGAAGATGCAGGTTCACCCAGGTTCGGGCGTTCTCCGGCAGCATCGTATGCTCCAGTTCGCGCGCCGACAGCATGACCTGCCGGTAGCCGGAGTCGAGACGGTAGCGATCGATATCCACGGAAAAGAACTTGTAGTAGGTCCTGATCTCCTGCAACTGCGCATAGGTATCCATCAGCGGCTGCACATCCCACAGGCGGATGTTGTCGACGGTCGCGCGATTGGCCTGCAGCGACGCAAGATTCAGGCCCTGCTCGGCCGCGAACGGCTTGACCTCGATCTGCGCGAGACCGTAAGCCTGCCTCGTCAACGCGATGTTGTGCCGGATATAGGGCGTCTCGAGCTGCAGTTCGCTCGGCTTGACGTAGAACCGCTGGAACAGCGCGGGATAGACGATGCCGAGCGCAAACGAAGTGCCGAACACGAGCAGCACCGCAGCGGCCGGCAACTGATAGCCGGGCCGGCGCATGTTGACCACCATCGCAACGGCCGACGCAGTGGCAAGGCCGACGAGCAGCCATAACACCGGCAGCATCACGTGGACATCCGTATAACCAGCGCCGACCACGACACCGTTGTTGTCGTAGAGCAGCAGGAAGCGTTCGAGCCACCAGGACCAGGCTTTCAACAGGAAGAAGAGTGCCAGCAGCGCCGACCCTTGAACCGCGGCGGCCGACGAAAGCCCCTTCGGCGGGCGCAGCATGATGTCGCCGCGCAGCCAGTAGACGCCGACTGCGACGATCGCGCAGCAGACGACCACTTGCAGCAGCAGGTTCTTCAGCACGATCCAGACGGGGAGCGCGAACAGATAGAAACCGATGTCCTTGCCGAAGATCGGATCGTGCGCGCCGAACGGCACCCGATGCAGAAATCGAAGCGCAACATCCCAGCTCGACATCGCACCGGCGGCGATCGCAAGCCCGAGAATGACGGCGGTCACAGCGATGACCGCGCGCCAGGGAATGCGCGACGTGACCTCCCCTGCCAGGGCTCGCAGGACATCCTCCGCCCGCGTCGACGAAGTGTCCGCTACCTGCCAGACATCGACGGGCCTGGCATAACGATGCGCGAGCCACCCCGACGCGCCGATCGCGACCGCCGACACGGCGAACACGGCGACGAACAGCAGCACCCTTGCGGACAGGATCGTCCAGAAGACGCCGGCATAGCCGATTGACGAGAACCAGAGCCAATCGACCAACAAACCGGTGATGCGCCCGACGGCGATCAGGCAGGCGATGACGATCGCAGCCGCGATCCCATAGCGTCTCAGGCGTGGGACGGACGTTGCTTGCGAGCGCATCGAAGCTTCCTTTGCCGGGCCGTCATGCGTGGCCGGCCGCGACCGGATGGGGGTGTGCCGCCGATCCGTCAGCGAGAATCGCGGCCGGCCGCATGTCTGAATGCTACGCCCGTTGCCGACGCATCGCCATTCGGCGGCATGCGCGACGTCACCGGCAACGATCGAACGCGGTGCAGTGCACTGCAGCAAATTCGATCTCGCCGCCGCGGGACGCGATGCGCAGCCAAGGGAGTGCACGGTCAAGGTGGCGTTTGAACGCCATCCGGGTCACGCTCACAATAGACGTTCCGGCAGCTTTCCGCGCCGGAACGGACGGAGGGCGAAATGGACGATCCCCATGATCTTCAGCGCTTTGTCGACGCACAGGATTCGGTGTATGCGCAGGTCTGCGACGAGCTAAGGCACGGACACAAGCGAAGTCACTGGATGTGGTTCGTGTTTCCGCAGATCGAAGGGCTCGGCGACAGCGCGATGGCGCAACGATACGCGATCTCGACACTGGCCGAAGCCGTCGCGTATCTTCAGCATCCGCTGCTTGGCGAAAGGCTGCGGGAATGCACACGACTGGTCAATCAGGCCGAAGGCAAGTCGATCCAGTCGATCTTCGGGTATCCGGATTACCTGAAATTCCGGTCGTCGGTCACGTTGTTCGCGCATGCGACTGCCGACAACGGGGTGTTCGTGGAGGCGCTCGAGAAATATTTCGGTGGCGAGGCCGATCACGACACGCTTGCACGAATCTAGGCGGTGTCGGTCCTCGCGCCGCGTTAGAATAACGCCCCTTCTCATGGGAGACGACAATGTCCTGGTTCGTTTATGAAGTGCCCGAATACCACGAAGACGCTGCGCGCATTGAACCTTTCAGCGACCTGCGGAGCCGTGTACTGAAAGTCGCTGGCCTGGCCATGGCTGACGAACTGGAAAGCGTTCGCGAGAACGCCGCGGCGACAGCGGACACGCCCGAGCGCCCCCTGCGGACGCCGGAAAATCCGCAGGTCTTTCCGATTCCCTACGCCGACTCCATGATCCTGGTCGGGTTCATCTTCGATCTGAAGCGAGACTTCCGGCAACTGGTCGTGTCACCGGTAGAAATGCCCTGGTTGAACGACGCGTAAGTGATGGTCGGACCGGAAGCTGACGGGAGCGTTGCGCCTGTTCCCAAGCCGGGTAGTTGGCCCCACACGTCGGACCGAGTCGAACTGCGCAGAAATCGAAACAGGGGGAGATGCCCTGGATCTCGAATGGATACCGAGGCGCGGTCGACATCTTGCCCGACACGTTGCATCCGGGCGATCATGGAGACGTGCGCCCCATCCACGATTCAGTCGAAGGCAGGCGCTTCAAACGCCTCCCGTATCGGAAGCGTCAAAGGTCACCATTCCGGCGTCCCACCTCTCGCGCGCTAGCAATTGAGGATTGGCAAGGCCCGAGCGAAACAGGTACAGGCGTCTGGCACCGACTCGGGAGGGATGTCGACGGTAACGCGAAGGCCGGCAGGCACAAGGCGTCTGTCATCCACGATGCTCTACAACAACGACAACTGAGCCGGTGTGCTGGTGCGAACTGCTTGATCGCCCTCTCTTGGCGCCAGGCTCAGCCCGTCCGTGGACTGAGGACTCCCATCGTCCGGTCGATACTTTCGCACCCAATCGGCGCCAAGCACATCGGATGAGAACACAACGCCGGGCGCAATCTGAACAAGTTCGCTCATCCGCAGATTTTCCTAAGCGGACTGAACGTCGAAGTGAGCTGCGGCGTACTGCGCGCTGCAGTTCCACACTTCGACGCCGTCACGGGTGAAGGAAGCCCAACCGTCTTTGACGATCATCTCCGCACCGGGAAATACGTCACCATACCCATTTGCGGTGGCAGCGAAGACCGTTCGCTCGCGACACGTCGCCCAGTATTTCCCATCGGCAAGCGTTAGCGGTTTTGTGCTCAACCGGCAACTCGACTCACTATTTGATCAAGAACCGGTCGCGGTTCTTTGCTCCCGCAATCCATTGAGGGGCCCTGCCACGACCGCTCCATGTTGCGCCAGTCTTCGGGTCGCGATACTTCGGCGCAACCGGCGCAGTCACGTTCGTCGCAACCGCGCGGCGCCGTCCGAAAAGTTGCTCCGGCGTAATGCCATATTCGGCGATCTGCTCACGGATCGTCGTGATGATGCTGTCAAGTTCAGCAAGACGGACTTCTTCCGCTTGCTGTGCCAGCGCTTCGGCTTGGGCTTTCAGCTCGAGATAGGTAGCCATGTATGTGCAGGAACTCCGATTTAGAAGATTGACCGGTGGTCGAGATGGCTTTGGGCTTGAGCGAAAGTCCGCCGACCTCGACAGACTCATTATATTCGCGGTTTGGTAAGAACCAAACGCCTTGACTCCGCACGAGACTACCGTCGTGGTCATATTCGTGAATCTCGCAAGCGCTGCTGGCGCTCAGCGAGTGGTGCTCCACACGCAAAGTTCACGCTTCGGATTACCGATTTAAATTTACACAAATTCAATTATCCACTTCTCGCCAAGTTCAAATGTCTGGTTTTTGACCAATCGTAAGCCGACCGACGCTGGCAATCCAGCGCCGCAGGCTGCGATGGCTACAACGGAGTGGATCACGATGACAAGCCGCGAACCATGACCGGAGTTGATTCAGTGTTTATCGACCAACTTGCGGGCAGCGAACAATTCGGCATCGTTGCGGATACCGAGTTTACGATATGCGGATTGCTTTTGCGCGCTGATCGTCTTGGGACTTCGGAAGAATTTCGACGCGATCTCGGACACGGACATCCCGGCAAGAAAGCACCGCAACACTTCATGCTCGCGCGGGCTGAGCAGCAAATCCTCCGACGCCCCAGAATCGGACGACGGTGAATCGTTACCGATAGCGGCCCGCGCTTCGGCCCCACGCGAATCTATCGTCTTGCCCCACGTGATCCGGTTCGAGAGCTCGGTGCTTATAAATGAGTGACCACTTGCCACGACGCGGATCGCGCGTGCGAGTTCACCGAGATCATTGCTCTTGCCAAAAAAACCGAGCGCACCTGCGCGCATCGTCATGTTGACGGTCGCTGACGTATCGCTGCTCGACATCATCAGCATCCGACAATCGGGGAAGCGCGTATTGATGAGCTTGACGAGATCGAGGCCGTCGATCTCGTCGGGACCAAGCGTGTAGTCGAGTAGCACCACATCGGCGTGGTTCGCTTCGAGCCAGCGAATCAGGTCGCGCGACTTAGCGAAGCTCGCTACCAGTTCGATGGAATTCTTCTCGGTCAGGTAACTCGCAATCCCGAGTTGGACGATGGCATGGTCGTCCAGAATCACGACGCGGATCGGCTGGTGCCCAGGCCTCATAGTTACCCCTATCGTTGTTGTATACGGCGCGAAGACTAGCCCCGTTATTGTCGCGGCGTGCCATCCATGATTATTTCGACTAGCTTACCGGCTTTTCGGGCAATTTTTAAGCCTGGTGACTACATCCGCAGGTCCTGCGATCGCAATGCCGCACTGCGTTTCCACAACGAGGCGACCTATGACGTCGGTTTCGTTTTTCGGTTTTACCTGCGACCATCCCGGCGTCCGACACTCGTCTGAGGACCGTCCACGGCAAACCGGCCAGCAATGGTTGAACAACGTGAGCAAGCTGAGTTTGAAACGATGTGCCATGCTAATGAGCACACTCGTCTGGCCGACGCCCACGTTCGGATGGGCAAGCAGTTCGCCGCAGTTCACAACTGAAGAGAAGGCGTGGATTGCCGCGCATCCGGTGGTGTGCACCACAATCGATCCACATTGGCGCGGTTTGAATTTCGGGACCACGGGAAGGTAGTTGGTATCGTGCCGTCGTACCTCGATGCGATTTCGCGCATGAGCGGATTGCGCTTTGAGTATGTCAACGGCCTGTCATGGGCGGACTCGCAAGACGCCTTGATCTCCGGAAAGATCGACGTTGTGCCCGACGTATCGAAAAGCGCGGATGTGTCGATGTATCGCGACGGCGTCACTGTCGGCCAACCGTACTTCGTCGGCACGATGGCCGTGGTCGCGCCGGAACACCTGAACCTGTTCTTCGATTCTCGCAACAGCTCTATGCGCTGGCCCGATCAACCCGCAGCGACATGCCCGTGCTCGCGCCCATTCTCGATAAGTCGTTTGCCGCGATTTCCGCTCGCACGGGCGAGGAGATTTCGCGCCGATGGATGGAATGGACCGACTGCGGCGAGCCAACTCTGCGCTCAATCCTTTACTACCGACGCTGGCAGGTCACATCAACCGGCGCCACCGTATTCGCGCTAGCGGCAATCGCGCTCCTTTCGTGGCGCGCACGCGCCGCTGCGGTTCGCAGCGAGCGCGAAAAGGCAACGTTCCTCGCATTCATCAGCCACGAGATCCGCACGTCGATGCTCACACGATCGTTTCGTCGCTCGAGCTGCTGCAACAGTCTCAACTCACGCGGAAACAGGCAGGTCGAACGGATGCAGCCGTTGCCGCCTCGCAACTTGCTTGTCCAGCCAATTTGACCCTGCTGATCGATCAGGTCCGCACGCTGCAGATCGTGCTGAACCTGCTCGTCGATGCAACCAAGTTTACGTCGGAGGGGCCAGTATGGCTGCATGTCGACCATCTGGAAGGTAAGCCGGACACTGCCGGTTCACTTGTGATCGAAGCCCTTCAGCACGCGCGCGCGTAAGCCTATGAGGCTGCCACCTGATCCGGTGCAAGACCCGCATACGCAGGGCACCACATCGCGATCATCTGCCGCAACGCTTCGAGCCGCAGCGGCTTGCCGAGCACTCCGTCCATGCCGCTCTCGAAGCAACGCACCTTGTGCGCGTCGCCGGTGATTGCCGATATGGCGATAATCGGAACGTGTCGCCCCTTTCTTGCCAACTCGTGTTGACGGATCGCGCGTGCGAGCGTGTAGCCATCTACGTCTGGGAGATTGCAATCCAGCAGTACCATGTCGACATGCGTGTGCGCGAGCTGCTGCAACGCTGCCCCCCCCGTGTCAGCGATGATGCCGACGCAACCCAGCGCCTCGCATTGGTCCTGCAGCGAGGCCCGTACGGCTTCGTGATCATCGACTATCAGAATGTACGGTACTTTCTGGCATGATTGGGCGGCGGATGCTGGTGCTCGAACCGGCGCCCGAGCGATTAACTGTGCCGACGACACGTTATCCGCGACTGCGACCGGCAGCTTGACCGAAAAGACGGTCTCGACACGCGGTGTACTGCTGACCGTAATCGTTCCACGCATTAACTCGACGAGTTCACGGCAGATCGCGAGGCGGAGCCCGCTGCCGGCTCCGCCGGAACGTGAAGCACGATCATCTTGCCAATACGCATCGAACAGATGCTTGAATGGGTCCGCAGAAATGCCGACTCCCGTGTCGCGAACCTCCAGTACCAGTGTGCTGTTTCGCCCTCGGCGGGTCATGGCAATGCGAACACGCAACGTAACAATGCCGTCGTCCGTGAAGTTAATTGCATTGACCAGTAGGTTCAGAATGATCTGGCGCACGCGGACCGGATCGATCTCGACATGCAGCGCTGGTGGGATCTCGATGTCTAACACCATCGCGATTCCCTTGGGTTCGGCACGCCAACGCACCATATCGACAGTTTCCCGGGCCCACGACTCGAGCGCGACTACCTGCGCGTCGAACGTCACCTTGCTCGACTCAAGTCGGGAGTATTCCAGGATGTCGTCCAGCAGCGTCAAGAGTGTTTCTGACGCAGACACGGCTGCATCAACGCGATCGGTCTGTTGTGGCGGCAACTGCGAGCGCCGCAGAAAATCGAGCGACGCCAGAACAGTCTGCATCGGCGTGCGGATTTCGTGGCTCACGAACGCGAGGAACATCGCCTTGTCCCGCTTGCTGCGAATCGCCGCCGCGCGGGATTTCCAGGAGAGATAGGCGAACAACGAGAATATCAGCAACGTCGCGGCAATCGCGACCACTAGCGGCGCGCGATAATGCAGGATTGAGTGTAGCGTCGGCTCGCCGTAGTCGTCGAGCTCGACCCAGTCCCGCGTGATCGCAGCGGCTTCGCTCACCGGAATCGCAGCGAGCGACTTGTCGATGATCGACGCCAGAATCGGCAGATCGGCGCGCGTGAGCATTGCCAGCGACACGGGGCGATCCGCCAGCATGCCGGACATGTAAAGCTGCCCCGGAAATTGCCGGCGAACGATCGGCAGGATCGTGACATCGATGCCAAGCGCGGCGTCGGCTTCGTCGTTGGCGACCGCGGCAAGTGCGAGTTCCTCGGTGTCGAACGTCAGTACGTCGAGCGCGACATCGCTATGACGGATGAAGTATTCGACCGCGCCTCGCCCCTTGATCGCGACACGCCGACCTTCGAGCCGCTTCAGACTGAAGACCATCGCGGAATTGTCACGTGTCACGGTAGTCAGCCGCCCGACCAGATAAGGCGAACTGACGAGCGCGCCGCTGCCGACACGGTCAGATACCAACTCTCGCCAGACACCCGGCAGCAAATCCACCTTGCCGGTAGCGAGCGCGTCGTACGCGCGACCCCATTGCGTACCAGGCACCGTGTCGAACGTGAGTCCGGTCATCCTAGAAACTGCGTTCAGGTAACTGGCGACAAGACCAGCATGTTGTCCGTTGCGTACATATTCGATTGGACTCCAGTTCGCCTCGACTGCTATATGAACGATCGGGTGTGCGTCGATCCATCGCAGCTCTTCATCGGTGAAGACAGGCTTCTGCCAAACCGTTGACGCAACCGCACCAGGCAGCAAAACCACGCAGACAGCCAGAAGCAATGCACGACAGAGCGAACACCATTGAGTCCAGCGCGAAGCGTGTATGTTTTTCATGATGGATGCAGCTTAGATATGTGACGACGCTGGGATGAATCGCGAGGTGCCGACGCGTCACGAACGGGACCTTGCCTCAGTCGACACATCGCACAAAGCCCGACAATTTGCTTCTCGTTCATGTGTCGTCGTCAGAATCCCGCAGGATGTCCGTCGGCTCACAACGCTGCTGCCCGTCTCAGGTGTGACGTATGGGAAACCCTGAGAAAGCAACACCAGCATAGAGAAGGCTTGCAAGGTGCGTCGCGCACGAACTTGTCAGCGGTCGAGCGCACTGTTACGCACGTTGTTTGGTCGGGATTCTGTATTACAAGGTGACGCCGCAATATAAGATTTGTCCTAAAAATGAAAGCGCCGTCATCCATACCACGGCTTCACGCAGGACCGTTGGCAATCAAGGAACAACTCTGATCATGATCTAAAAAATCATGGGCACCAATGAGTGTCAGCACCCCGCAGGCTGAACCGCTTGGATTTCCTGGGTAATTCCGAGCGTTAGTCGACAACATTTTAGACATACCAATTAGGCACCACACAGCAAGGCCTTGTCATATTTTAATTGTCTAATTTCATCCGTCACTTTCCCGAAAAATCGGGGACTCGACATGCGTTTGCACCAATACTCGATCCTGTCATTGTCCGTCTTTGACTTTTTTCAGATGTATCTTATTGTTCCGATTAATCGATACCACGACGATAGGTTTGCGCGGGAGGCATCGGTCTGGTAACACAATTTCTTCCATACGAATCATTCACTCATATTTTTTTGGACCGCTCAGAACAATGAAAAAATAGCGTTGACTCTTCTCTTGATGACGGTCGCCGGGCGCAGAAACTCCGGGAGAAGCGCCGGTATTTGATGTCCCGTTGTCAGGTCGCTCATCTGCAGATTTCCCCACGCAGTCTGAACGTCGAAGTGCGCGGCTGCGTAGCATGCGCCGTCACGATTGAAAGTGGCGAGATTGAAATGCCCGCTTTCGGGCCGTATAGGTTTTACGGCCGCGGGTCAAAGCCGCTTACAACGCATACTTCGCGACGCCGCGGAAGGCGGCTTCAATGCGCGCCGGCCACCTCGGTCTGACGAGAAGCAAGTTCGGTGTCTTCCACCTGAGGCTCTACTACCGCTTCTTGAATCGCTCCTTCGCATCGCCGAATGATGCTTGTGTCTTGCCGACGATCTGTTCCGCCTTGCCCGTCAATCTGCTCGTTCGATTTCCCACGACCCTGCCAACCATCTCCTTCAGTTTGCCCTTTGCTTCCGTGATGCGGCCCTTTACCTGATCTTTGTTCATGACATTGCTCCTTGAAAGTGACGAATGCTCGAACTGCGGTCCGGCACGCCGAACCGAATCGCGATGAAACGTCGGTGCAGGCACGGCGATTGCGCCGGTCGAAGCGTTCGCGCTTGTGGACAGGACAGCGAGTTGACGCCAAAGGCTTGACGCTCGCCAAGCTCGTGTCTCTGTAACGGGTGCCGGAGGCAAGGCAGGCTGCTGCCCATCGTTTTCAATCTTGCGGAGGAAGCATGAACACGCTCACCAGCGCCGGCCCGCTGGTTTCACTGATCGCCGGCATTCTCATCCTCGTGGTACCCCGCCTCCTCAATTACATCGTTGCGCTCTACCTGATTGTCATCGGGCTGCTCGGTCTGTTCGGAGGGCGTCTCCATTGAATTGATACGACGGCGAAATAGCCGGTTACGAACGCGCATCAGTTATATCGTAGTGCAATATGTTGATCTGGTGGCGTCGAATAGTCTAGCGCAATGAGCAATACATATACCTGCTGCATGTGCGCGAGTGAATGATCGATCAATGACATCGTGGGTCTTCCTCGATGAAACGACTCGCCACCCCTGCGCCGGCCGCCTAATGCGGGGGCCGTGATACCGACATGCCGCGCAGGGGCGTCCCGTCGGACGCGAAGCGATGTTCGACCCGACATCGGCACTGCGGTAACGGATGATTTTCACTCTCTCGATCGCAAATCGAGTTACCCCACGTCAGACTTTTATCGGTTTCCTTCCATTTCATTTCAATTCAAGTACGTGTTGCTTTGTCGGCTCCGAACGCATATACAGATTGAATTGCGGATCGCTCCCGCGTGCGTGTTCGTGCTCGCCATCATGCTCTGAATTCCTTCATATCATGCGCCATTCCGTGCCGCGAAGTAATTGAATATCCTGCGCGGCGGAAATGGTTACATCGTGCGTTTGACGATCGGATCAGCACCGCTGGGAAGAGACGCGGATCCCGTGGTTGAAATGGCAAGCGAAGCGTCCGCCGCTCCGCATGGGAACGAATCGTGCTCGTTGTCCCGTACTGAATGGAGGACAGCACGATGAAGCCCATGACACTCTCAAACCGCCGAATTCTGGCGACACTCGTGGCAGGCAGCGCACTCGTCGCGGCCAGCGCGGCCTTCGCGCAAGTCTATGTTGAACCACCACCGAGGTATGAAGAGCCCGCCCCGGCGCCGGGTGTGTCGATCACAATCGGCATGCACGGCGACCGCTACTGGGACGGCCATCGCTACTGGGAGCACGACGCATGGATGCATCGTCATCCGCGTGAACATGACCTGTGGCGGGAGCACGAGCGCGAGCGCATGCGCGAACACGACTATCGTGAATAGTGCAGACCCGCCGCGAGATACCAGGGAAACCGCTCCTGCTCAACAGTCTCGTACGTAGCGCACGGGCCGGCCTGATTTATTCGGACCACAAACATATATACGTCAAGGCGCAGCCATCAGCGCCTGGATCAGATTGGCGGCGATCGGGCGCCCGAGGCCGGTCACGTAGTCGTACCCGACAGCCGTGGTACAAAGCGTGCCGCATGTGCCGTTCGATCCGCTGACGATATCGCGAAAGTTCGCCGCGTAGGCACTCGACGCGAGCCCGTAAAGCACGCTCTGGATTGCGCTCACTGCGTTCAGCGTCGTCTTGCCGTGCGCGATGCGCAAGCTGTTTGCGATCGCAACCAAAGCGGACCATTGCGGCGCACCAGCGCTCGTGCCGCCGACGACGAACCAGCCGCGTTGCCCCGCATAGCCGTATGAATCGTAGACCGCGAAGCCTGACGCCGGGTCGCTGTCATAAGCGACGTCGGGCACGCCGCGCAGCCCGAGGCTATCCGATGGCGTCCCGAAGTTCGACTGATACGTCGGCTCCGGCTCGACGGCGCTCTGTCCGCCGCCGCTTCCGGCCCACGCCGTTTCGCCGGCGTAGGCACCGCTTGCATCGATCGCGATCGAAGTGCCGCCGACGCTCAACACGTACGGCGACGCGGCCGGGTAGTCGACACCATTGCCGCCGTCGCCGGACGCGGCGACGAACGACACGCCGTTCGCGCTGGCGAGTTGCCCGTCGTATTGGGTTTCGGCCAGAAATTCGGCGGTCCCCCAGCTGATCGACACGACCTTCGCGCCGACGCCGTCCGGCGCAGGACGCGTCGCGAGCGCGATTGCGCTCATCAAATCATCCAGCGAGCTCGATGCGGCTTCGACCAGCACGATCCGCGCATTCGGTGCGATCGCGTGCGCCCACTGCACGTCCAGCGAACTCTCGAGCGCCCACAGCGCATCGGGGGGCGGTGGCCGCTTGTCCGGCGTCGCGTACACCTTCGTGAAACAGCGCGGGGACGCGCACGGCGACAAGCCGAACGTGCTGCTGAACAACCGCAGATCCGCTTCGACGTTCGGATTGTCATATGCATCGACGATCGCGATGACCTGATCGTCGCCGCCATAGCCGCGCGCCGGCAATTGATCGAACCCGTAGAAACGGCGGATCTGCTGCGGCGACAGGCCGACCGGGTTCCGTTTCGCGGATCCGTGCAGATGGAGCGGCGGCCGTGCAAACACGTGCGGCGCTCGCGACGCGGACTGCGCGAACGACACACCGAGCGAGAGCGCGACGCTCGCCGATACGACGACGAGCGTGCGCAACACACGCGTGAACGAAGCTCGCTTCATGATGCTCCCCCGTTGGCAGACGAGCTGATGTGCGTCAGTGCACCTTCGCGCTCGTAAACGACAGCGATTTGCCCGTGCCCGCGATGACCAGCCAGTTGTTCGGATCGGTGGTGACGATCGTCGCGCTCCCGCTTTTCACGCTCGGCAACTGATATGTGCTCTTCGGCAGCAGCCAGGTCATGTCCTGCAGGCTCGTCGGCTGCGTCGCGCTGAATGTCCAGCTGGTCCCCGTATCGGTCGCCGTCCAGTTCACCAGCAGACGGCGCCGGTCGAACTGCGTAAGCTGGTCCATCGTGAACCACTTGAACTGGCCGGTCGTCGCGAGCGACGCCGCGTAGCTGAGAAACGTCGTCACGACGTTCGGATACCATGACGCGCCCAGCGGGTGCATGTAGATCAGCCGGCTCGTGCGGTTCGCGACGACGAAATCCATTAGCGACAGATACCAGTTCTGGACATCCGTCGTCGGCACCGCGAACTCCTGGAACTCCTCGAACGTCGCATACTTGCCGAACGGCATCACCGGAAACGCCCAGATGCCCGGATTCAGCAGCGAACCGTTGCGATACGCACGCGTTTGTGCGTTGCCGGTATGGCCGGTGAAGTAGTAACCGGAGTAGCCGTTCGACTCGAGCCAGTTCACCGCCCACGTCGGCGTGTTGCCTTCCGGCGCCGCCCATTCGACGTCCGGCCTGCCCGTCACCGACTGGACCGCATTGTGGTTCAGCACCAGATATTGCGTGAACGTGCTCGCGTTCGTTTCACTGGCGTTCGCCCCCCAGTAGTCGTGCGCCCACCCGCCGTGGCTGCCGATCTTGTGCCCGCGCTTGAGCAGGAACGCGACCAGTTGCTTCGCCTGCGTATTGTTCGTCAGGTTGATCCCGAGACCGTCGCCGATCGTCACGTCGTCCGGGCCGGCCGTCATCACGATCGAGTACGGGCCGCTGTTCCAGATACCGAAGTTCTTCAGGTACTGCGCAGGCTGGATCTGGTCTTCCGCGCAGAAGTGCCAGTTCAGGACCATCCCGGCCTGCGCGCGCGGCTGCAGCGACAGGTGCGGCATCGACAGGATGTTCGTCGTGAAGTAACGCAGGAAGCCGTGGATCGGCATGCTGTCGGTTTGTCCGTCGAGATACGCGAGCGGCAGGTTGACGAACATCACGCCGCCGTTTCCGTACGCCTGATAGCCGGCGACGAGACCGAAGTTCGGCGACGTCAGCAGCGTCGTACCGGTATACGTGCCCTGCGTGACGTAGCTCGGATACGTGAGGAAGCCGTATACGTAGCCGGAAATGCCTTCGAGTACGTCCGTCGTCGCCGACGGCGTCGCAGTCGCGAGCGACGCCGCGCCACTCACCGCAGTCGATACCGACGACAGCATCGTCGATGTCGGCGCATACGATCCGGATCTGACCTTGCCGCCTGTCGACACGCGGCCAAGATTCAACGGCACGCCGGTCATGCGCCCGTTATCCATCTTGTACGTGAAGTACGTCTGATGGTTGTACCCGGCAAGCCCGCCCGGGTTCGATGTGCTCGGCTGCAGGAACAGCAGCTGATTCGTCGTCGAGCCGGTCGAGGAAGTCGACGTGGTGGCAGCCAACGTCGTCGCGGCCGTCGTCGAACCGGACCATGTCATGGACTTCCCGGGCGGAACCTGCAGCGCGCGCAGCGTGCTGCCCATCCCGGTCACGGGGCCGAGGCCGATCATGCTTCCGCCGAGCGTATCGTAGAGCACGTAGTTGACGCCGGCCATCGAGCTGAATCGCGATTGCCCGGCCGGATAAAATCCCGTCGCGTTCAGCACACCGAAATCATAGACGAGCATCACGCGCCCGCCGTTCAGCGCGTAGTTCTGGATAGCGGTCACGAGCGTATCGTCGGCGACCGTATGCACCTGGTCCGGCAGGATGAGCCCCTGATACTGCTGCAGCGACGTGCCGCCCTGCTTGAATTGCGTGTCGCTGATGAGCGAGATTTGCAACCCCTCCTCCGCCGCCGAATCGAGCCACGCGGACACACGCGGATCCGGCAACGTAAAGTTGTCCGGCAGCAGCAACAGCAACTGGTTCGACAGCGCATTCGCCGGCCCGGCTGCGAACGTCATCAGGCAAACGGAAAAGACGATCAGAAGGGCTCGTAGGACCCGAATTGACTTGGCCAACATTGTTCTCTCCCGACGGAGGTGGGATGACTGCCGATGCCCGACACGTCGCCGCCGCCGCGCTCCACCCATCGAGATCGGGCGGTCGGCGGCCGGGCCGTGTGGCGCCATCGGCTAAGGGGGAGAGCGAACGTGCCGCGTTTCGGACACGTCTCGGCAACACAAGTACATCGATTCGTCGGACGATCGCAAACGCGCGGTAGCTGTCGTTCCCACCACAACCGATGAAGCTAACAACGTGCCAGTCGCGCAATCACGCTGCCGCAACGGCCACCGGCCATGGAAAGCGCACGGAACGGGAAAATCGCGCCAAAAACGTTACAGCGTCGATACGGTGTACGTGGCGGCGCAATGTGACGAAGCAGACGGGAAGCGTTGCGATGGACGATTTGAGGTATCTGGCGAGGCGTCGCATGGGACTCGCGGTCGCTATCGCCCTGGTTGGCCATCAGCACGCGCCCGAAAATCAACGGAAAATGATTCTGTCGAGTAACGCCGGCGCTGCACGCGTGCACTGCATGACCTTTTCCGAGTCATGCCTGATGAAGTGACAAGAAAGATGCTCACGCAAGAAGGTCGTTCAGGAGGTGGCGCACGCCGTCTCGCCACGCCATGACGCAAAAAGGGGCTGGCGGGATCAATTCACCCCGCCAGCCCCATTCTCAACGAGCGTATCTGCCCGACCTCCGTCACCGGTCGTATTCGAAGGCCTCGGTAAAGACCGTGTCGACCGTGTCGGACCAGCTCAGGTTCACGAACGAGAAATCGGTGCCGCCTGTCCAGCCGGCCACCGACGGGAACGCGACGCCCTGATCGCCCGGCACGTTGAGCGTCACCGCCGCTCCCGGCAGCACCGGCGACGCCTGTGCCGAACCGTTGACGAACGTCGGCACCGTCTGCCCCGACGCGGTTGCGCGAATCTGCACGTTGCCGCGCTTGACGAACGGCAGCCCCGCCTTCGACGTCCAGCTCAGCGGGAACGTCGCGCCGCCCGCGAACGTGCTGGCGGTGCCGGGCGTCAGGCTATCGCGCGTGGACTGCGCCAGATCGTGCCACGCATACTGGCGCAGCGCGTCGGGCAACGGCGACGGCGTACGCAGCCGGACCGTATAGTGCCGGGCCGGCGCCGACGTGTCGCCGTTCTGGTAGACGTCGATCGTATAGGCGCTGAACGACTTGATGTCGGCCAGCTCGGCGGCGCTCAATTGCGGCTTCGCCCACGCGGTATTGTTGCGCGGCGCATCGCCGGGCCACGTGAACAGCCCCTGGCTGGCAGGGTCCTGCGCGACGCCGGCCAGACGGAAATTGTTGCGGCACTGCGCATTCTTCGTCAGCGCGGCGAGCTGGGCCGGCGTCTGCCCGCTCGCGATTTGCGCGCGGATGTTCAGCGTGTCGCACGTACCGCTCGAGGGCTGGAGGAACACGCCGTTGCGCAATCCCGGGCCAGTGACGATCGCGAAATCCACCGCGGTGCCCGATGCATCGACGGTGCCCACCTGCAGGTTGAGCGAATCGACGAACGCGTTGGTCCCCGTCGACGGATTGGCCGGATTCAGCCAGTCCCATTTCTGCGCGTTCGCGTTCACCTTGCTCAGCACCGCGCGCTGATTGCCGACCACGCGCCAGCCGGTATCGCCGCTCGCGAGGCTGCTCGCCTGCACCGCGAGTTGCACATGCTGCTGCATGCCGTCGCGAATGCCGTCGGTGCGCGTCCACGCGAGCTTGACCCACATCGTGTCGCTGGCGACGACGCGAATGACTTCCGGCAAGCTGAAGCTGGCATTGTTCATCGCATCGTCGGCCAAGATGCCCGGCGCGCCGCCGGCATGCGCACCGAATTCCTGGTCGGCCGACATGCCGTTGTTGAGATAGGCAGCGGGCACGCCTGCGTTCAGTGCGCCCGACGCGACGCCGTCGACGAAGATCCGCCCGCACGCCGACACGTTGCCGGCCGCACGCGCCGCGCCGGTCGAACCGGTGAAACACTGATTCAGCGCGCTCTGCAATCCCGCCAGGTCGCTCGCGCTCGGCAGGTTGGACATCACCGTGCCGTTGATGGTCGCGGCTGCCGGCAGGCTGGCCTTGTCGCTCGGCTGCGGCGCGACACCGGGCGCGAGCTGAAGCTGCACCGGCGTATCGCCGGACGCGCCCGCCACCGAGCTGATCTGCACGCCGCCATCCGGCAACACGTTGATCTTCACCTGGTCGAGCAGGCGGTCGAGGCCCGGCCCGCCGGCGGTCAGCGGGCCGGAAATCAGGTCGACGCCCGTATTGCCGGTTGCGGTCAGCAGGTCGACCAGCGCCGACGCATAGGCCTGCACCGTGCTGGCGACCGCCTGGGCGGTGACCTTGCTCTGCAGCAGCCCGGTGTCGGCCAGCAACTTCGTCGGGTTGTCGCCGATGATTGTGGCGGCGATCGCATTCGTGATCGGTGTGATGTTGATCGTCTGTGTGCCGGCCGTGGCACTGAGTGCGATCAGCGTGGCTTGAGAATCCGCGACGTTGCCGTAAGCGGACAACGCGAAAGGCGCGGTCAGCCCGGTCACGGTGCAATGAAACGCGCCGGTCGTGGCGTCGGCGGGACAGTCGACCGATTTGCCGGTCGCATCCATGAGTTTGACCGTCGCGGCCTGCATGGCCGCGCCTGCGGCCGCGACGCCGCTGACCGTCTGTGCAGCGGGTTCGGACGGTGACGAAGATGAACTGCCGCCGCCTCCGCAAGCGGAGACCACCAGCGCTGCGATACCCCACACGACAGGTTTGAGTTTCATTGTTTTTCCCCTGTGATTCTTCTGGTTATCAGGTGCGATACGCGACGCGCATGCACGCCGATCGGAATTCTCGCAAAGGCGATTTTTGCAATCATCATTCAGGTGAATGAAAATCCGGAAACAATGCGGTACTGAAGGAAAATAACCTGTGTTAGCCTGAAACAAATTCGGTATTCGAATCAATATTCGTCAGATAAAACATACATACAAAATCATTACGCGGCGGGGGCAACATGCAACGGGACCAGCTCATCGGGGACCTCTACGAGGCCGCCCTGTACCCGGATGGTTTTCTCGAAGTCTTCCATCGGGTATCCGAATCGCTCGGCGCAAACATCTTTCATATGTTCAGCTGGGACGCCGCGCGCAATGCCCCGAAATTCTCGATCTATTCACCGCGTGCCGAACTCGACTCGATCGTCGCACTCTACGACCAGTATTACGGCGCACTCGATCCGCGCCGCGGCTTCGTCGAGAACGCCCCGCTCGGCGAATTCGTTTGCTGCCAGGATCATCTGACCGACCGCGATGTCGAGCGCAGCGAATTCTTTCAGGATTATCAGATTCCGTCGGGCATTCGCTACCTGATGGGAATGCGCTTCGCGCGCCCGGGCAGCGACGACATCCTGCTCGGCTTGCTGAGAGCGCACGGCCGGCCGCCTTATTCGTCAGAGGAACGCGCGAACCTGACGGGCATGGCCGGGCATCTGCAACGCGCGATCAACCTCTGGCAGGACGCAAACGTGCTGCGTCGGGACGCCGCGCTCGGCAACGAACTGATGGAGGAACTGGGTCTATCCATCTTCACGCTCGACCGGCATTCGCGCGTCGTATTCGTCAACCGGGCGGCAGAATCGATGCTGCGCGCCACCACTTGCCTCAAGCTCGAACACGGCCATCTGAGCGCGACGAGCGCGCCGCAGAACGATGCACTCAAGGCGGCCGTGGCACGTGTCGCGCAGACCCGCAAAAGCGAGAACCTTGCCCTGTCCGGGACCGTGAGCGCCGCGCACGAAATCTTTCTCGGCATCGCTTCGCTGTCCGGACAAGCACGCCATGGCGCACTCGGCGACGCCGCGATACTGATCACCGCCAGACGTCGCAGCGCCGCTCCGCTCGTCGTCGCTCAGCAACTGCGGCAGGCATTCGGCTTGACGAGCGCCGAAGCGGCCATCGCCGAAGCATTGATCGGCGGCAAGACGCCGGAGGAATGCGCGGCCATCGCCGGTGTGTCGCTCTCGACCGTTCGCACCCAGTTGCGCGCGATCTACGAGAAGACGCATTCCCGAAATCAGGCCGAGGCGGTCGGGCGGATGCTGTGGGTACTCCCGCAGCACGTGCGTGACGGGTGATCGCGCGAAACCGCGAGCCACCGACGTATCGAAACACGGCGGCCGCGACTACCAGTTGTATTTCGCGCTCGCCAACACCGTTCGCTCGTTACCGAACACGCATACCGCGTACGACTGGCAGCCGCTGACGTAGCGCCGGTCGAACAGGTTCGCGACATTCAACGCGAGCCGCCAGTGGCGCAGGTCGTAGTGCATCGCCAGGTCGTACAGCGTGGTGCTCGGCACCGTCAGCGAATTGTCCGGCGCACCGGCCAACGCGCTCTGGTAGCGCACGCCGGCACCGATCCCGACGCCCGCCAGCGCGCCGCCGTGCCAGGTCCAGTCCGCCCACAGCGACGCCATCTGCCGCGGCAGCGGCACCGACACCGGCCAGTTGTTCAGCGACGCATCGTTCGCCTGCACGTTCTTGACGTCCTGATAGGCGTACGACGCGACGATCGACAATTCGCGCGTCACCTTCCCGACCGCGCTCAGCTCGACGCCGCGCGAACGCACCTTGCCGGTCTGCACGGACGACGTGCCGGTGGGATCGAGACTCGCCGGCGCCGGCGTCACGACGTTGATCTGATCGATCCGATAAACAGCCGCCGTGAGCATCAGGTTCCTGCCAGGCGGCTGCCAGCGCAGCCCGGCCTCGGTCTGCCTGCCGCGCGTCGGTTTCGGCAAGCCGCCGCCATACATGCGCACGCCGATCACCGGATCGAACGACGTCGAGTAGCTGACGTAGGGCGCCAGCCCCGCGTCGCCCTGCCACGTGAGCCCGATGCGTCCGGAAAATGCATTGACGTCCTGTTGCGTGCCCGTACCGGCCGCCCGGTCGTCGAAACGCGCGTTCACGCGATCCTCGCGACCACCGAGCGTGAGCGTCCAGCGATTCCAGCGGATCTGGTCCTGCGCGTACGCGCCGAGCGTGTTCATCGCCGTGTACTGATCGAAACGCCCGAGCGACGTCCGGCCGGAGAAGATCGCGGCCGTCACCGGAAGATAGACCGGGTGGTACAGGTTGAGCGACGGCGCCAGCGCGAGCCACACGCTGTTGGTCGTGGTCTGCCGGTCGAACTGCAGGCCGAGCAGCAGCGTGTGTTCGAGCGGGCCGGTGGCAAAGCGCGCCCACGCGCGATTGTCGATGTCCAGCCGGCTGTAGTTCAACTGGAACAGCCCGGCGGTGCGCATCATGTTGGTCGTGCTGCCGGGTACGAGCCCGTTGCCAAATACCGTCGCGTCGTCGAGCGACAGCCGCGACCAGCGCACGTCCTGTTGCAGCGTCCATATCGAATCGACGCGATGCTCGAGCGCGTAACCGAGCGACCATTGTTTCTTTCGATAGTCGTTGAACGCCGGGTCGCCCATGTAGATGTCCTGCGACAGGCGGCCGTTCGGGTTCGGCAGCACCGTACCCGACGCCGGCAGGAAGTTCGACGAGATGTCGCCGTGATCCTGCAGGAACGATGCGGACACCGTCAGCGACGTATCGGCCGTCGGCCGCCAGCGGAACGACGGCGCCACCGCGACGCGCCGGTCGGCGTTCGGGCCGGTCGCCGCGTTGCCGTCGCGCGCGACGCCGACGAAGCGATACGCATACTTGCCGTCCGGATCGAGCGTGTCGCCGACGTCGAGCATGGTTTCCTTGCGCGCATCGTTGCCGATCCGCACGCCGGCTTCGCGAATGCGCTCGCCGTCGGCGAGCTTGGTGTGCGCATCGACGATCGCGCCGGGCTCGCCCGCGCCGTACAGCACCGACGTTGGCCCGCGCAGCACGGCGATCGAGTCGATCGTGTAAGGATCGACGCGCCAGTTCGCGATGACCGCCGTGTTCGGCGCCGGCACGCCGTCGACGTACAGCGTCGGCGTGAAGCCGCGCAGCGCCGCATACCAGTCGGTCCGGCTGTCGGCGCCGAACGTCGCGAAACCCGGCACGTAGCGCAATGCCTGGTTCAGGTCGGTCGCACCCGTCATCTCGATCTGCTGCGCGGTCACGAGGTTGGTCGTCTGCGGGATCTCGGCGACCGGCGTGTCGGTCCTGGTCGCGGTGGCCGTGCGCAACCCGACCAGCCCGAGCGACGCACGGTCGGCCGCGCCTGTCACGTCGATCTTCGGCAGCAGCGCCGCCGTGTCGGCTGGCGGCGCCGTCGCCGTATCCGATGCCTGTGCGTGTACGCCGCCTGCGGCCGCCGCGCACAACGTTCCCCCGGCCGCGATCGCAATTGCGCGTCGCACCGAACCTGTCGCCTTTCCCATCGTTTCGATACTCTCCGTCGTGCCGTCGCGGCCCCGCCGCCGCGTGTGCTGCCGTGCTGCCTGCCGCGCACGAATCGGTGCGCGTCAATCGATCGGGTCGTTTTCGCGCGCGTGAATGATATCGGCCGCCGAGTGCGCGCTTCTTATGAAAAGGCACATGAACGCGATCCGGGTATCGCGGGCGCAGGAACGTGCACGATGTACCGTTCCCTCGCCTGTGTCGCGTCCTCGCGCCGCCCTCCGGTTCTTTTCATTCGTCGCGCGGTGCCGATGCCGTTTCACCAGCATGCGCTTGCCGCAGCCGGTTGGCCCTGAAACGATCTGAAACCCGCAACATGTCATATGTTGTACGACAACATAATGAAATGGTGGGAATCTATCGCTTTGGATGCCTGAAAAGCTTGTCGCTCGCCGGCCGGCGACTATCATATCTCGCAAACGTTTCAATCACCATTCATTTCCGTATTTTTAGCATGTTAATCAACAAATTCATCACAATCCGCATCTCGAAAAATGTGCCGTCCCCAGCGCCAGCTCGTGCTCGAAAACGTCGACGCTTCCAGTACAATCCGCATCGTCATGCGATGACTGATTTCAAATGACGCTGCCCCTTTTCAGCTGAGTCCGGTCAAGGAAGGACGCACACAACATGAACGACTCGCAGCTTCGGCTTGAATCCGGCGCGCGCATTTCCCGGCGCACCTTCCTTTACAGCATCGGCGCGCTCGCGCTTTCCGCTTGCGGGGGCACGGGAGCGAGCGAAAGCGTCGCCGGCACCTTGGCCGGCAACCGTGCGCTCGCGCGCGTGGCCACGGGCACGCCGGCCATCGCCACGAACGACGCGTTCGCGCACCCCGGCCTGCCGCACACCCAAGCCGATTTCGAACGGATCGCACAGAAAGTGGCGGCCGCCGCATCGCCCTGGCGCGAAGGCTGGAACACGTTGATCGCGAACGGGCATGCGCAGTTGTCGTGGTCGCCGCGCCCGCAGGCCGTCGTCACGCGCGGCGGCACCGGCTCGCAAAACTACCCGGTGCTGTACAAGGACATCGCGGCCGCGTATGCGTGCGCGCTGCGCTGGAAGATCTCGGGCGACACCGCATATGCGGACAAGGCCGTGCAGATCATGAATGCGTGGTCGTCGACGCTGCAGCATCTCGCGGGCGATTCGAACGTCGATCTGGCGGCCGGCATCTACGGCTACGAATTCGCGAACGCCGGCGAGATCATGCGCACTTACCGTGGCTGGGCCGCCGCCGACTTCGCCGCGTTCCAGACGATGATGGCCACCAGGTTCTACCCGATCAACGCCGATTTCCTGAACCGCCACAACAACACCGACATCACGCACTACTGGGCGAACTGGGATCTGTGCAACATCGCATCGATCATGGCGATCGGCGTGCTGTGCGACGACCACGCGAAGTTCGACGAAGCCGTCAACTACTTCATCGACGGGCCCGGCAACGGCGCGATCGCGCAGGCCGTCTATTACCTGCATCCCGGCCATCTCGGCCAGTGGCAGGAGTCGGGCCGCGACCAGGGGCACAACACGCTCGGCATCGCGCTCGGCGGTGCGATCTGCGAAATGGCGTGGAACCAGGGCGTCGACCTGTACGGGCACGACCACAACCGCTTCCTCGCGGGCGCCGAATATGTCGCGAAGGCGAACCTCGTGCAACCGGACGGCACCTTCCTTACGGTTCCGTACGCGCCTTACGCGAACGTCGACGTCACGCAGGCGCAATTCTCGACCGCCAGCCAGGGAGTGATCCGCCCGTGCTGGGCGCTCGTCTACAACCATTACGTGAACCGCAAGGGGCTGTCCGCGCCGTGGTCCGCGAAGTTCGCGCGCGCGATCCAGCCCGAGGGCGGCGGCGGCAACTACGGCGAGGCGAGCGGCGGGTACGATCAGCTCGGCTACGGCACGCTGACGTGCACGCGCGACCCCGTTGCGCCCGCAACCGCACCGAGCGGGCTGACCGCGTGGCCGGCCGCCGAGCGGGTCGTGCTGTCGTGGTGGGGCGTCGCGAACGCAGCGAGCTACGACGTGAAGCGTGCGTCCGTCTCCGGCGGCCCGTATACGACCGTTGCCAGCGGCATCGTCGATCCGCTGACGTACACGGACACGCCCACGGAAGGCGTCTGGTACTACGTGATCAGTGCGCGGACCGCGGCGGGTGAATCCGCGAATTCGCCGGAAGTCGCCGCGTCGACGGCGCTGCAACTGCATACGCTGCTGACCTTCGACGAGACGGGCGGCACGATTTCGGCGGATGCAAGCGGCAACGGCCATGCGGCCACGCTCGCCGGCGGCGCATCGCACGTCGCCGGAAAGCGCGGCAACGCGGTGTCGCTCGACGGCTCCAGCGGCTACGTCGCGCTGCCGAACGACATCGTCGCCGACGTGTCGGACTTCACGATCGCGGCGTGGGTCAACTGGCGCGGCGGGCAGACGTGGTCGCGAATCTTCGATTTCGGTTCGGGCACCGGACGCTATCTGTTCGTCACGCCGAAAAGCGCACACGGGACGATGCGCTTCGCGATCACGACCAATGGCGGGCATGGCGAGCGCACGATCGACGGCAACGCCGCACTGCCGGCCGGGCAATGGGCGCACGTCGCGGTCACGCTTTCGGCCACGACCGCGACGCTCTACCTGAACGGCAATGCGATCGGCTCGGCGAGCGACGTCATCTTCGCGCCATGGCGCATCGGCAAAACCGCGCAGAACTGGATCGGACGCTCGCAGTATCCGGGCGACCCGTTCTTCAACGGCGCGATCGACGAATTCCGCATCCATCGCGGTGCGATGTCGGCCGCGCAGGTGAAGGCACTCGCTCAAGGCGCTTGATGCGTGCCCAGGTTCCGGATGTGCGTCGCGGCGGGCCGCGTCTCCGCTGCCCGCCACTGCGACATCGCGCACGCACTCACGGCGATCGCCTGAAGTAATGCTGCGCCAGCGCGACCCAATACCGGACCCCGGCCGGAATGATGTCGTCGTTGAAATCGTATTTCGGGTGATGCAGCGCCGGCGCGGCCGTTCCGGCCGGCGCATTGCCGATCAGCACATAAGCGCCGGGGCGCTCCTCGAGCATGAAGCCGAAGTCTTCGGACGTCATGTTCGGCGGCACGTTGGCGTCGAGACGTGCGTCGCCGAAGGTGTCGCGAATCACCGCTTCGCAGAGCGCGGTCTCGGCCGGCGTGTTGACCGTCGCCGGGTAGTACTGAAAGAACTCGACATCGACTTGCGCGCCATGAGCGTGCGCGAACGCCTCGCACATGAGCCGGACGTCGCGCTGCAATTGTTGCTGCAAGGCCGACGACAGCGTGCGAATCGTCCCGCGCAGCTCGGCGCTGTCCGGAATGACGTTGTCCGTCGTTCCCGCATGGAACATGCAGACTGAAATGACGGCCGGATCCACGGGATCCTTGTGCCGCGCGGCGATGGTCTGACACTGCAGCACCATCGAACAGGCGAGCGGGACGGGATCGATGCCCAGGTGCGGCTGCGCCGCATGCGCGCCCTTGCCGGTCACCGTGATCCTGAACCGGCAGCCCGCGGCCATGATCGGCCCCGTGCGCAACCCGAAATGCCCGGCCGGCAAACCGGGCCAGTTGTGCATGCCGAATACCGCTTCCGTCGGGCATTGCTCGAACAGCCCGTCGTCGATCATCTTCCGCGCGCCCGCGCCGCCCTCTTCGCCGGGCTGAAACACGAAATGAACCGTGCCCGGCAACTGCGGCAGGTCCTTCAGCACGCGCGCGGCGCCGAGCAACATGACGGTATGCCCGTCATGCCCGCACGCATGCATGATTCCCTGCGCGCCGGATGCGTGCGCGAAATCATTGGCTTCCTGGATCGGCAATGCATCCAGATCCGCTCGAAGCACGATTCCGCGGCGCGGGTCCGCACCAGGCAGGCTCGCGACGACACCCGTGCCGCCCAGCCCGCGCGTCACCGCATAGCCGAGCTCTTCGAGCTCGCGCGCGACGACGTCGGCCGTCCTGTGTTCCTCGAATCGCAACTCGGGATGCGCATGCAGGTCGCGACGCAAGGTCGCCCAGTGCGCGTGATGCGCTTCCAACGACGTCTCGGGGATGCTGGCGTTTTCCAATTTCGACACCTTTGTAAGGCAAACCGGTTCAAGTCGGGACTGCGGCCGCGTCAATCATGAAACCCGAGGATCGACTTGACCTCCATGTACTCTTCCATCCCTTCGATCCCGTATTCGCGGCCGTTGCCCGACTGCTTGTATCCGCCGAACGGCGCCTGAGGGTCCCACGCCGGGTAGTTCACGTGCACCTGCCCCGAGCGGATGCGCGCAGCCACCTCGCGCACGCGCTCCTTGTCCGTGCCCTGCACGTGTGCGCCGAGTCCGTAGACCGTGTCGTTCGCGATCGCGACGGCTTCGTCGACGGTGTCGTAAGGCAGGATCGCGAGGACCGGGCCGAAGATCTCCTGCTGCGCGATCGTCATGTCGGTGCGGACATCCGAAAAGATCGTCGGACGCGCATAGAACCCGTGGTCGAATCCCGCCGGCCGCCCGGGGCCGCCGGCGATCAGCTTCGCCCGTTCGTCGATGCCCGCGTCGATCATTTGCGCGACACGGCCGAACTGCGCGCGATTGGCCAGCGGGCCATGCGTCGTCGCCTCGGCGAACGGATCGCCGACGACCATGCGTTCCATTGCCGCGACGGCCAGCGCCTCGACGCTGCCCAGCACGCCGCGCGGCACGATCAGCCGGGTCGGCGCGCTGCACGACTGGCCCATGTTCCGGAACGCGGCGGCAACGCCCGGCGCGATGGCGCGCGACAGGTCCGCATCGGGCAACACGATGTTCGGCGACTTGCCGCCCAGCTCCTGCGCGACGCGCTTGACGGTCGGCGCCGCCGCCTGCGCAACCAGCACGCCTGCGCGCGTCGAGCCGGTGATCGACACCATGTCGACCTCCGGGTGCGACGCGAGCGACGCGCCCACTTCCGTGCCGCTGCCGCTCACCAGGTTGAACACGCCCGCCGGCACGCCCGCATCGGCGATCACTTCCGCGAACAGCAACGCGCTGAGCGGCGACAGCTCGCTGGGTTTCAGCACCACCGTGCAGCCCGCCGCGAGCGCCGGGCCGACCTTCGCCGTGATCTGATAGATCGGCCAGTTCCACGGCGTGATCAGCGCGCAGACGCCAATCGGTTCGCGCACGATCGCGGTCGTCCCGCGCCGGGTCCGGAACGGATAGCTGGCCAGATTGTCGCGCGCGACCCGAATATGTTCGGCCGCGAGCGTCACGTGAGCGCTGCGCGCATAGCCGATCGGCGCGCCCATTTCCATCGCGAGCGCCATGGCGAACCGTTCGGCACGCTCCAGGATCAACGCGTGAATGCGGTCGAGCAGCGCGGCGCGTTCTTGCGGCGACGTCGCCGACCAGCGTTCGAACGCCTTGCGCGCGGCCCGCACCGCGCGGTCGGCGTCGCGCGCATTGCCGAGCGGGATGTCGCACAGCACGTCTTCGGTGGACGGGCAGACGACCGCGAACCGCTCGCCGCCGTCAGGCAAAACCCAGTCGCCGTCGATGAAGAAGCGATCGAGCCTGCCGGCTTCCATCAGGTGGCGAACCGGTGAAGCGATGGGTGAATTCATTGGAGGATGTCCTTGAGTCGATGGCATGGGCTCGCGAACGGCCGAAGCCGCGGTTTGCCGACTAGAAATCGGCCACCTTGCCCCACGCGGAATCGCCGAACCGGCTCGGCCGATACGGTACCGGGTCCACGATCGGTTGCGCCCCCGTGGCGAGATCCGCGATCAAGTGACCGGCGCCGGGGCCGATGCCGAAGCCGTGACCGGAGAAGCCTGCCGCCAGGATCAATCCCGGCACGCCCGGCACTTCGCCGATACCCGGCACGCCGTCCGGCGTGCTGTCGACGAACCCGGCCCATGCGTGCGTGATCGTCGATTCGCGAAGTTCGGGCAGCAATTCGACGGCGCGTCGATACGTTTCGGCGACCGTCGGCATGTCGGGTTTAGGATCCAGGATGCGCACCGTCTCCATCGGCGTCGGCGCATCGAGCCGCCACCGCTTCAGCGTTTCGTGGCCGCCGCGCATCCCTTCGAGGCCGCCCGGCAGAAGATTGCGCCAACGCTTCGCGAACATCGGCACGAACTGTGGCGCGAAGCGCAGAAACTGCGGCGTCACGTCCACGCGCGCGCGGCCGCTGATGGCCAGTGCGTAGCGTCCGTCGCCGCGACGCGTCACGGACACGCCCGAGGTGTACAGCGCATCGGGCAAGCGCTGTTCGATGGGTGACACGCTCAGGATCGACTGGCGGATCGACGCCTGCGGAAACCGGATGCCGAGCTGACGGCAAAACGACGACGCCCACGCGCCACCGGCAAGCACGACCGTCCGGGTCCTGATCACGCCGGCTTCCGTGACGACGCCGCTGACGCGCCCGCCCTCCAGCTCGATGCCGCGCGCCGCGCAATGCTGGTTGACGCTGCCGCCGAGCTTCATGAACGCGGCCGCTACGGCCGGTGCGGCCTTCCCCGGGTCGGCCGTGCCGTCGCTCGGCGAGAACACGCCGCCCTTCCACGGCCGGCCGGTCGCGCGCCCGCGCTCGCCGGCCTGCTTGCTGTCGAGCATGTACGTCGTCACGCCCGCGGTCTTCGCGAAATCGCCCCAGCTGGCCCAGCGCGACAACTCGGCCTCGTCGTTGCTCAGATACAGCAGCCCGCAGCGATGAAAGCCCGTGTCTTCGCCGGATTCGACGGCGAAGCGTTCCCACAGATCGATGCTCTTGCTTGCCATCGGCAATTCGCGCTCGTCGCGGTTCTGCTGCCGGCACCAGCCCCAGTTGCGGCTCGACTGCTCGGCCCCGATTCGGCCCTTCTCGACCAGCGCGACCGACACCCCGCGCCGGGCCAGGTAGTACGCGGTGAAGACGCCGATGATGCCGCCGCCGATCACGACGACATCGGCCGAAGCCGGCGGCGTGGACGGCGTTTCGATTTGGCGCAACGGAGGGGACATGTTCAGTCTCGTTCGGTTGATACGTGGACGTTCTGCACGACGTAGAATTTCGCCACGCGTTCGCGGCTTTCCCATCCGATCGATGCGCCGCGCGGCACGAAGAGCGCGTCGCCGGCGCCGAGCGACAGCATGCTGCCGTCGGGCGCGGCGAACCGTACGCTGCCGGCGAGCAGGAGCATGAACTCGTTCACGCGATGCGGGCGAACGATCCGGTGATAGGGCGTCGAATCCCACGTGCCCGCGCAGTATTCGGCGCCGTCGTCGATGAACACGTTGTCGCTTCGGCACTGCGGTGCGGGGCCGAGCAGCACCTCGGGCGGCAGCGATGCGGACGGCTTGAAGTTGGCGTCGGCACGCAGCGGGAACACGCCGCGCTTCGTCGGTTCCGCGCATGCAGCCGCGCAGAACATGACGAGCACGTGCGATTCCGCGATGACGCGCAGCGCCGTGCCGCCGCCGATGACCGCCCCCTCCCCCGGCCCCAGCACCAACGGTGCGGCGCCCGCCGCTTCGAGCGTCAGCTCGCCTTCGACGACGACGAGGGTCTCGATGTGCGGGTAACGCGAGACATCAAGCTCGCCAACGAAACGGATACGCCCCGCGGCCATCGCGTCGGGCCCTTCCCACGCGATCTCGCGATGTCGCGCGAAAGGATCGCGCTCCCCGAATGCCTGCTTGCGGAAGGCGGTTGTATTGGTCATGCCGTCGGCACGATGCAACACGAAAACTGCGGTCATTTCTGCTCCTGCCCAGTGCGCGGCGATGTTGTCGAGAACCCGTCGCGCGGTATCGGAAATCGTTGTTCGCGGACGTCGCCCGCGGCGCGCCTATGCAACGTGACACGACGCTTCGCTGCGTTCGACGCGTGTGCGGGTCGACGAGGTTCGCGCCGGCGCGTCACCCGGCCGGGCGACCACGTAATCGCGCGGCGTAATCCCGAGCACCCGCCGGAAATGCCGGCACAGATGGCTCTGATCGAAGAAGCCGACCTCGGTCGCGACGACCGACGGCGCCAGACCGGCGCGCAGCAAATCCTGCGCACGCCGCACGCGTACGAGACACAGATACCGGTGCGGCGACAAGCCGACTTCGCCGCGAAAGCGCGCGGTGAAACGGGATACGCTCAATCCGGCGACCGCCGCGAGCGTGTCGAGATTCAGCGCTTGCGCGAACGATGCATCGATCGTGCGCAGCACGTCGCCGATCGCCGGCGAGACGGGCTGCGGAACTCGCGGTGCACGCGGTGGCGCGCCGTCAAGCGAATCGTGGAACAGGGTGACCATGCTTGCCGTCCTCATGCGATCGTCTTGACGGCTGCGCCTTGTGCGGCGAAATGCGCGATCGAGCACGGCTCGATCGACGCGGCCATCGTGTCACCGCCGCCCGTCCCGTCGTGGCGGCCTTCGCCCAAGGCAAGCAGGCAAACAAATCGTGCGGTCATATCGAATCCTCCCGGAGCAGCCGCTTCAATGCAGGAAATCCTGCATCCGGTAATACGCGCCGACGAACGGCAGGAACCACGCTTGCCCGAAATGGCCGGGCATTGCCGGCCAGTCGAGTTCGCGCCACGGATTCGACGCGGCCGCGCCGTACAGCACGTCGGCCATCACGCGGCCCATGTGCACGGACATCTGCACGCCGTGGCCGCTGTAGCCCATCGAGTAATAGAGCCCGTCGTGCTGGCCCGCGCGCGGCAGCCGGTCGGCGGTGATGTCGACCAGCCCGCCCCAGCAGTAATCGAGCCGCACGTTCGCCAGTTCCGGGAAATAGCCGGCCATACCGGCGCGCAGGATCTCGCCGCTTTTCGCGTCGGAGCGCGGGCTCGACATCGCGAAGCGCGCGCGACCGCCGAACAGCAGCCGGTTGTCGGGCGTCACGCGGAAGTAGTTGCCGATCTGGCGCGACGTGACGTACGCACGGCGATGCGGGAACAGCCGGTTCAGTTGCGCGTCGGGCAGCGGCTCGGTCACGACGATGAAACTGCCGACCGGCGCGATGCGCCGCCGGAACCAGGCGAACGGGCCGTGCTGCGACGCGCCGGTCGCGACCAGCACGCGATCGGCGACGAGCGTGCCGCGCGTGCAGGTGATCGCGTGGCGCTCGCCGTCGATCCGTTCGAGCCGCGTGACGGCCGCCTGCTCGTAGATGCGCGCGCCCGCCCGCACGGCCGCCTGCGCGAGGCCGACGCCGAACTTGCCCATGTGCATCTGCACGCCGTTACGCTGCAACAGCCCGCCGTGGAAGCCGTCCGAGGCGACTTCATCGCGAATGCGCGACGGATCGATCAATTCGATGTCGGGATCCACGTCACGCCGCAGCACGTCGAACGTCTTCGCCAGCCCCGCGAAATGCTGCGGCTTCGCGGCGAGCTTCAGCTTGCCGGCACGCCGTAAATCGCAGTCGATCGCATGTTCGGCGACGATCGCCTCGACGCTCTTCACCGCGCTTTCGTAGGCGCGATAGAACTGCTTTGCAGGTTCGGCGCCGATCCGCGCGGCCAGCGATGCGTAGTCCTGCGCGACGCCGGTATTGCACTGGCCGCCGTTGCGGCCGGACGCTTCGCCCGCGATCTGCGCGGCTTCGAGCACGACCACCGATACGCCGCGCTGCGCCAGCGCGAGCGCCGCCGACAGGCCGGTGAAGCCGCCGCCGATCACGGCCACGTCGGCGCGTCCTTCGACGGGCCCTTCGCAGCCTGCACGAAACGCGGGGCGCGTATCCAGCCAGTACGATTCGAATTTCATCGGATCCTTCTCGAGCATTCCGTCGACAGCGATCGCTGATCGCCCGTTGAAAGTCATTTAATCACCGTCAAAAAGCGCGGTTGCCGCGTATTCGCGCACGGCGCGCGCACGATCCACCGTTTTGCACGACCGCCGCAGCAGACTATGCGGATCGCCGCGCGGCGCGCTACAAACGCACCGGCTGCACCGGCGCGGCACCCTCCGCCGGCTCGGCCTGGAAGCGCGCGAGATCTTCCTCGCTGCGATGGCACAACACCTGCGCGCCGTTCTCGAGCGTGCGCAGCGCGGGCGCGGTCCGGTTGCACACGCCGTCCACCCGCATCGCGCAGCGCGACAGGAACGGACACAGCTCGGCGTCGTCGGCGCTCGCGCCGATCGGCACGAGCGGCCGGTGGCAGCGCTCAGCCGCATCGTCGAGCCAGCCCGCGCGCAACTCCGGTGCCGACGACACGAGCAGATGCGAATACGGGTGGTAAGGCGGCGCACAGAGCGCGTCGCGGCTACCCGTTTCGACGCGACGGCCCGCGTACAGCACGACGATGTCGTCGCTGATCGCGCGCACTTTCGCGATGTCGTGCGTGATGAACACGTACGACACGCCAAGCTTCGCCTGCAGGTCGCGCAGCAAATCGATGATCGCGGCGCCGACCACGGTGTCGAGTGCCGACGTGACCTCGTCGCACAGAATCAGGTCGGGCTCGGCCGCCAGCGCGCGCGCGAGATTCACGCGCTGCTTCTGTCCGCCGGACAGCTCGCCGGTGCGCCGCGCGGCCACCGCCTGCGGCAGCCGCACGAGTTCGAGCAGCTCCGCGACGCGCTGGCGTGCACGCGCGCCCTTGATCCCGTGATAGAACGCGAGCGGCCGCGCGAGCGTGCGCTCGACGCTATGCACCGGGTTGAGCGCGGTATCGGCGTTCTGGAACACGATCTGCACGCGACGGTGCTGCTCCTTGGTGCGTTTGCCGATATCGAGCGCGAGCGGCTCGCCGTCGAGCAGAATCTGCCCGGCCGTCGCCGGCACGAGGCCCGCGATCACCTTCGCGAGCGTCGTCTTGCCCGAGCCCGATTCGCCGATCACGCCGACCGTCTGCCCGCGCCCGATGCGCAGGTCCACTTCGTGCAGGATCACCTTCGCGGGCCAGCCTTTCGCGGTACGGCCGCCGTAACCGGCGACCGCGCTGCGCACGTCGAGCAGCGGCGCCGGCGCGGCGCTCGCCGCTTTCGCGTCGCGTTCGGCATCGCTCGGCGTCACCGCCGCAATCAGGCTCTGCGTGTACGGATGCGCCGGCGCATGCAGGATCTGTTCGGTATCGCCCGCTTCGCGGATCACGCCGTCGCTCAGCACGACGATCCGGTCGGCCATTTGCGCGACCACCGCCAGATCGTGCGACACGTATACGGCGCTCATCCCGTAGCGCCGGATCACGCTCTTGAAGGCCTGCAGCACGTCGATCTGCGTGGTCACGTCGAGCGCGGTGGTCGGCTCGTCGAGGATCACCAGCTCCGGATCGGTGATCAGCGCCATCGCGGCCATCAGCCGCTGCAGCTGACCACCCGACACCTGATGCGGATAGCGTTTGCCGATCGTCTCGGGCTCGGGCAGCGCGAGCGCGCGGAACAGCTCGACCGCCTTCGCCTGCGCGTCGCGCTTCGACAGCGTCTTGTGGATCAGCGCGCTCTCGATCACCTGGTCGAGAATCGTGCGCGACGGGTTGAACGCGGCGGCCGCGCTCTGCGCGATGTACGCGACCTTGCGGCCGCGCAGCGCGGCCAGCGCCGGTGCGGGTAGCGTGCAGACATCGGTGCCGCCGAGCTTCACCGAGCCGCCCGCGATCCGGCAGCCGGCACGCGCATGGCCCATCAGCGACAGCGCGATCGTGGTCTTGCCGGAGCCCGATTCGCCGATCAGTGCGAGCACCTCGCCACGCCCGATATCGAAATCGACGCCGTGGACGATCGTCGTTTCCTCGCCGCCCGGCCGGCCGCCGACCACGCGCAGCCCGCGCACCTCGACGAGCGGAGTCGAATCGTGTCGCATCAGTGTTCTCCGGCGGCAGCGGCCGCGCCCTTGCGGCGGCCGCGATGCGGCAGGCCGTCGATCAACAGGTTGACGCCCACCGTCAGGATCGCGATCGCGACCGCGGGCATGATCGCGACGGCCGAGCCGTCGCCGAGGCTCGCGATGTTCTCGCGTACGAGCGAGCCGAGGTCCGCGTATGGCGGCTGCACGCCGAGCCCGAGAAAGCTCAGGCCGCTCAGCAGCAGCACGACGAACGTGAAGCGCAGCCCCGTATCGGCGAGCATCGGGTGGATCATGTTCGGCAGCATCTCGACGCACGCGATGTACAGCGCGCTTTCGCCGCGGGCGCGTGCCACCTGCACGAATTCGAGCGTGCTGATGTTGACCGCCAGCGCCCGCGCGATCCGGTACGAGCCCGGCATGTAGCTGACCGCCGCGGTCAGGACCAGGAGCGGCAGCGACGAGCCGAACGCGGCGACGAACATCAACGCGAACATCTTCGACGGAATCGACGTGAGCGCATCGAGCAGCCGGCTCATCGTCTCGTCGACCGCGCGACCCGACACCGTCGCGAGCAGCCCGAGCGTCGTGCCGGTCAGCGCGGCGAGCAGCACCGCCGCGAGCGCGAGCAGCACGGTCAGGCGCGTGCCGTACAGGATCCGGCTCAGCATGTCGCGACCGAGAAAGTCGGAGCCGAACGGCAGCTTCGCGCTGAACGGCGCGAATACGTCGGGCGTGACGATCGCGCCGACGTCGTGCGGCGCGAGCAGCGGCGCAAATGCCGCGATGAACAGCATCAGGCCGACCATCGACAGGCCGACGCGGCCGCCGGTCGTCAGTTTCACGCGCGCGGCGCGGCGCTTGCGCGGCTGGTCGGGGGCGGGCGCGGCGGGCGGCGTCGCGCCGCTCCACGGCGGAGGCGGATCGCCGGACGGCGGCAGCGCGCTGCTGCGTTGAACGGGTTCGGTCGGGTGCATGGGCGGCATCTCGGAAGAAGGACGGGACGCTCAGGTCCGCAGTCTCGGGTTCGACACGATCGAGCACAGGTCGGCGAACAGCACGAGCGTCAAGTAGGCGACGCAGAAGATCAGCGTGCACGCCTGGACCAACGGGAAATCGCGGTTGCCGACGGCGTCGACCATCAGGCTCGCGAGGCCCGGATAGTTGAAGATCGTCTCGACGACGATCACGCCGCCGAGCAGATACGACAGGCTCAGCGCGACCGCATTGGCGATCGGGCCGATCGCGTTCGGCAGCGCATGGCGCAGCACGACACGCGCGGGGCTCGCGCCCTTGAGCACGGCCATCTCGACATACGACGCGCTCAGCTGCTCGATCACCGCGGCGCGCGTCATCCGTGCCATCTGCGCGATCACGACCGCGCATAGCGTCAGCACCGGCATCGCATACGCGCGCAGGAAATCGTGCAGGCTTTCGATCGGGCCGCTGTACGACAGCGCGGACAACCAGTGCAGCTTCACGGCCAGCACGAGCACGGCGACCGTCGCGATCAGGAATTCCGGCGTCGCGACGAGCGACAGCGTGCCGAGGCTGATCACGCGATCGACCACCGATTCGCGCTTGACCGCCGCGAGGATCCCGAGCAGCAGCGCGATCGGCACCGACACGGCGGTCGTGATCGCCGCGAGCGCGAGCGACTTCGGCAGGCGTCCGCCGATCATCTCCGACACAGGCATGTCGCCCGACAGCGAGCGGCCGAAATCGCCGTGCAGCAGCCCCGCGAGCCAGTGCAGGTAGCGCACGTGGGCCGGCATGTCGAGGCCGAACTGCTGGCGCAGCGCGGCGACCGTCTCCGGCGTCGCGGACTGGCCGAGCGCGGCCTGCGCGGCGTCGCCCGGCAGCAGGTTCGTGATCGTGAAGATGATCGCGGACACGATCAGCAGCGTCAGCGCGGTGACCGCGATGCGCCGGCCGATCAGCCCGAGCAGGATTCGATTCATGAAGCGGCACTCCGGAAAAGGTCGCGCGCGACCGGGGCGGTGGCCCGCGCCGGTCGCGCGGCGGCGGCACGCGTCGTGCTCAGGCGTTCCACCACACGTGCTCGGCGAACATGAAGCCCATCATTCCGCCGGTCGGAATCGAGCCGAGGCCCGCGAGCCGCTTGTCGTAGCCGTCGAGGAAGCTGATGAAGGCCGGAATGCCGACCCGGCACTGCTGCGCGACGAGCACCTGCATGTCGCCATACATCTGCTTGCGCTTCGCGTCGTCGGTTTCCGATCGCGCGGCGAGCAGCAACTGGTCGAACTTCGCGTTCTTCCAGCCCGACTCGTTCCACGGCGCATCCGACTTGAAGAACTGCGTGAACACCACGTCGGCGCTCGAGCGCGGGTTGATGTTGCCGAAGCCGAGCGGATGCTTCATCCAGTGGTTCGACCAGTAGCCGTCGGGCGACACGCGGTTCACCTGCAGGTTCAGCCCGATCTTCTGGCCGGCCTGCTGCAGCAACACGGCCATTTCGATCGACCCGTTCGCGTCGGACGTCGCATAGATCGGCGGCAGCGTGGCGCCCAGCGCCCCCGCCTTCTGGAACAGGAACTTCGCCTTGTCCGGATCGTGCGGCCGCTGCGGCAGCGATGCGTTGAAGTAGCGATGCCCCGGCGGGATCGGCTGGTCGTTGCCGATCACCGCGTAGCCGCGGAACACCGCCGTGCGGATCTGCTCGCGATCGAACAGGTACTTCATCCCTTCGACGAAATCCGGGTTCGCGGTGATCGGGTTGTCGCTGCGCACGATCAGGTCGGTATAGAGCCCCGACTTGGTTTCCTGCAGCGCATAGCCCGGCGTCGACGCGACCCGCTGCGTCGAGCGCGGATCGATCGCGTTGATCAGGTGCACGTCGCCCGACAGCAGCGCGTTCAGGCGCGCGGCGCTGTCGCTGATGCCGATCAGCTCGATCTCGTCGAGGTACGGCATCCCCGGCTTGAAGTAGCTGTCGTTGCGCACGCCGACGGTCGACACGCCCGGCTTGAACGATTTCAGCTTGTACGGGCCGCAACCGATGCCGGTGCTGAAGTCGGTCGTGCCGTCCTTGACGATCACGAGCTGCGGCGTCGCGAGGATCACCGGCAGATCGGCGTTCGCGCTGACGAGCGTGAGCGTGACCTCGTCCGGGCCGCTCGCCTTCGCATCGGCGAACTGATCGGCGAGCGGCTTGACCTTCGAGGCGGTGGCCGCGTTCTTGTGGCGCATCAGCGAGAACACCACGTCGGCCGGCCCGACCGGTTTCCCGTCGTGGAACGTGACGCCCTTGCGCAACTTGATGATCCACGTCTTCGCGTCGGTCGTCTGCAACGACTGCGCGAGATTCATCTGCGGCGTCAGGCTCGCGTCGAGCTGCGTGAGGCCGCTGTAGAACATGAAGAAACGAATGTAGTCGGCGCCCGTCGAGCCCTTGGCCGGGTCGAGCGTGTCGGCCGTCGAACTCGATTCGTTCGCGACCCGGATCTTGCCGCCGCGCTTGGGCGCCGGCGCGGCGAACGCCGATTGCGCGTCCATCAGCAGCCCGCCGCCGCCAACGGCCATCATGCCGCTCGCCGCCATGACCCGCATCATGTCGCGGCGCGTGAAGCCGCCCTTGCCGCCGTTGTCGATATCGTCGCTCATCCGAACTGCTCCTGACTGTGGAAAGTGGGTCTGGGGTCCAGCGTGGTTCGAGAAACCGTCGCGCCGCCTGCTGGTAGCGGGCGCGACGTCATGCGCATTGAGTTCATTTAAGCATCGCCAAAATGCGGGTTGTCGCGATTCGGGGCGGCTGCACGATACGATTCGACCGTTTTGGCCCACCTGCGCAGCATGATTTGCTGCGCGGCCACGCGTACCGCCGTTTGCTCGATGCCGGGTCGCGACGGCTGCGCAGCACGTGCGCGACGAAGGAAATCGTAAAGCGATGCACGCGGCAGATTGCGCCGACAAAATTGGCGATTCGGCATCCGAAGCGCGTTCGGCTCACGCAAACCGCATGTTTGCGTGGAATGCGCACTCGCGGCCCGCGGTGCCCAAAACGGCCGGAACGCCCGCGTGCGCATGCGACGGCGGATGCCGCCTGCGACGACGCCCGGCGCATGAAAGATCGGGAGATTGCCGCGACGTTGAAGCGGCTTTGCGAGACAACAGGAATACGGCCGGATTGCCTGATGCGGGTACGAACCCGTGGCGCGGCGCCAGGCCGCAATTCTCCGCTGTGATGCGGCCGACGCGGTCGATGCCTGCACGTCGGCGCGCACGCCGGACACGTGCCGGCGTGGCGAGAGGGAGACGAGATGATGCCGTTGCCGGCAGATGCCGGCACGCGGCCGTCAGGCAGCCAGCCTGAACACCGAGACAGCGGCCCGCAATCGTGCCGCCTGTTCATCCAGCGAGGACGCGGCGGCGGCAGCCTGCTCCACCAGCGCGGCATTCTGCTGCGTCACTTCGTCCATTTGCGCGACCGCGAGGCCGACCTGCTCGATGCCCGTGCTTTGCTCGGCGGATGCCGCTGAAATCTCGCCCATGATGTCGGCCACCCGGTCGATCGACCGGACGATCTCCGTCATCCGCGCGCCCGCCGTCTCGACGAGCCGGCTGCCGCTGCCAACCCGCTCGACCGACGCCTCGATCAATCCCTTGATGTCCTTCGCGGCCGCCGCGCTGCGTTGCGCGAGCGAGCGCACCTCCGAGGCCACGACCGCGAACCCGCGCCCCTCCTCGCCGGCCCGCGCGGCCTCGACCGCGGCGTTGAGCGCGAGAATGTTCGTCTGGAACGCGATGCTTTCGATCACGACGGTAATGTCGGCGATCCGCACCGATCCGTCCGAAATCTGCCGCATCGTTTCGACGACTTCACGCACGGCCGCGCCACCGAGTTCCGTCGCCTCCTTCGCGTGGGTCACGAGCGTATTGGCCTGACGTGCATTGTCGGCATTCTGTTTGACCGTCGACGTGATCTGCTCCATGCTCGCGGCCGTTTGCTGCAGCGACGCGGCCTGTTCCTCCGTGCGCTGCGACAAGTCCAGATTGCCTTGCGCGATCTCGCCGGTGCCGACGGCAATCGAGTGGGTCGTGGTCTGGATTTCGGCGATGGTCTCGGTCAGCCGGGCCTTCATGTCGGCGAGCGCGACGAGCAGGCTGCCCGGCGCGGCGTGCGCCGTATCGAACTGCACGTCCAGTTCGCCGGCGGCGATGCGGGCCGCGATCTCGGTCGCGTGCGCGGGCTCGCCGCCCAGCGTCCGTCGGACGCTGCGCAACACGCCCCACGCGATCGCCGCGAGCGCCGCGGCGATGACGAGCGTGATGGCGCCGAGCACCTGCGCAAGCCGCGTAAACGCGGCGTTGATGTCGTCGTAGAAGAATCCCGTGCCGATCCACCAGTCCCACTCCGGAACGGCGACCACGCCCTGGAGTTTCGGCTCCACGTCCGCGTCCGGGCTGCGCTTGATCAGCACGTCGACGAGCGCGAAATGCGCCTGGGCCACTCCGGCGCGATACGCCTCGCTGTCGGTCATGCCGCCGGTCGTGCGGTTGCCCTTCGCGCGGGTGCCGATGAACTTCGCGTTCGGATGCACGAGGTTGACGCCGTCGGACGTCGTCACCCAGTAGTAGCTTTTCGAATTCGCGTTGAGCGCGGACAGCGCGGCCTTGGCCTGCTGCTGGGCCTGATCCCGCGTGAGCGTGCCGTTCGCCTGCATCGCGCGATACGCGTCGACCAGATGCTCGGCTTTGGTCAGAAGAATGACGATCTCGTCACGGCGGCTGTCGATCAGCGCGTCGCGCAGCGTGTGCAGCGACATCGCGGCAAGCAATACAACGCCGAGCAGCGCCGCGGCGACGAGCATCAGCAGTTTCGTGGACAACTTCATGCGGAGGGCCTCGCGATATTAACCGTTCGGTACATATATCGGCCCGGGCGGCCCTGCCTTGAATGGCTCCGTATCGGTAATTACCCTCGGTTCGTGCGGTGATCGCACGCGCAAGGCGGCACGGCCGGCGCACCACGCCGGTCGTTCGCGACGCGCACGGCCGCGCGCGCGGGGCACGCGGCCCCACGCCAGCGCGGCGTCGCTTACAGCCCGAGCTGCGTCGCGAGATGGCCGATGTCCGACACCTCGTAGTAGTTGTAGAACGGCGTGCCCGGCTCATGGCCGCGGTTGACGAACGCCTTGTGCTTGATGCCGAGATCCTCGGCCGTCATCAGGTCGTAGCGCAGGCTCGACGACACGTGCAACACGTCCTCCGGCTTGCAACCGAGCTTGTCGAACATGTATTCGAAGCCCTGCATCCGCGGCTTGTACGACTGCGCCTGCTGCGCGGTGAACACCGCATGGAACGGCGCACCGAGCTTGTCGACGTTGCTCATGATCTGGTCGTCCGACGCGTTCGACAGGATCACCAGCTTGTACTTCGTGGCCAGCCGCGAAAGCCCGGCCGGCACGTCCGGATGCGGGCCCCACGTCGGCACCGCCAGATAGAAACGCTCGGCCTCCGCCTCGTCGAACTTCACGCCGATCCGCGCGCAGGTGCGCCGGATCGCATTGACGACGACGTCGCGGTACGGCTTCCATGCGCCGAGCACTTCGTCGAGCCGATACGCGGCGAACGCGCGCACGAATTCCTCGAGCGCGACCGGCGACAGCCGGTCCGCGTAGACCTCGCGCGCCATGTCGGCCATCCGGAAGCGGGTCAGCGTGCCATAGCAGTCGAACGTGATGTACTTCGGTTCAAATTGGATCATGTGACGTCCTGTCGGTGTGAAGCCCCGGCAGGGCCGGGGACGGTCTGGGTTCAACGAAATTGAATCAGGGCAAAAAATCCGTCGCGCATCGTTCGACGCGGCTCGAAACGCAGATTCGCCGCGTGTTGCAGGCCGCCGGCAGCACGATCTGCGGCGTGATCGCACGCGGCGCCGTCGGCGGCGAGCCGGCCGTCTTCACGAAACCGTCATGCGGCCGCCGCGTTTCCATCGTAGCGGCATTCCCACAGCAGAAGCTGTCGCAATGACGGACCGCTCCGGCATGCAGCGCGCGTTCGCCCGCGCCGATCGAGCCGGTTTGCGTCGATCTCGCACGACCGCCCGCCGACGCCGGAAAACAGGCGAATCGTCCTATCCGCGCCGCGGTGGCGCTGGCAGAGTCGATATGTCATTCCTACCCATCCGGAGTCCGGCGTGGCCGACCTCAATTCTTCCAGCACGCTCACCTATCGCCCGTTCGCCGAAACCGATCTGCCTGCCGCGCACCGGCTGTCGGAAGCAGTCAAGTGGCCGCATCGACTCGACGACTGGCGCTTCGCATTCCAGCTCGGCAGCGGCTTCGTCGCCGAAGACGAAGCCGGCATCGTCGGCACCGCGCTCGGCTGGCGCTTTGGCGAATCGCACGCATCGCTCGGCATGGTGATCGTGTCGCCCGAGCGCCAGGGCCGCGGCATCGGCCGCGAACTGCTCGCACGCGTCGTCGACAGCCTCGGCGCACGCACGATCTTCCTGCATGCGACGCCGTCCGGCGAACCGCTCTACGTGAAGTTCGGCTTCGAGGCGATCGGCACGATCGACCAGCACCAGGGCGCCGCGTTCCAGCCGCCGCTGATCTCGCTGCCGCCGGGCGAGCGCCTGCGCCCGCTCGGCACCAACGACGGCCCGCGCCTCGCCGCACTCGCATCGCGCGCGGCCGGCTACCCGCGCGACGCGGTGATCGATGCGCTGCTCGACGTCGCCAACGGGATCGCACTCGACCGCGACGGCGAACTGCTCGGCTTCGCGCTGTTCCGCCGTTTCGGCCGCGGGCACGTGATCGGCCCGGTGGTCGCACCGGACGCGCTGCGCGCGCAGGCGCTGATCAGCCACTGGCTCGCGCTGCACGAAGGCATGTTCGTGCGCCTCGACGTGCCGGGCGATAGCGGCCTGTCGGACTGGCTGCAGGGGCTCGGCCTGCCGCGCGTCGATACCGTCGTCGCGATGGCGCGCGGCGCGGCGCCCGCCCGCGATCCGTCGCTGCGCGCGTTCGCGATCGTCAATCAAGCGCTCGGCTGAGCGGCGCGCGCGATGAGTTTCCTCTACAAGGCCGACCCGGTGCGCGGCGCGCAATGGGCGCGGCGCTTCGCGCAACAGGCGCCCGACCTCGCGTTCCGGATCTGGCCGGACCTCGGCGATCCGGAAGCCGTGCACTATCTCGCCGCGTGGCAGCCGCCCGACGACCCGACCGCACTGCTGCCGAATCTGGAGATCGTGTTTTCGGTCGGCGCCGGCATCGATCAGTTCGACCTGTCGCGCGTGCCCGCGCACATCCCGGTCGTGCGGATGATCGAGCCGGGCATCGTCGAAGGGATGGTCGAATACGTGACGCAGGCCGTGCTGACGATCCATCGCGACCTGTTCGACTATGCGGCGCAGCAGCGCGAGCACGTGTGGCGCGAGAAGCCGGTCCGCGCGGCCGCGTCGCGGCGCATCGGCGTGCTCGGGCTCGGCACGCTCGGGCAGGCCGTGCTCGACACGCTGCGGCGCTTCGGTTTCCCGTGCGCAGGGTGGAGCCGCACGCCGCGCTCGCTCGACGGCGTCGACTGCCATGCGGGCGACGCGGCGCTCGACACGTTCCTCGCCCGCACCGACATCCTGATCTGCCTGCTGCCGCTCACCGACGACACGCGCGGCCTGCTCGGCACACGCGTGTTCGACGCGCTGCCGGCCGGCGCATCGCTCGTGCAGGTCGGGCGCGGCCCGCAACTCGATGCGACCGCGCTGCTCGCCGCGCTCGACAGCGGCCGCCTCGACAGCGCGATCCTCGACGTGACGGACCCGGAGCCGTTGCCGGCCGGCCACCCGTTCTGGACGCATCCGCGCATTCGCATCACGCCGCACATCGCCAGCGCGACGCGGCCGGACACCGCGGTCGACGCCGTGCTCGCGAACCTCGCGCGCCATCGCGCGGGACAGCCGATGATCGGCGTTGTCGACCGCGCACGCGGCTACTGACGCGCGCGCCCGGCCTGGCGGGGCGCGCAGCAGAAAATGCCGAAGCGCCCCATGCAAACACCGCTTTCGTACGTTTCGGGCCGCAAATTGAAGGCGCGTGAGGATTTCTCGCCCGGTAGCATGACCTCACGCTGACACCCGACGAGAGTCCCGCACTGCCATGAACCAAGCCGCGCTGATCGAAGCCGATCGTCAACACCTGATCCACCCTGTCGTCAACTATCGTGCGCACGAGGCGCGCGGCGTCACCGTGCTCGAATCCGCCGACGGCGTGTTCCTGCGCGACGCCGACGGCCACACGCTGCTCGATGCGTTCTCGGGCCTGTGGTGCGTGAACGTCGGCTACGGCCGCGACAGCATCGTGAAGGCCGCCGCCGACCAGATGGCGAAGCTGCCCTACGCGACCGGCTATTTCCATTTCGGCTCGCAACCCGCGATCGAGCTGGCCGAACGGCTCGCGGCACTCGCGCCGCCGTCGCTGAATCGCGTGTACTTCACGCTCGGCGGCTCGGATGCGGTCGATTCCGCGGTGCGTTTCATCACGCACTATTTCAACGCGACCGGTCGCCCGGCGAAGAAGCACATGATCGCGCTCGAACGCGGCTATCACGGCTCGTCGTCGATCGGCGCCGGGCTCACCGCGCTGCCCGCGTTCCATCGTCACTTCGACCTGCCGCGCGCGGATCAGCACCACATCCCGTCGCCCTACCCGTATCGCCATCCGCTCGGCGACGACGCGCAGGCGCTGATCGCCGCGTCGGTCGCCGCGCTCGAGGCGAAAGTCGCCGAACTCGGCGCGGACAACGTCGCGGCATTCTTCTGTGAGCCCGTGCAGGGTTCCGGCGGCGTGATCGTCCCGCCGGCCGGCTGGCTGAAGGCGATGCGCGACGCATGCCGGCGCCTCGGCATCCTGTTCGTCGCCGACGAGGTGATCACCGGCTTCGGCCGCACGGGCCCGCTGTTCGCGTGCGAGACCGAGCAGGTCGACCCGGACCTGATGACCGTCGCGAAGGGGCTGACCGCCGGCTATGCGCCGATGGGGGCCGTGCTGATGTCCGATGAAATCTACGAAGGCATCGCGGGCAGCCGCGCCGATTCGCCCGCGGTCGGCCACGGCCATACGTATTCCGCGCATCCGGTCAGCGCCGCGATCGGCCTCGAAGTGCTGAAGCTCTATCACGAAGGCGGACTGCTCGCGAACGGCCGGGCGATGGCGCCGCGTTTCGCCGCGGGGCTCGATGCGCTGCGCGCGCATCCGCTCGTCGGCGACGCGCGTTCGGCCGGCCTGCTCGGAGCGCTCGAACTGGTGGCCGACAAGACGCGCAAGACGCGCTTCGACCCCGCGCTCAACGTGCCCGACAGGATCGCAGCCGCCGCGTATGCGAACGGCGTGGTGTTTCGCGCATTCGGCGACGGCGTGCTCGGTTTCGCGCCGGCGCTCAGCTTCACCGCGGGCGAGTTCGACCTGATGTTCGAACGCGTGCGCAAGACGCTCGACAACGTGCTGGCCGATGCGGGCGTGCAGCGCGCGCTCGACGCCGCGCACGCGCAGCCGGCCTGACCGGCCAAGGGAAAGCCGGGCTTGTGGCGGCAATCGTTCGACTCTAAAGTAACCGGACATTCCATTTTTTCCCCTCTCACCCGACCATGACGGACAGCAAGCTGGATCGCATCGACCTGCGCATCCTCTCCCAGTTGCAAAAGCGCGGCCGCATGACCAACGTCGAACTGGCCGATGCGGTCGGGCTGTCGCCCAGCCCTTGCCTGATCCGCGTGAAGCGGCTCGAGAAGGCCGGCTATATCGGCGGCTACGGCGCGCACATCCAGCTCGAGAAACTCGGCGACGTGCAGGTCGTGTTTACCGAGGTCACGCTGGCCGACCACCGCCGCGAGGACTTCGACCGTTTCGTCGCGGCGATTCGCAACGTCGACGAGATCGTCGAGTGTCACCTCGCGAGCGGCGGCTACGACTATCTGCTGAAGTTCATCACGCGCAGCGTGAGCCATTACCAGACGATCGTCGAAGGGCTGCTCGAACAGAACATCGGCATCGAGAAGTATTTCAGTTACGTGATCATCAAGTCGCCGTTCGTCAAACGGCACTACCCGCTCGAATCGCTGTTCGGCGAACGTCACTGACGGGCAGCGTGCGGCATCCGCGAACGCGGCGGCACGCCGTCCGCGCGGGGTAGTCGCGCGTCCGCGCTTCAGCCGTCGTCACCGAATCGCTCCATCCAAGGACCTGTCATGCCGCTTACGCTGTCCCGAACCGAACTCGTTCGCACCGCCAACCTGATCGACGGCGCCTGGCGCGACGCGCTCGACGGCCGCCGCTTCGACGTCACCGATCCGGCGACGCTCGAGACCGTTGCCCATGCACCCGACAGCGGCGCGGCCGACGCGCGCGCCGCGACCGATGCGGCCGCGCGCGCGCTGCCCGCATGGCGCGCGACGCCCGCTCGCGAACGGGCCGCGATCCTGCGCGCATGGCATGCGGCGATCGTCGCGCACACCGACGATCTCGCGAAACTGATGTCGCGCGAACAGGGCAAGCCGCTCGCCGAAGCGCGCGGCGAAGTCGCATACGGGGCGTCGTACGTGCTGTGGTTCGCCGAGGAAGCGACGCGCACCTACGGCGACCTGATTCCGCAGCAGCAGCGCGGCAAGCGGCTGAGCGCGGTCAAGGAGCCGATCGGCATCGTCGCCGCGATCACGCCTTGGAACTTCCCGCTCGCGATGATCGCGCGCAAGATCGCCCCGGCACTCGCGGCCGGCTGCACGGTGGTCGCGAAGCCGGCCGAGGACACGCCGCTCACCGCGCTCGCGCTGGCCTTCCTCGCGCAGGAAGCCGGCGTGCCGCCCGGCGTGCTGAACCTGATCGCCGCATCGCGCGAACGCGGCATCGATGCGGTGGCCGACTGGCTCGCCGACGGCCGCGTGCGCAAGATCACGTTCACCGGATCGACGCCCGTCGGCAAGCTGCTCGCGCGCGAATCGGCGGCGACACTGAAGAAGCTGTCGCTGGAACTGGGCGGTAACGCGCCGTTCATCGTGTTCGACGATGCGGAACTCGACGCCGCGATCGACGGGCTGATGGCCGCCAAGTTCCGCAACGGCGGCCAGACCTGCGTGTCGCCGAACCGCGTGTACGTGCAGGCCGGCGTCTACGATGCGTTCGCCGCGAAGCTCGCCGCGCGCGTCGCCGCGCTGAAGGTCGCGCCCGCGACCGACCCGGCCGCGCAGATCGGGCCGATGATCAACGCGCGCGCGGTCGACAAGATCGCGCGCCACGTCGGCGACGCCATCGAGCGCAGCGCGCGCGTGCTCGCCGGCGGCAAGCGTCTGCCCGAGCTCGGTCCGAACTATTACGCGCCGACGGTGCTCGCCGACGCCACCGCCGACATGCAGCTGAGCTGCGAGGAAACCTTCGGCCCCGTCGCCGCGCTGTTCCGGTTCGACACCGAGGACGAAGCCGTCGCGGCCGCGAACGACACGCCGTTCGGGCTCGCCGCGTATTTCTACACGCAGGACGTGCGCCGCATCGCGCGCGTGTCGGCGCGGCTCGAAACGGGCATCGTCGGCATCAACGAAGGCGCGCTCGCGAGCGAAGCCGCGCCGTTCGGCGGCGTGAAGGAATCGGGCTACGGCCGCGAAGGCTCGCGCTACGGCCTCGACGATTATCTGTCGATCAAGTACGTGTGCCAGGGCGGGCTCGACTGAGCCTGCGCGACCGCCGGGGTTCGCCGCTGTCGCGTGCTCGTTGCGCGGCGCACCCCGGACGCACACGTTTGCGGCACCCGTGCAGTCATTGCGTCGCACGCCGGCCTCGATTTCCGGGCATCCCTGCCGTTAACCCGGATTTGACCAGCGCCGCTGCGATCGCAGCCGGCTTCCCGCACGAGCGCGAGCAATGCCTGCATCCATTCCGATCGAGAAAGTTGCCGACTGGGCCGGCCGCCACCACCTGATCGTCGGCGTGCTGGGCACGCTGATGTCGCTCGCCGCGCTCGGCATCAGCGCGGCGACGCTGTGGGCTGCGCGCAGCGAGGTCGTCGGACATGCGCACGAGACGTCGCGCAACGTCGCGGCCGTCCTGGTCAGCGAGATCGCGCGCACCGTCGAGACGTCCAACAACGCGCTCGTCTCGCTCGCCACCGATCTCGGCAATCCCGCCGTCGCGCGCATGGACGCCGGGCTGCGTCACGACGTGCTGTTCGAGCGCACGGCCGCGCAATACGTGACCGGCATGGGCGTGACGGACCGCTTCGGCCGCTTGATCGACGGCTGTTGCAGCTCGACCCACAACTGGGATTTCAGCGATCGCGACTACTTCAAGGTCCATCGCGATGCCGACAACGTCGGCCTCTACGTGTCCGAGGCGTATCGCGCGCGTTCGCACGGCAACACGGAATCGATCGCGCTGTCGCGGCGCATCGAGCGGGCGGATCACACGTTCGACGGAATCGCGGTGGTCGCCATCGACCTCGCGTACTTCGATCGGCTTCTGTCCCGCCTGAACGTCGGGCCGCATGGCGTCAGCGCGATCCTGCGCGCCGACGGCACGATCCTCGCGAGAAACCCGCCGTTGACCGATCACCAGATGGTCCGCCTGCGCCGCTCGAAGTCGTTCGAACGCATGGTGAGTCGCGAATCGGGCTTCTATGCGGCGCGCTCGAGCATCGACGGCGTCGTGCGGCTTTATACGTTCCAGCGGGTGCCCGGCACGCCGTTGATCGCGGTCGTCGCACCGGCCGAGCATGACGTGCTGGCCGGCACCACGCATTTGATGTGGACGGTCGGCGTGTCCGCGTCCGTCATCGGTGCGCTGTTCTGCGCGGTGGTGTGGCTGCTCGCGTTCGCGCTGCGGGACAACCTGCGCAAGCAGACGCTGCTTACCGACCTGACACGCACCGATCCACTCACAGGCCTGCACAACCGTCGCGCGCTCGATGCCGCGCTCGCCGACGAATGGGAACGTCTGCAACGCGGCAGCGATGGCAGCCTGTCGGTGCTGTTCATCGACGCCGATCACTTCAAGCAGTACAACGACCGCTTCGGTCATGTGCAAGGCGACACCGCGCTGCGCTTTCTCGCCGAGTGCATTCGCGCGCATACGCGGCGGCGCGGCGATCTTGCCGCGCGCTACGGCGGCGAAGAATTCGTCGTCGTATTGCCCGACACGGATGAAAGCGGCGCCGCGAAAGTTGCCGAAGCGATTCGCCGCGCCGTGGAGCGCAACCGGCTCGACGGGTTCGACGCGACCATTCCGCCTTTCACGATCAGCATCGGCTACGCGACCGGGCACCGTGCGCACCCGCGGTCCGTGCACGCGTTGTCGCATCAGGCAGACCTCGCCCTCTACGCGGCGAAGCGTCAGGGCAGAAACCGCGTGTGCCGCGCCGACGCGGAATGGGTCGCCCAACCGGCGTGACAGCGCCGCATCCGATCGTCTTTTCGAACGCGCGCGCTGGCCGGACCGGACATCGCCGACGGCCCGATCGCCCCCGCCGCCATGTTCAGCATCACGAATTCACCAAATAGTGAGAATTCGGGTGCATCGACCGCGACCCGAAACAAATCCGTAACGGCTGCGTCACGATCGCCCACGACAATCCGCCATCTTCGACACTCAGGATGGAGCCTTGCATGTTTGCGTCACGAAGCCGTTTTCCGCTGCACGTCGCAGCATTGTCGAGTGCGATCGTTCTCGCCGCGTGCGGCGGCGGCGACGATGTCGCATCGACCACCACGACCAGCGCGGCCATGCCGGCACCGCCGGCCGACCCCGGCTTCGTCGACAGCGCGCCCGTGCCGAGCGTGCCGGCCTTCGTCGACAACATCGCGACCAACCAGCGCGGCGACGCGCGCTATGCCACGCTGTCGACCAACGCGGCCGTGCGCGTGGTGAGCCGCTTCCTCGACCTGTGGCAGCCGGCGACGATGCTCGTCGATGCCGGCGTGAGCGCGCCGGCCAACGGCGGGTTTCCGGCGATCTCGCCGTCGACCTGCTCAGGCCTGCCCGGCAGCGGCACGCCGTGCGGCACGAGCCTGAACGACACGGTGCTGGCCGCCAACGTTCAATATGTGATCAACGCAACGACCGCACGCACGCAGCAACAGGCCGACGCCGCGTACTTCGACGACCGGCGCGCCAAGGGCTACAGCGTGACCGACGGCATGGGCCCGCTCACCGGCGCGTGGCGCACGGCCGCGCAGCAGACGACCAGCATCACCACCGTGCCCGCCGACGCGACGACGGTGCTGTACAACGATTCCGGCAACAACGTCGGCGTCGGCGGCAGCACGAACGCGAGCTTCGGCAAGGTCGTCGACCTGCTCAACGAAATGGGCAACAACGCGTCGACCGAACCGTCGAAGCGTTTCTACAAGTACGCGCGGCCGTACCGCTGGAGCACCAGCGTCGTCGTCGCACCGACGCTCGTGCCGGCGGAAAGCACGACGCCCGCGACCGACGGCGGCTTCATCAGCGGCCATACGGCCGAAGCGGTGCGAGACGCGATGACGATGGCGTGGCTCGTGCCGGAGCGCTTCCAGGAAATGGTCGGCCGCGGCCTCGAACTCGGCGAGAACCGCATCCTCGCCGGCATGCACTCGCCGCTCGACGTGATCGGCGGCCGCATGCTCGCGCTGGCCGTCAGCGCGGCGAACCTGACCGCGTACGCGAGCGATGCGCAGGCCGCGTACGGCCAGGCCCATCAGGCGCTGCAGCAGCTCACGGGCACGACCGACACGACGTTCGCCGCCTTCGCGCACTCGGGCACGACGGCCACCGACCGCTTCGCCGATTACGCGACGAACAAGACGGCCTTCGCGCGCCGCCTGACGTTCGGCTTCGGCGCGATCGAGTCGACCGACGCGCCGCCCGTCGTGCCGAAGGGCGCGGAGATCCTGCTGCAGACGCGCTTCCCGTACCTGAGCGCGGACCAGCGCCGCGTCGTGCTGAAGACGACCGAACTGCCGTCCGGCTATCCGGTCATGGACGATGCGGAAGGCTGGGGCCGCCTCAACCTGTTCACCGCGGCCGACGGTTACGGTGCATTCAACGGCAACGTGATCGTGTCGATGGACGCTTCGCAGGGCGGGTTCAATACCGCCGACCTGTGGCGCAACGACATCGCCGGCGCGGGCAAGCTGACGCTGCAAGGCAGCGGCGCGCTGACGCTGGCGGGCAACAACAGCTATACGGGCGGCACGCAGGTGAGCGGCGGCATGCTCGCCGCGGCATCGGCAAGCGCGTTCGGCAAGGGCGACGTGTACGTGGGCTCGGGCGGCAGCGTGAGGATTGCCGCCAGCGCGCCGGTGGTCATCGCGACGCGCTATACGCAGCTCGACAACACGACGCTCGAACTCGACATCGACGGCAATGGGGGCGGCCGCCTGCGCGTCGGCGGCCCGCTCACCGTCGCGGGCGGCACGCTGCACGTGAAGTTCGTGAACGGTTATGCGCCCAAGGCCGGCGACACCATCGCGCTGATCGACGGTGCAGCGGCTTCCGCGAAGTTCTCGGCGGTGACGGTCGACGGTTTCAAGGTAACGCCGGTTTATACGGCGACGGGCGTGTCGGTCAGGTTGTCGGCGGCGTAACCGGCACCGTCCATCGATTCTTGTAACGGCGCCGCCTGCTGGCGGCGCCCGCCGGCCTCGCCCGTTTCGTCGTCGAGTCGTTCGACGGCCGCCGCGCCACGACTGGACGCCGGCGCCTGCTCACATCCCACCTTCCACGACGCGTCCCGCGTGACGCGCCGCTTGCAGCCCGCATCGCATCATCCCCGAGCGCATGAAATTGCGATTGCAAATACATCTCATTTGCATTAAATTTCGGCGCGAATGTACTGTTTGGGACATAGCCGTCGGCGCAAGGCCCATCCACCGTGCCCGAATGCAATCCACATCAAGGGACGGGGTATGAGCAGGAAGAACTGGGCGGCCGCACCGATGGCCATCGTCGTCGGCGCGGCCGGCCTGAGCACGGCCGACGCGCAGGAAGCAACGCTGCCCACCATCGAGGTCTCGGGGCAGCGCGCGAGCGCGCCGTTTCGCACGCGCGAATCGACGAGCGCGACGCGCAGCGAGGCAGACGTGATGGAGATTCCGTTCGCGGTCAGCAGCGTCGATGCGAAACTCGTGCAAACCGTCGCCGCGACACGCGGCGAGGACCTGTACGACTGGGTCGCGGGGGTCTCGCGGCAGAACAACTTCGGCGGCCTGTGGGACAACTACGCGGTGCGCGGCTTCGCCGGCGACGGCAATACGTCCGGCACCGACTACCTCGTCAACGGCTTCTCGTGGAACCACGGGATCAGCGTCCCGCGCGACACGGTCAACCTCGAGCGCATGGAAGTGCTCAAGGGGCCCGCGTCGGCGCTATACGGCCGCGGCGATCCGGGCGGGCTCATCAGCTATACGACCAAGCAGCCGCAGTTCGCGCGCTCGAACACCGTCGGCGTGTCGGCCGGCAGCTACGGCGCGTTGCGCGAAACCTTCGATTCAACCGGGCCCGTCACGAAGTCGCTCGCGTACCGCTTCGTCGCGATGAACGAGAACAACGGCAGCTTCCGCGATACGGTGTCGAGCAAACGCTACCTGTTCGCGCCGTCGTTCACGTGGGACATCGGCGCGGACACGACGCTCCACTACGAATTCGAGAGCGCACGCCAGCGCGCGCCGCTCGATCGCGGCGTGGTCGCGGTGGGCGGGCAGCTCGGCGCGATTCCGGCTTCGCGCTTTCTCGGCGAGCCCCGCGACGGCGACTTTGACGTGCGCAACACGGGCCACCAGTTCACGCTCGAGCATCGCATCGATGCCAGTTGGTCGATCAACGCCGGTTTCGCGCAGCGCACCACCGACCTGTCCGGACGATCGTCCGAGGCGTTCGCGCTGCAGTCCGACGGCCGCACGCTGTGGCGCCGCTACCGGCAAGTCGCGTTTCATTCGAACGATCTGCAAGGCCGCGTCGAGACGACCGGCGCGTTCCGCACCGGCGGCATCGGCCACACGCTCGTGCTGGGCGTCGATGCGTACCGCTTCAACTACGACCAGTTCGTCGCGCGCTCGACGCCCACTGCCGCCGCGCCGTATGCGATCGACATCTTCGATCCCGTCTACGGTCAGCCGGCCCCCGTACCGCGCACCGCGACCAATCTGCTCGAGCGCGACGACGGCCAGGGCCTCTACGCACAGGACACGCTCGCGTTCGGGCCGCACTGGAAAATCCTCGCGGGGCTGCGCTGGGATCGCTTTCACCAGTCGGTCGAGAATCGCCTGAAGGGCACGACGAGCAGCCAGTTGCAGACTGCATTGAGTCCGCGCATCGGCATCGTGTATGAAATGAGCCCCGCGTTTTCCGTGTATGCGAACACCGCGTATTCGTTCCGGCCGAACAACGGCGCCGACGTCGACGGCCGCGCGTTCGATCCGGAGAAGGGGCATGGCTATGAGGTCGGCGCGAAATGGGCCGGCGCACGCTGGCTCGCGACCGTCGCGGCATTCCACGTCAACAAGCGCAACGTGCTGACCGCCGACCCGGCCAATGCAGGCTTCTCGCGCGCGGCCGGCGAAGTGCGCAGCCGCGGCATCGAATTCGAATGGAACGGCGACCTCGGCCATGGCGTGCGCGGCCTCGTCAATCTTGCGTATGTCGATGCACAGGTCACACGCGATGCCGTACTGACACCCGGCGCGCGCCTCGTCGACATTCCGCGTCTGAGCGGCAGCGCGCTGCTCATGTACGAAACCAGCGTCCCGTTCGCGGACAAGGCCGGCGCCGGCGCCGGCGTGATCTACGTCGGGCGCCGGGCCGGCAACACCGCGAACACGCAGGACGGTTTCGAACTGCCGGCCTATGCGACCGTGCAGCTCAACGGCTACGTTCAGGTCAACAAGCACCTGCGTGCGTCGGTCGTGCTGAACAATTTGTTCAATCGCACTACTTACGTCAGTTCCTACAACAGCCTGTGGGTCACGCCTGGCGCGCCGCGCAGCCTGTTTGCGTCGCTCTCCTACGCGTTCTAGCCCGATTCGGTCGCTCGACGCGGCCGCGGCATTCAACTCGCCACTGGCGAGTCGAGTGGAAGACAGCGCATGCCGCATCGAATCGGGCAGACGGGGCAAAGGGCGAGCCATCTGCCCGTCTGCCCGGCCATCAGCAACGAACCTACTTCGCGGCCGGAGGAAACAGCACGCCGCGCGGAATCAACATGATCAGCACGCAACTGACCAGCAGGCAGGCGCCCAGCGCGTAGGTTCCGTTGTTGATGTTGCCGGTCATTTCCTTTGCGATGCCCGTGATCATCGAACCCGTGAAGCCGGACAGATTGCCCACCGAGTTGATCAGTGCAATGCCGGCGGCTGCGGCCGTGCCGGACAGTATCTGCCCCGGAAAGGTCCAGTAGATCGGCATCAGCGCCAGGATGCCGCACGTGGCGATGGTCAGGAACAGGATCGACAGCACCACGTTCTGTGCACATGCCGCGCTCGTGATCAGGCCGACGCCGCCGATCAGCGCGGGAATCGCGGCGTGCAGCCGGCGTTCGCCGGTCTTGCGCGAGTGCGCCGCGTTCCACACCATCGCAAAGATGGCCGTCAGATACGGAACGGCAGTCAGCAGACCGATATGCATCGGGCTGCGCACGCCCGACGCGCGAATGATCGACGGCAGCCAGAAGGCCAGCCCGTAGAAGCCGGTATTGAAGGTGAGCAGGATGAAGGTCAGCAGCCAGACGCGCGGGCTGCGCAACGCGGCACCCACGCCGTGCGACTTGTGCGCGGCCTCGGATTCGAGGTTGCGCGACAGCACCGCCTTTTCCTCGGCAGACAGCCACTTCGCTGACTGCGGGCCATCGCCGAGGCAGGCCAACACGATGAACGCCACCACGATCGACGGCAGGCCTTCGAGCAGCAGCATCCATTGCCAGCCGCTCATGCCTGACAAGCCGTGCGTCTGCTCCATCAGCCAGCCGGAAATGACACTGCCCAGCGTCAGGCTCAGCGGGATCGCCACCAGGAAGCCCGACATGGCCACGCTTTGGCGGCGCGCGGGAAACCAGTAATTCATGTACAGGATGACGCCCGGGAAGAAGCCGGCTTCGCACAGACCGAGCAGGAAGCGCAGCGTGTAGAACATGGTGGACGTCTGCACGTGAAAGAACTGCGCGAGCGGCACGATAAAGGCCATCGACGACGACACGATGCCCCATGTGATCATGATCCGCGCGATCCAGAAGCGTGCGCCGTAGCGGTGCAGCAGCAAGTTGCTCGGCATCTCGAACAGGAAATAGCCCCAGAAGAAAACGCTGGCGCCGAGCGCGTAGACGCTGTCGCTCAGGCTCAGGTCATCGAGCATCTGCAGCTTGGCGAAACCCACGTTGACGCGGTCCAGGTAGGCCACGACGTAGCAGAGCAGCAGCAACGGCAGGATGCGCCGCATGACCTTGCGGTAGAGGGCGTCTTCGGACGAGCCGACCGCGGCCGGTGCGGCGGCGGTCTGCGTGAGGGATGGCATCGGTTTGTCTCCTGATTGTGTAGGACTTCTTCGTGCCGGCGGATTCGCTAAGGAACTGATGCGTCTATGTTACCGATAACATTCCCGCCCAAAAAAAGGCGCCGATCTGGCGACGGGCGCAACCGGCGGCTTGATACCGGTAACAGTTTTGAAGGTAGCATGCCGCGACAACCGTGCTCAAGTCCCGATCGACAAGTGGTTTCCCTAGTGCCGCGCGAATCACCGGCGCGCGGCGGCGGCGCGCACGGCACCGGTATCATGTAGCCTTTCCCGGTTTCTCCCGATCGCGATTCCCATGCCCAGCCCCACCGCCGTCCGGCCTGCCGGACCGCCCCGCATGTCCGATGTAGCGCGCCTGGCCGGCGTATCGAAGATGACCGTCTCGCGCGTGCTGGCCGGCCACAGCGTGGCCGCCGAGACGCGCGAACGGGTCTGCAGGGCCATCGATCAGCTCGGTTACGTGGCCGACGCCGCCGCAGGTGCGCTGTCGTCCGGGCGGTCGGAATTTGTCGCGGTGCTGGTGCCGTCGCTGTCGAGTTCCAACTTCTCCGACACTGTGCGCGGCCTGACCGACGCACTCGAGCCGCATGGCCTGCAACTGCTGCTCGGCGACACCGACTATGACCTGGCGCGGGAAGAACGGCTGGTACGCTCCATGCTGCGTCACCAGCCGCGCTGCATCGCGCTGACGGGGGCGCAGCACACCGATGCGACGCGCACGGTGCTGGCACGCTCGGGCATCCCCGTGGTCGAGATGTGGGACCTGCCCACGCATCCGATCGATACCGCGGTGGGCTTCTCGAACGTGCGCGCCGCACGCGCGATGGTGCGCCATCTGGCCGAGCGCGGCTACGAGCGCATCGGCTTTCTCGGCGGCGCCAGCGCACTGGACCGCCGCGGGCTGGACCGGCTCAAGGGATACCAGGCGGAGATCAAGGCGCTGGGGCTGGGTGAGCCGCGCGTCGTCCGACTGGGCGAATCGCCGATCACCATGAGCCACGGCGGGCCCGCCATGGCGGCACTGCTGGAGACGTGGCCGGACACCACCGCGGTCATGTGCGTGAGCGACATGTCGGCGTTCGGCGCAATCATGGAATGCCATCGACGCGGACTGTCCGTGCCCGCGGACATGGCCGTGGCCGGCTTCGGGAACTTCGAAGTGGCGACATGCTGCCACCCGACCATCACCACGGTGTCGGTCGACGCCTACGGCATCGGCCTGCGCACGGGCGAGGCTCTGCTCGCGGCGCTGCAGGCACGCGACGGCGGCGAACGGATCGAGCCGCACTGCATCCGCGTCGACTACACGATCGTCGCGCGGGAAAGCGCCTGACGAGCCGACTGCCGGACCTGTCGTCCTTCACGAGAAGCGGCGGCGTCCGATGCGCAACGTGCGCGACGTCATGGAGGCACCTCCTCCCTCCTCCGTCGCCGCACGTTCCCCACCGCCTGCACCCACCCACACGCAAAATTCCCTTCCGCGACGCAAAAACCCCGTGCTAACATGCCCCGAATGTTACCGGTAACTATCCGGCACAAAAAACCGGACACGGCCCTATTCGGAGACAACCCGCCATGCCGCAAACCCCTCGCCGCCTGCGCAGCCAGGAGTGGTTCGACGACCCCGCACACGCAGACATGACCGCGCTCTACGTCGAGCGATTCATGAACTACGGGTTGACGCGTGAGGAATTGCAGTCGGGCCGTCCCATCATCGGCATCGCGCAGACGGGCAGCGACCTGGCGCCGTGCAATCGCCACCACATCGAACTGGCCGAACGCACCAAGGCGGGCATTCGCGACGCGGGCGGCATTCCGATGGAATTCCCCGTGCATCCGCTGGCCGAGCAAAGCCGCCGGCCCACCGCGGCACTCGACCGCAACCTGGCGTATCTCGGGCTGGTGGAAGTCCTGCATGGCTTTCCGCTGGACGGCGTGGTCTTGACGACCGGATGCGACAAGACCACCCCCGCCTGCCTGATGGCCGCGGCCACCGTGGACATGCCCGCCATCGTGCTGTCCGGCGGGCCGATGCTCGACGGCTGGCACGAGGGCAAGCGCGTCGGCTCGGGCACGGTGATCTGGCACGCCCGCAATCTGCTGGCTGCCGGCGATATCGACTACGAAGGTTTCATGCAGCTGACCACGGCGTCGTCGCCGTCGATCGGCCACTGCAACACCATGGGCACGGCGCTGTCGATGAACAGTCTGGCCGAGGCGCTCGGCATGTCGCTGCCGGGGTGCGCGAGCATTCCCGCCGCCTACCGCGAGCGCGGCCAGATGGCTTACGCGACGGGCAAGCGCGCCGTCGAGCTCGTCCGCGAAGACCTGCGCCCGTCGAAGATCATGACGCGCGCGGCCTTCGAGAATGCCATCGTCGTCGCCTCCGCGCTCGGCGCATCGACCAACTGCCCGCCGCACCTGATCGCCATCGCGCGCCACATGGGCGTGGCGCTGAGCCTGGACGAGTGGCAGCGTTTCGGCGAATCCGTGCCGCTGCTCGTCAACTGCATGCCGGCCGGCGAGTACCTCGGGGAGAGCTTCCACCGCGCCGGCGGCGTGCCCGCCGTGCTGCGTCAACTCGATGCGGCCGGCCTGCTGCGGCGCGACTGCCTGACCGTGTCCGGCCGCGCGATCGGCGAGATCGCGGACACGGCGCAGGAGGCCGACCGGGACGTGATCCGCACGCCCGACGAGCCACTCAAGCATGGCGCCGGTTTCATGGTGCTGTCCGGCAACTTCTTCGACAGCGCGATCATGAAGATGTCGGTTGTCGGCGAGGCCTTCCGGCAGACCTACCTTGCGGAGCCGGGCGCGGAGAACACCTTCGAGGCACGCGCCATCGTCTTCGATGGCCCCGAGGACTACCACGCCCGCATCAACGACCCTCGGCTCGACATCGACGAACGCTGCATCCTGGTGATCCGGGGCTGCGGCACGGTCGGCTACCCGGGCAGTTCGGAAGTCGTCAACATGGCGCCGCCCGCCGATCTGGTGAAACGTGGCGTGACGTCGCTGCCATGCCTCGGCGATGGACGCCAAAGCGGCACGTCGGCCAGCCCGTCGATCCTGAACGTATCGCCGGAAGCGGCCGTCGGCGGCGGCCTGGCCCTGCTGCGCACGAACGATCGCATCCGCGTGGACCTGAATCGCCGCAGCGTCGACCTGCTCGTCGACGCAGAAGAACTCGCGCGCCGCCGCGAGACCGCAAGCTTCACCGTGCCGCAGGCGCAAACGCCGTGGCAGGCGCTCTATCGCCAGTTCGTGGGCCAGTTGTCCACCGGCGGCTGCCTCGAACCGGCCACGCTCTATCTGAAGGTCATCGAGCAGCGCGGCAACCCGCGCCATTCGCACTGATCCAACCGCCCACGACTCTTGCCGAGCTGACGACCATGCGTACTCCTTCCGTTTCCGACTGCCTGCCGCACGACCTTGCGCAGGCCCTGCTGATCGGCCGTGTCTGGCAGCACGACGGCGCCCACGCGGGCCCGAGCGTCGTCGCCGTGCGCGGCGGCGACGTGTTCGACATCACGCGCACCGTGCCGACCACCGCGGACCTGTTCGACCGCCCCGACGCAGTCGACATCGCCCGCACCGCCCCCGGCGAATCGCTCGGCCGCGTCGAGCCGCTGTTGCAGGCGGCGCTGGACGGCGCGTCCGGCGCGCTGCGCCTGCTCGCCCCGTGCGACGTGCAGGCCATCAAGGCTTGCGGCGTGACCTTTGCCGTCAGCCTGATCGAACGCGTGATCGAAGAACAGGCCGGCGGGGATCCTACCAAGGCGAGGGAAGTACGCGAAACCATCGCCGCGACCATCGGCACCGATCTGTCGAAGATCGTCCCCGGTTCGGACGCCGCCGTGCGCCTGAAGGCGGAACTCGAGCGCCGCGGCGCGTGGTCGCAATACATGGAAGTCGGCATCGGCCCGGATGCCGAGGTGTTCTCCAAGTCGCAGCCCATGTCCGCGGTGGGCTTCGGCGCGGACGTGGGGCTGCTGCCCGGATCGGTGTGGAACAATCCGGAGCCGGAGATCGTGCTGGCGGTCGGCAGCGACGGCCGGCCGGTTGGCGCCACGCTCGGCAACGACGTGAATTTGCGGGACATCGAAGGCCGCTCCGCGCTGCTGCTCGGCAAATGCAAAGACAACAATGGTTCGTGCGCGATCGGCCCGTTCGTGCGGCTCTTCGACGGCGGCTTCACGCTGGACAGCGTGCGGCAGGCCAGCGTGTCGCTGCGCGTCGACGGCGCGGACGACGACTTCGTTCTCGACGGCATCAGCCACATGCGCGAGATCAGCCGCGACCCGGCCGATCTCGTCGCGCAGACCTGCGGCGCGCATCACCAGTATCCGGACGGCTTCATGCTGTTCCTGGGCACGATGTTCTCGCCGATCCAGGACCGCGACGCGCCCGGCGGCGGATTCACGCATCACCTGGGCGACCGCGTCACCATCTCCACGCCCGCGCTCGGCGCGCTCGTCAACGTCGTGCGGCTTTGCACGGAGATCGCGCCGTGGACCTTCGGCGTGCGCGCGCTGTACGCCAACCTGGCCGCACGCGGCCTGCTCGATGCCGCGGCATGCCGTTGAGCCGATAGACCGCATGCCGCCCGAGCCCGGCACGACGCAGCCGAACCGGGAACGAAATATGCGCGCATCCCGGTTTGCCGGTTGCACGGCAGGTTTTGCAACGCAGGCAACCGGCGTCATGACCCGCAACTACAAGGAGAAAAGCGATGACTCTGCTTATCTACCTGCTCGGATGGATCATTTTCATCGCCGGCGTGGCATGGGGCCTGATGACGCTGCACGTGTCGCAACACATCATCGAGATCGTCGCCGTCATTCTTTTCGGCATCGCGGTGATCACGGGCGCGACGCGCGCCCGCAATCGCGACCGGACGTAGCCCCTGCACGCCGCCGGATGCCGCATGCATTCAGGCGTCGTGCAGCGTGGCGGCCGCGTCAATATAATCGGCTTTCCCGACGAATCGATGATCGGCGACGTGCCGGTTTCGATCGTGTATTCGTACAGCCGAATCTGGAGCCGAGATGACCCTCCCCGCCGTTCCGTTTGCCGAATCGTTCGACCTCGAGGCTGCCTTCGCCGATGTATCGGAGTACTGGTCGCCGAAGGTCGTCGCGCAGGTCAACGACCAGTACGTGAAGGTCGCCAAGGTGCGCGGCCAGTTCGTGTGGCACGACCATGCGCATGAAGACGAGCTGTTCTTCGTCGTGCGCGGCCACCTCAGGATCGAGTATGAAGGCGGCCGCGCCGTCGACTTGCCCGCCGGCTCGATGCACGTCGTGCCGCGCGGCACGCAGCACAATCCGGTCGCCGACGACGAATGCTGGGTCGTGCTGATCGAGCCCGTGCAGACGAAACACACCGGCGACGTCCAGTCGCCGCTGACCCGGACGATCGACGAGCAGCTGGGTCAGGCGCGCTGAGTCCCGTGCCGGCGTCGCTTCGGCCATCCGCCGCGCGACGGCCGCACCGGGTTCAACCGCGGGCGGACGCGACGCCGTCGAGTTCGCGCACGGCATCCTCCGGCAACGCCAGCGCGCCGGCGGCGAGATTCTCGCGCAGATGCGCGACCGACGACGTTCCCGGAATCAGCAGGATGTTCGGCGCGCGGCGCAGCAGCCACGCGAGCGCGGTCTGCATCGGCGTCGCGCCGAGCCGCGCGGCAACGGTGTCGAGCGCGGACGACTGCAACGGATTGAAGCCGCCGAGCGGAAAGTACGGTACGTAGGCGATGCCGTCGCGGGCAAGCGCATCGACGAGATCGTCGTCGTCCCGGTGCGCGAGGTTGTAGTGGTTCTGCACGCAGACGATGTCGCAGATCCGGCGCCCTTCCGCGACCTGCGCGGCCGTGACGTTGCTCAGCCCGATGTGCCGCACGAAGCCTTGCCGCTGCAGTTCGGCCAGTGCGGACAGCGGCGCCTCGATCGAGCCCTCGGCCGGGCCGTGCGTGTCGAACATGATCCGCAGATTGACCACGTCGAGCACGTCGAGACCGAGGTTGCGCAGGTTGTCCTGCACGGCGGCGGCGAGCGCTTCGGCCGAGAATGCCGGCAGCCACGAACCGTCTTCGCCGCGCCTCGCGCCGATCTTGGTCACGATGAGCAGATCGTCGCGATACGGATGCAACGCTTCGCGAATCAGCCGGTTCGTCACGTGCGGGCCGTAGAAGTCGCTCGTGTCGATGTGGTCGACGCCCGATGCAACGGCTTCGCGGAGAACGGCAAGCGCCGCATCGCGGTCCCGGGGCGGGCCGAACACGCCGGGACCGGCGAGCTGCATCGCGCCATACCCGATGCGGTGAACGCGGCGGCCCGCGATGGAAAACGTGCCGGACTGGACGACGGGGGACATGATTGTGCTCCTGTGGCGAATGAATGAGCCGCAGGTTACGCCGCGACGCGCTGCGCGATAACCGGTCATAATCCGCACGACCTGTACGAAAGGGCGAACAATGCAAGTCGATCTGGGCGATCTGAACGCGTTCGTGGCGGTGGCGCGCGCGAAAGGCTTTCGTGAAGGTGCGCGCACAACTGGTGCGAGCGCGTCCGGCCTGAGCGAAGCGGTGCGCCGGCTGGAGGCGCAACTCGGCGTGCGGCTGCTGCACCGCACGACGCGCAGCGTGGCGCCGACCGAAGCCGGCGAGCGCCTGCTCGCGCGGCTCGCGCCGGCGCTGGGCGAGGTGGAGGCGGCGCTCGACGTCGTCAATACGTTTCGGGAGCGGCCGGTCGGCACGCTGAAGCTCAACGTACCGACGAGCGCGGCGCGGCTCGTGCTGCCGTCGATCGTCCCGCGCTTTCTCGACGCGTATCCGGAGATCCGGCTCGAGATCGTGGCGGACGAAAGCTTCGTCGATATCCTCGCGGCCGGCTGCGACGCGGGCATCCGTTACGACGAGCGCCTCGAACAGGACATGATCGCCGTGCCCATCGGCCCGCGTTCGCAACGCTTCGCCACCGCCGCGGCGCCCGCCTACCTCGACCGTCGCGGCCGTCCCGCCCATCCGCGCGAACTGCTCGATCATGCTTGCCTGCGCGGCAGGTTCGCGAGCGGCGCGATGCCGGCGTGGGAATACGAGCGCGCCGGCGAAGTGGTCCGCGTGGAGCCGTCCGGGCCGCTCGTCGTGCAGATCGGCGGCGCCGTCGATCTCGTCGTGGATGCCGCCTGCGCGGGGCTCGGCATCGTGCATCTTTACGAAGACTGGCTTCGTCCGCATCTCGCGAGCGGCGCGCTCGAGCCCGTGCTCGATGGCTGGTGGCGGCCGTTTTCCGGCCCGTATCTGTACTATCCGGGGCGGCGTTTCGTGCCGGCTCCGCTGCGGGCCTTCGTCGATTTCATCAAGGCGGATGTCGAGCAACAGCCGTTCATCGAGAAAGGCGGATGAAAGACCTCGACGCTAGACTGCGTGCGGCACGTCCGTCGCGTAAGCGGGCGGGGCTCGCCGCTCGGCCCGCCACGGCCTGCGTGCCCTTTCACCGTCATCGACGAGGCTCGCATGCGCCATCCGACGAAACGCCCGCTGTTCGCCATGCTGCTGGCTGCCGCCGCACTGTCGTGCGCCGTGTCGCCTGCGCGCGCGTGCGACCCGCCCGCCCCCGTCACGCGCATCGATCCCCCCGGCTACTACGACGATGCAGCCGGCTATGCGCGCGCGGTGAAGCCGATGCGCGATTTCATCGCGCGGCTCAATGTGTCGGCTGACAACGGCGACTGGTCGTGCGCGGTGATGCTGCTCGAAAGCTGGGCGCAAGCCGACGCGCTGATGGGGCCGATCTCCGGTTATCAGGGCTATTACGAGCGTTCGTGGGCCGGCACCGACTTCGCGATGGTGATCCTGCGCATGCCGCGCGACGTGCGCGACGCGAACCGCGCGCGGCTCGATGCAATCGGCCCGTGGCTCGAACGGATCGCGATCGCCACCCGCGATTCGGAGGCGATCAACCATCTGCACAACAATCTCGTGTACTGGGCCGGGCTCGACCTGATCGCGATCGGCACCGTGACGAACAACGCAAACCTCGTCGATTCGGGGCTGCTGAGAGTGCGCGAGGGCATTCGCGACATCGGCCCCGACGGTGCGCTCGCGCGCGAAGTGAAACGCGGCAACCGCGCGCTGCACTACCACACGTTCGCGCTGCTGCCGCTCGTGTTCGCGGCCGAACTCGTGCAACGGCGCCATATCGATCTCTATCGGGAAAACGATGGCGCGATCGGCCGTCTCGCGAATCTCGTGATCGACGCGGTGGACGATCCCGCGAGCTTCACGAAAATCACGCCGATCCGCCAGGACCTGTTCCCGTGGACGCTGCGCGACGAGCTCGCGTGGGTCGAACCGTACTACGCGCGCTTCGGCGATCGCCGCCTGCCGGCGATCATTGCACCGCGCCGCCCGTTCAGCGAATGGCGGCTCGGCGGCAACGTAACGGCGGCGTGGGGCGCGCCGCTGCGCTAAGCGGCAAGCGCCTCCACGAAGACAGCCTCACCGCCGGTTCGAACGCGACACGACGTCGATCCACACCGCCAGCACCAGCACCGCGCCCTTGACGATCATCTGCCAGTACGCGTCGACATCGAGCATCGACATTCCGTTGTCGAGGCTCGCCATCACGAGCGCACCGATCAGCGCGCCATAGACGGTGCCCGACCCGCCGCGCATCGACGTGCCGCCGATGAAGCATGCGGCGATCGCGTCGAGCTCGCCCATCGTGCCGGCCGACGGCGAGCCGGCCGCGAGCCGCGCGGTGTTGACGATGCCCGCGAACGCGCACATCAGCCCCATCAGCGCGAAGATCGCGAGCTTCACACGATCGGTGTCGACGCCCGATAGCCGCGTCGCCTCCAGGTTCGAACCCACCGCATAAATGCGCCGGCCGAACACGGTCTGCGTCGCGATCCACGAGAACGCGCCGAGCAGCGCGAGCAGCAGCAGCACGGGTACCGGGATGCCGCCGTAGCGGTCGAGCGTCGCGACGAACGCGAACAGCACCGCGCCGGCGCCGACGAGTTTCGCGACGTCCTGCCACAGCGGCGCGACCGCGAGCCGATAGCGGTGCCGCGTGCCGCGCTGCCGGATGACCAGCAGCGCGACGAGCGCGAACAGCAGCACCGCGAGGCCGTCGCCGGCCGCGCGCGGCAGATAGCCCTGCCCGAGGAACACGAAGCCGTCGGACACCGGCGCGATCGTCGAGCCGCCCGTCACGCCGAGCAGGATGCCGCGGAACGCGAGCATCCCGCCCAGCCCGACGATGAACGACGGCACGCGCCGGTAGGTCGACCACCAGCCGTTGAACAATCCGACCAGCACGCCGAGCGCGAGCACGGCCGGCACCGTCGCGGCCACGGGCCAGTGGCGATTGACGTCGAGGATCGCCGCAATGCCGCCGAGCAGCCCGAGCAGCGAGCCGACCGACAGGTCGATCTCGCCCGCGATGATCACGAACACCATCCCGCATGCGAGCATCCCGGTGATCGACATCTGCCGCAGCAGGTTCGACACGTTGCGCGGCGTGACGAACGCGCCGTCGGTCAGCACCGAGAAAAACACCCAGATCGCCGCGACCGCGAACAGCAGTGCAAGCACCTTGTAGCGCACGAAGATCTGTCGAAGTGGATGGCGATGCGTGCGGCGCGCGTCGGCGTCCGGCGGCACGGCGGAAGAGGAGGAAAGTTCGCTATTCATGTGGCACTCGCTGCAATGGGTTCGGCCGGCTGCCGCGCGGGCTTCAGCGCGGCGCCGAGTATCTGTTCCTGCGTGAGACCGTCGTTGACGAAATCGCCGCGCAGCTCGCCTTCGCCGATCACGAGCACGCGATCGGCGAGCCCGAGCACTTCCGGCAACTCCGACGACACGACGATCAGCGCGACGCCGCGTTGCGCGAGCGCGAAGATCAGCCGGTAGATCTCGGCCTTGGCGCCCACGTCGACACCGCGGGTCGGCTCGTCGAGGATCAGCACCTGCGGGTCGGCCAGCAGCATCCTGGCGAGCACCGCCTTCTGCTGGTTGCCGCCGGACAGGCTCGCGATCGGCAGGAACGGATGCGCGGCACGCACCGACAGCCGCTGCATCTCGGTGCGGATCGCGTCGAGTTCGGCGGCCGCGTCGATCCGCCCGTGGGCGGCGAACCGGCGCAGCACCGACAACGTGATGTTGTGGCCGACGCCGAGCTGCGGCACGATCCCGTGACGCTTGCGGTCCTCCGGCACCATCGCGATGCCCGCGCGAATCGCATCGGCCGGCGAACGGATCGCGAGCGGCCGACCGTTCATCCGCACCGTCGCCGCGCTCGCGCCCGGATACGCGCCGAAGATCGCCTGCATCAGCTCGGTGCGGCCCGCGCCGACGAGCCCGGCGACGCCGAGAATCTCGCCGCGCCGCACGCTGAACGACACGTCGTCGACGCGCTTGCGGCGCGGGTTCGCCACGTCGTGACAGGTGACGTTGCGCGCTTCCAGCACGACGTCGCCGATCTCGTGCGGCTCGCGCGGATACAGGTTGCGGATCTCACGGCCGACCATCATCGCGATGATCCGGTCGGTCGTCATCCCGCGCATCGGCTCGGTCGCCACGTGGCGGCCGTCGCGGATCACGGTCACGGTGTCGCACACCGCGTCGACTTCATCGAGCTTGTGCGAGATGTACACGCATGCGACGCCGCGGCGCTTCAGGTCGCGCACGATGTCGAGCAGGATGCGCGTCTCGGCCGCACTCAGCGACGACGACGGCTCGTCGAGGATCAGCAGCTTCGCGCGCTTGTTCAGCGCCTTCGCGATCTCGATCAGCTGCTGATGGCCGCCGCCGTAGTTCATCACCGGCTGCGCGACGTTGATCGCGTCGATACGCAGCTCGCGCAGCAGTTCCTCGGAACGCCGCACCATCTCCGCGTAGTGCATGCGCCCGCCGGGCAGCGTGATCTCGTTGCCGAGGAAAATGTTCTCCGCGACCGACAGCTCGGGCACGAGCATCAGTTCCTGGTGGATGATCACGATGCCCGCACGCTCGGTATCGCGCACGCCGGACGCGACGAGCGGCGCGCCTTCCCAGCGGATCTCGCCATCCCACGTGCCGTGCGGGTAGACGCCCGACAGGACCTTCATCAACGTCGACTTGCCGGCGCCGTTCTCGCCGCACAGCCCGACGCACTCGCCGGGGCGCACGGTCAGATCGATTCCGTCGAGCGCCTTCACGCCATCGAATGCCTTGACGATGCCGCGCATCGTCAGCAAGGGTTCGGTCATACGTTCATTGCCTCGCAGTGAGCATGCGGCCGGCCACACCTGGCCGGCCGCACCTAGCCGGCCGCATGCATCCTGCCCGTCGTGCCGTTACTGGCTCGCGAGCTGGGCCTGGGTATAGAAGCCGTCCTTCACGACGACGTCGACGTTGCGCTTGGTCAGCAGCGTGGGCTGCAGCAGCACCGTGTCGACCTTCTTCTTCCCGTTGTCGTACTGCGCGTTGAACGCGGGCTTCGTGCCCTTCGCGAGATCGACCGCGAGCTTCGCGGCTTCGCTCGCGATCAGCTTCAGCGGCTTGTAGACGGTCATCGTCTGCGTGCCGGCGATCACGCGCTTGACCGCCGCGAGGTCCGCGTCCTGCCCGGACACCGGCACCTTGCCGGCCAGGTGCTGCGCGGCGAGCGCCTGGATCGCGCCGCCCGCGGTGCCGTCATTCGACGCGACGATCGCGTCGATCCGGTTGTTGTTTGCGGTGAGCGCATCCTCGACGATGCGCAGCGCGGTCGATGCGCTCCATTCGGGCACCCACTGCTGGCCGACGACCTTGATGTCGCCGCGATCGATCGCCGGCTTCAGCACCTTCAACTGGCCCTCGCGCAGCATCTTCGCGTTGTTGTCGGTCGGCGCGCCGCCGAGCAGGAAATAGTTGCCCTTCGGTTTTGCATCGAACACGCCCTTGGCCTGCAGTTCGCCGACCTTCTCGTTGTCGAACGAGATGTACGCGTCGACGTCCGCATCGAGGATCAGACGGTCGTACGACACAACCTTGATGCCGGCCTTCCTCGCTTCGGCGACGACGTTGCCGAGCGTCTTCGAATTGAACGGCACGATCACGATCACGTCGACGCCGCGCGAGATCAGGTTCTCGATCTGCGAAATCTGCCGCTCCTCGCTCGCATCGGCCGACTGCACCGACACCTTCGCGCCGAGCTTCGTCGCGGCCGCGACGAAATAGTCGCGATCGCGCGACCAGCGCTCGACGCGCAGGTCGTCGATGCAGAAGCCGATCTCGGGCTTGTCCTTGCTCGCATGCGCGAGCGGCGCGCCGAGCGCGAAGAGCGCCAGCGCTGCCGCGCCGGCAAGGGAACTCAATACGGTACGACGCGTCACGGATTTCATGTCTCCACTCCTTGTTATTGGACAACTCACGAACACCGGGCGGCCGCGGAAATGCGCCGCCCTCATCGAGTCACTGCAAAGCACGGGATCGCGTCGGCGAAGCGCCGGTCACGCGCCCGTCGCAAACACCGGCTCGAGCGCGCGGTAAAGCGCGCGAAACGTCGGCCGCCGCGCATCGCGATACCACGCGTGTCGCGCGGGATCGGGCTCGCGCACCGCGACGATCGGCGGCTGCGGACACACGTCGTCGAGCGACGCATCCGGTTCGAGCGCGAGACGCGCGAGCCGTGCGGCACCGAGCGCCGGGCCGACCTCGCCGCCCGCGCGCAGCGTCAGCGCGCGACCGCTCAGGTCGGCGAGCATCTGCGTCCAGTACGCGCTGCGCGAGCCGCCGCCGATCACCGTGATACCCTCGGGCGCCAGTCCGGCCGCATGCAGCGCGTCGATGCCGTCGAGCAACGCGAAGCCGACGCCTTCGAGCGTTGCGTTCGCGAGATCCGCGCGCTGCGTGTCGGGCGTGAGCCCGTAAAACACGCCCTTCGCATTCACGTCGTTGTGCGGCGTGCGCTCGCCGCTCAGGTAAGGCAGGAACCACGGGCGGCTGGCGCGTGCGTTCGCCTCGGCATCGGCGAGGAGTGCGGCAACGCCGTCGTAACCGGCCAGTTGCGCGGTGAAGTCGATGCAGCCGGCCGCGTTCAGCATCACCGACATCAGATGCCAGGTATCGGGCAGTGCGTGGCAGAAGCTGTGCACCGCCGATTCGGGATTCGCGCGAAACCCGTCCGACACCGCGAAATAAACGCCCGACGTGCCGAGCGACAGCAACGCGTCGCCGGGCCGCACGACCCCGACGCCCACCGCGCCGGCCGCGTTGTCGCCGCCGCCGGCCACCACCGGAATCTCGCGCAGCCCGAGCGCGCGCGCGACGGCCGGCAGCAGCGTGCCGGTCACGCGGTTGCCCTCGAACACGGCCGGCATCTGCGCGCGCGACAGCTCGCACGCGGCGAGCAGCGTATCGTCGTAGTCGCGCTTCGCGACGTCGAGCCAGAGCGTGCCGGCGGCATCCGACGGATCGGTCGCGAACGCGCCGGTCAGCCGGTAGCGCAGGTAATCCTTCGGCAGCAGCACGTGTGCGATGCGCGCGAACACGTCGGGCTCGTGGCGACGCACCCACAGCAGTTTCGGCGCGGTGAAGCCCGGCATCGCGACGTTGCCCGTCACCGCGCGCAGCGCGGGTACGAGCCGCTCGAGTTCCGCGCACTCCGCGTCCGCACGGCCGTCGTTCCACAGGATCGCGGGGCGCAGCACGTCGCGGTGCGCATCGAGCAGCGTCGCGCCGTGCATCTGCCCGGTCAGTCCCAGCGCGTCGATGTCGCGCGGATCGATGTCGGCCGCGCGTGCCTCATCGACAACCGCGGCCAGCGCGCCGCACGCGGCGTCCCACCAGTCGCGCGGCACCTGTTCGGACCAGCGCGGCCGCGGGCGGCTCACCGTCAGCGGCCGGCTCGCGCTCGCCCGCACCACACCGTCGCGGTCGAGCAGCACCGCCTTCACGCCCGACGTGCCGAGATCGAGTCCGATATACATGGCGTCAGCGCAGCCCGTAGATCGCCTGGTTCACGATGTTCTCGAGCCGCTCCTGCGCGCCGCTCACATGCCGCGGGTCCACGCCGCGCGCGAGCGCGTCGTCCGCGAGCGACTGCAGCGTATAGCCGCCCGACAGTATCTTGCGGCCGAACGCGTCGTCCCACTGCGCGTAGCGCTGCCGGCGCAACGCATCGAGCCGGTCGTTCTCGACCAGCACGGCCGCACGTTCGAGCGCGAGCGCGAGCACGTCGATCGCGCCGACGTGGCCGTAGAACAGGTCTTCCGGATCGATGCTCTGGCGCCGCACCTTCGCGTCGAAGTTCATCCCGCCGGTCGTGAAGCCGCCGTGGCGCAGGATCTCGTAGAACGCGAGCGTCAGTTCCTCGACGCTGTTCGGGAACTGGTCGGTGTCCCAACCGTTCTGCGGATCGCCGCGGTTCGCGTCGACGCTGCCGAACACGCCGAGTGCGAACGCGTTCGCGATCTCGTGATGGAACGAGTGACCGGCGAGCGTCGCATGGTTTGCCTCGATGTTGACGCGAATCTCGTTCTGCAGTCCGTACTGCACGAGGAAGCCGTGCACGGTCGCGACGTCGTAGTCGTACTGATGCTTGGTCGGCTCCTGCGGTTTCGGCTCGATCAGCAGCGCACCCTTGAAGCCGATCCGGTGCTTGTGCTCGACGACCATCGACAGGAAACGCGCGAACTGATCGCGCTCGCGCTTCAGGTCGGTATTGAGCAGCGTCTCGTACCCTTCGCGGCCGCCCCACAACACGTAGTTCTCGCCGCCGAGCCGGTGTGTCGCGTCGAGCGCGTGACACACCTGCGTCGCGGCCCACGCGAACACGTCGGGGTTCGGATTCGTCGCGGCGCCCGCCGCGAAGCGCGGGTGCGAGAACAGGTTCGCCGTGCCCCACAGCAGCCGCACGCCGCTCGCCTGCTGGCGCTCGCCGAGATAGTCGACCATCCGTGCGAAATTGGCCGCGTACTCGCGCAGGCTGCCGCCTTCCGGCGCGACGTCGGTGTCGTGGAACGTGTAGAAAGGCGTGCCGAGCTTCGTGAAGAACTCGAATGCCGCATCGGCCTTCATTCGCGCACGTTCGAGCGCGTCGCCCGGCTGCTGCCACGGCCGCCGGAACGCGCCCTGCCCGAAGATGTCGTGCCCCGGCCATACGAACGTGTGCCAGTAGCAGACCGCGATCCGCAGATGCTCGGCGAGCGTCTTGCCGAGCACACGTTTCTCGGGGTCGTAATAGTGGTACGCCAGCGGGTTGTCCGACTGCGGACCTTCGTAGCGAATGGCGGGAATGTGTTCGAAATACGACATGGTGTCTCCGTGCTGGGTCTTGTTGCAACGCAACGCGCATCGCGATGACGCACGCGGCCGAATCCGGTTGGCTGGATCGTGCCCGCGCGACTGCCGGCCGGCAATTGCGAAATTGCGCAGCACGCTTAACGTTTCTTGCCAGCCGCTGCGCGCGGGGTGCGTTCCGTCCTACAATCGCCGGACACCAGAGAACCGCGCGGCACCGCCCGCGCGCCCCGGAGACAATGGCGAGACGCCCGAGCGGCGCCCACCCTGAGACCGACATGACCCGTGCCTCTTCCGCCCAGACGCCGCACCGCATCGCGCTGTTGTTCAACGCGAACAAGGTCTACGACCGCGAGATCATCAGCGGCATCGGCCAATACCTGCACACGACGCGCGTCGTGTGGGACCTGTTCCTCGAAGACGACTTCCGCTGCCGGCTCGCCGGCATCGAACGCTTCGACGGCGACGGCATCATCGCGGACTTCGACGATCCGGCCGTCGCCGACGCGCTCGCCGGCTCGCCGCTACCGATCGTCGCGGTCGGCTCGTCGTACGAGGATCCAGCGCAGTACCCGGACGGCGTCCCATATATTGCGACGGACAACCCGAAACTCGTGTCGCTCGCCTATACGCACCTGATCGGCGCGGGGCTCGCGCATTTCGCGATGTACAGCCTGCCGGTCGCGCAGGAGAACCGCTGGGCGCAGCAGCGTGAGCTCGCGTTCGACCGGCTCGCGCGCGCGGACGGGCTCGACGCGCCGATCTACCGCGGCGTGTCGACGAGCGCATCGGGCTGGAATCACGCGATCGAGCAGCTGATCGGCTGGCTGCATGCGCTGCCGAAGCCCGTCGGCGTGATCGCGGTCACGGATGCGCGCGCGCGGCATCTGCTGCAGGCGTGCCTGCTCGCCGGCATCGCGGTGCCGGAACAGGTCGCGATCATCGGCATCGACAACGATCCGCTCACGCGCACGCTGACGCGCATTCCGCTGTCGTCGGTGATCCAGGGCACCGAGGAAATGGGCCGCACCGCCGCGCACCTGCTGCACCGGATGCTGCGCGGCGCAAGGTTTCCCGGGCAGCGCATCCTCGTGCCGCCGGTCGGCATCAACGTGCTCGAATCGACGCGCCACCAGCCGCTCGCGAGCCCGCACGTGATGCGCGCCCGGCATTTCATCCGGCAGTACGCGTGCCAGGGGATCAAGACCGAACAGGTCGCCGACTATGTCGGCGTGTCGCGCTCGCTGCTCGAAGAGCACTTCCGGCGCGAACTGCAGCGCACCGTGCACCAGGAAATCCTGCGTCACAAGATCGAGGCTGCGCAGGCGCTGCTCGCGAGCCGCAATGCGTCGAGCGCGGAAGTCGCGATCCGCTGCGGCTTCACGTCGCTGCAATACATGTACGCGGTGTTCCGCCGCGAACTCGGCTGCACGCCGCGCGAGTATCAGGAACGCGCGGCATCGGCTCACTGAATTCACCGCTCACGAGCGAACCCACACATGCATATCGACACCGACTCCCCCCGCCCGGCATCCGACGTCGGCCGCATTCCGTCCGAACCGTGGGGCACTCTGCCCGGCGGCGACCCGGTGCGGCGCTACACGCTGCGCAACGCGCACGGCATGCGCGTCGTCGTCAGCGATCTCGGCGCGACCGTCGTGTCGTGGCTCGCCCCCGACCGCACCGGGCGCTTCGCCGATATCGTGCTGGCGCACGACACGCCGGCCGAGTACCTCGAATCGGGTGCGTACCTCGGCGCGACGGTCGGCCGCTGGGCCAACCGGATCGCGGACGCGCGCTTCACGCTCGACGGCATCGATTACACGCTCGACCGCAACGAGAACGGCAATCTGCTGCACGGCGGCGCAAGCGGCTTTCATCGCGCGCGCTGGGACGTGATCGACGACCGCGGCGAGCTGACGCTGCGGCTCGATTCACCGGAAGGCGATGCGGGATTCCCCGGCAACGTGAGCGTGCAGGTGCGCTACGTGCTCGACGACGACGGCACGCTGACGATCGACTATTCGGCACGAACCGATGCGCCGACCCCGCTGAACCTCACGAATCACAGCTACTTCAACCTCAGCGGACGCACGGGCAGCGACGTGCGCGGCCACCTGCTGCAGGTCGACGCCGACGCGTTCGTCGAAGTCGACGACGCGCTGATCCCGACCGGCACGGCCGACGTGACCGGCACCGCGTTCGATTTCCGGCAGAGCGCGCCGATCGGCGCCCGCCTCGACTGGCCGCATGCGCAGCTCGCGCGCGGGCGCGGCTTCGACCACTGTTACGTGCTGCGCGACCCTACGCGCGGCGTGCGGCCCGTCGCATCGATCTACGATCCGGAAAGCGGTCGGGAGCTCACCGTGTCGACGGATCAGCGCGGGCTGCAGCTCTATACGGGCAACTATCTGGATGGCGTGCGTGTGGGCGGCGGCATCCCGTGCGTGCGGCATGCGGCGCTGTGCGTCGAAGCCGGGTTCTATCCGAACCAGGTCAACATGGACGCGTTGCGCGACGAAACCATCCTTCATCCGGGCCAGACCTATCGCCAGACGACCCGGTATCGGGTCGGCATTCGCGGATAGCAGGCAGCGCACGCGTTCTTTGCGTCGGCGTCGGCGGCTGCGCGACGCTCGTGCAGCGTTGCCCGCCCGGCCAGTGCGGTTTCCGACGTCACAGATCGCCGCGCGGGCGATCGCGCTGACGCTCGACATGATCGACGGGGTCGAGCCGGCTGCGGCGGTGCATACGATCGGGGCGCCGGAGCGCGTCGTGCGGGAATCGACGGGGGTGGCGCGGGGTTGACTCACGGAGCGCGCCGCGTCGACGTCGCGCACCGGCCGGCCGTTCACGCATTCGCGGCTCTGCATGAATGGCCGGCCGTCCCGCTTTCGATCCCGATCCGGTCAGAACTTGTGCCGAATCCCCGCATGCACCATCAACTGCTTCGACGTCGACGACAGATCGGCCGCCCCCGGGACATATGCCTGGTCGAGCGACGAGCCGGTCGCGTCACCGGCAACCCGCTGGTATGCGCCCATCAGATAGACGTCAGTGCGCTTCGACAGGTTGTAGTCCGCCATCAGCCCGATCGAATGGATCTTCGGTTTCGCGCTGCCCGTGGTCGCGTCGTAGCGCACGGTCGTATACACATACTGCCCGCCCACGAAGAACGCCGGCGTGAACTGGTATTTACCGTTCACTTCGAAGTTCTGATACTTAATCGCCGTGACCGTCCCGCCCGCGAGCGGCCCCGTCACCGGTTCGATCGTCTCGTCGCCGAACAGGTAGCCGACGTTCGCGGTCGGCCGCGTGACGTTGCTGTTCGTATAGGCAAACCCGACCGTCGCGGGCCCTGCCGTGTAGTTGACGCCCGCCCCGAAGATCCGCAGCCGCGCCGACGCGAAGTTCGCATCCGCGCCGACCGACCCCGAGCCCGCGATCGCGCCGCCGGCCGTCGCGCCCGGGTTGTCCGCATTCAGGAACGCCGCGCCGACGAGCAGGCCGCCCTGCTCGTACTGCGCGCCGACGCTCCACTGCCGGTTGTTCGCGAATCCGGTGTCGTTGCTGAAGCTGTACGTGCCGCCGAACGAGAAGCCGGCAAAATCCGGGCTCGCGTACTTGACCGTGTTGTTCACGCGAAACGTATTGCCGGTATTGTCGTTGTCGAGCGGATGCGAGAACGGATAGACACCCCAGTTGCCATTCGCGGTCGTCGGCGCGAGATAGTCGACGACCGAGTCATATTGCCGGCCGAGCGTCAGCGTGCCGAAGCGCGCGCTGCCGAGCCCGACGTAAGCCTGCCGCCCGAACATGCGGCCGCCCTGCGCGAGCGTGCCGTTGTTCACGTTGAAGCCGTTCTCGATCTGGAACAGCGCGCTGTAGCCGCCGCCCAGATCCTCGGACCCTTTGAGACCCCAGCGGCTGCCCTGCGCGAAGCCGCTCGCCATCTGCCATGCGCCGTGGCCACCGACGTTGTTCGTGTAGTCGATGCCCGCGTCGATCAGCCCGTACAGTGTGACGCTGCTCTGCGCGAAGGCCGGCGCAGCACAAAGTGCCGGCATCGCGACGAAAAACAATCTCCAGTTCATTCGTTTTCCTTATTGGTATGATGGTCGCTACCCGCTCGATACGGGTCGGCGCGGCTTACTTCGTGCCGTAGATGTCGAAGTCGAAGTACTTGCGGTTGATCCGCTGATACGTGCCGTTCGCGAGGATCGCCGCCAGCGCGCGGTTGAATGCATCGCGCAGGTCGGTGTCCTGCTTGCGCAGCCCGAGGCCATCGCCCTGCCCGAAATACTTCGCGTCGTCGATCGCCGCGCCGACGAACATGAAATCCTTGCCCTGCGGCTTCTTCAGGAAGCCGTCGCTCGCCGCGATCGACGCCTGGAACGCCGCGTCGAGCCGCCCGGTCACGAGATCGGCATAGACCTGATCCTGGTTCTGGTACGACTCGATCTGCACGCCCGCCGGCTGCCAGTTCGCGATCGCATAGTCGGCCTGCGCGGAACCCTGCTCGACGCCGACCCGCTTGCCCTTCAGCGACGCAGCCGTCGGCAGCAGCGGCGAACCCTTGCGCGCGATCAGCCGCGCCGGCGCATTCGAGATCCGGTTGGTGAACGCGATCTGCTGCATCCGCTTCGGCGTGATCGTCATCGACGACGCGATCACGTCGAACTTGCGCGCGAGCAGCCCCGGAATCATCCCGTCGAAACTCGACTCGACCCACACGCAGCGCGCATGCAGCTCCGCGCACAACGCGTTCGTGATGTCGATCCCGAAGCCGGTCAGCGTGCCGTCGGGCTGCTTGTATTCGAGCGGCGGATACGTGGGATCGACCGCGAGGCGGATCTCCTTGCCCGTCCAGTCGCCGGCATGCGCGACGCCTGCCACCGTCGTTGCCGTCAGCGCCACCGCAAGCGCCGCCATCCACTGTTTCATTGCCAGTCTCCTTGTTTCCATCGTTGAAGGTAAATCGAATCGGCCCGGCCGCCTCACGCGAGGTAGCGCTCGGCGAGCGCGATCCAGTAACTCGCGCCCGTCGCGAGACACGCATCGTTGAAGTCGTAGCCGGGGTTGTGCAGCCCGCAGCCGGCCGCGCCGTCGCCGTTGCCGATCGACAGGTAGCTGCCCGGGCAGACGTCGAGCATGAACGCGAAGTCCTCGCTCGCCGCGATCGGACGCAGGTGCGGAATCAGCGCATCGTCGCCGCCCCATTCGCGCGCGACGTCGCGGGCGAACGCGGTTTCCGCCGCGTGATTGACGAGCACAGGATAGCCGTGGCGATAGTCGATCTCGGCCGTCGCGCCGTAGCTGTCGGCTTGCCCGTGCACGATCGCGCGAATGCGCCGTTCGAGCAGCGCGCGCACGTCCGGCGACAGCGCCCGCACGCTCAGTTCCAGATCCGCATGCGGCGGAATCACGTTCGATGCGGTGCCTGCATGAATCGAGCCGGTCGTGACGATCGCCAGTTCCTGCGGATTCACGTTGCGCGACACGACCGTCTGCAACGCCATCACGATCGATGCGCAGACCACCACCGGATCGATCGTCGTGTGCGGCGCCGCGCCATGGCCACCTTGCCCGGTCACGCGCACACGCACCTCGTCAGCCGACGCCATCGCCGCGCCGTCGCAGAAGCCGAGCACGCCCGCCGGTAGCCCCGGCACGTTGTGCATCGCAAACACGGCATCGCACGGAAACTGCGTGAACAGCCCGTCGTCGATCATCCGCTTCGCGCCGCCGAGCCCTTCCTCCGCCGGCTGGAAAATCAGGTTCAGCGTGCCGCTGAAACGTCCGCGCTCCGCGATGCAGCGGGCGGCCGCGAGCAGCATCGCGGTATGGCCGTCGTGGCCGCACGCATGCATCACGCCGTCGCGCCGGCTCGCATGCGGCAGCCCGGTCGTCTCGCGGATCGGCAGCGCATCCATGTCCGCGCGCAGCCCGAGCCGCTTCCCCATGCCGCGCGTGAGCGTGCCGACCACCCCCGTGCCGCCGAGCCCGCGCGTGACGCGATAACCCCATGTTGTCAGGCAATCGGCGACGAGTTCGCTCGTCGCGTGTTCCTCGAACCCGAGCTCCGGATGCGCATGCAGCCGGTGGCGCAACGCGATCATTTCCGTCTCGATGACCGCCATTTCAGGCGGAATGCGTGCTCGATCCAACCCCGTTACTCCTGGATGCGTGTCGGCTGTCGATCGCCGGGATGGCGGATCGTGGCGAAATCGTAGGCAGCGAAAAAACCGGCGAACAGCCGCAGTTTCGTTATGATGACAACCTTTCGTTGTCGGGTATCGCACCATGAGCACGATCAAGCTGCATCAGCTGCAGGCGCTCGTCGCGAGCGCGGAGGCCGGGAGCATCCGCGGCGCGGCGCGCACGCTCGGGCTGTCGCAGGCGGCCGTCACCCGCGCGCTGCGCGAGCTGGAGGCCAGCGAGCGCCTGCCGCTGCTGGTGCGCGCGCCGGAAGGCATCGGCTTCACGGAATACGGGAAAACCTTGCTCACGCACGCGAAGCTCGTGCTCAAGCAGCTCGAGCACGCGCAAAGCGATCTCGAACGAATGCGCGGGCGCGTCGAGGGGCGGCTGAGCGTCGGCGTCACGCCGTGGCTGACGATGACATTCCTCGCGGAAACCGTGCTGCGGTTTCGCGAGCGGATGCCCGACGTGCGCCTCGAACTCTACGAAGCGCTGATGGCCGTCGCACAACCGCTGCTGCGCGACGGCAGCATGGATTTCGCGCTGGGTCACGTGCAGGCCGGCGGCGGCGCGCAGGAATTCGCGTTCGAGCCGCTGCTGCGCTACGAGACGTCGGTGATGGTGCGCGCCGGGCATCCGCTCGAACGCGCGAAGTCGGTGCACGACCTGCTCGAATGCGACTGGGTGCTGAATTCGTCGGCCGACGGCCAGGCCGCGCTCGTCGACTATCTGTTCACGCGGCACGGCGCACGGATCGACGAACGGCGCATCGTGCGCGCGCAATCGGTCGCGATGCTGCAGACGATGCTCGAGCAGGCCGGCATGTGTACGTGGTGCCCGACGATCCTCGCGGCGGTGCCGCCGTTCGGTGAGCGGATGCGCGTGCTGTCGCTCAGGGAGACCTTCGAGCCGAGCGAACTCGGCATCGTCACGCGCCGCAGCAGCACGCTGAGCGACGCCGCGCGCTGCTTCATCGACTGCCTGCTGCAGGTGATCCGGCGGCATGCGCGGTCGGCGCGCAACGAGGATCTTGCACTGTTCCGCACGCTCACGCTGCTGATCTGACGGTGTGCCGGGCAGGCGCGCGCGGCGCCTGCCCGGCAGCGATCCCGTATACCTCCGCGCCGCATTGCTCTATACTGCCCCCCAGTATCCGGAACCCACCGATCCCATGCCCCATTCCCCCGAAGAAAAGAAACGCGTCCTGACCCGCGTGCGCCGTGTTCGCGGGCAACTGAACGCGCTCGAGCAAGCGCTCGAGGAGGGGGCGGACTGTGGCCCGATACTTCAGCAACTGGCTGCCATCCGCGGCGCGATCAACGGCGTGATGGCCGGCGTGCTCGAAAGCCATTTGCGCGAGGAATTCACCCAGCTCGCGGACGCCCCGCGGCCCTCGTCCGGATCGATCGACGATATCGTGACCCTCGTCCGGTCCTACTTGCGCTGACCGGTGCAGGTTCGTCGACGTCCGAGCCATTCGATGATTCTTTTTTGACAGGATTGCCATGAAATCACGTGCCGCAGTTGCGTTCGAGGCGGGTAAGCCGCTCCAGATCGTCGAAATCGACGTCGAACCGCCCCGCAAGGGCGAAGTGCTCATCAAGATCACCCATACCGGCGTCTGTCACACCGATGCCTTCACGTTGTCGGGGGACGATCCGGAAGGCATCTTTCCCGCCGTGCTGGGCCATGAAGGCGCCGGCATCGTGGTGGAAGTCGGCGAAGGCGTGACGAGCGTGAAACCCGGCGACCACGTCATTCCGCTGTACACCGCCGAATGCGGCGAGTGCCTGTTCTGCAAGAGCGGCAAGACCAATCTGTGCGTGTCGGTGCGCGCCACCCAGGGCAAGGGCGTGATGCCCGACGGCACCACGCGCTTCAGCTACAACGGCCAGCCGATCTATCACTACATGGGCTGCTCGACGTTCAGCGAATACACCGTCGTCGCCGAAGTCTCGCTCGCGAAGATCAACCCGGACGCGAACCCGGAGCAGGTCTGCCTGCTGGGCTGCGGCGTCACGACCGGCCTCGGCGCGGTGAAGAACACCGCGAAGGTGCAGGAAGGCGATACGGTGGCCGTATTCGGTCTCGGCGGCATCGGCCTCGCGGTGATTCAGGGCGCCAAGCTCGCGAAGGCCGGCCGCATCATCGCGATCGACACCAACCCCGGCAAGTTCGACCTCGCACGCGTGTTCGGCGCAACCGACTGCGTCAATCCGAAGGACCACGAAAAGCCGATCCAGCAGGTGATCGTCGACATGACCGGCTGGGGCGTCGACCACAGCTTCGAATGCATCGGCAACGTCAACGTGATGCGCGCCGCGCTCGAATGCGCGCACCGCGGCTGGGGCCAGTCCGTCATCATCGGCGTCGCGGGCGCCGGCCAGGAAATCTCCACGCGCCCGTTCCAGCTCGTCACCGGTCGCCGCTGGCTCGGTACGGCATTCGGCGGCGTGAAGGGCCGCTCCGAACTGCCGGGCATGGTCGAGGAAGCGATGGCCGGCACGATCCAGCTGGCACCGTTCGTCACGCACACGAAGCCGCTCACCGGCATCAACGAAGCGTTCGACCTGATGCACGAAGGCAAGTCCATCCGGACCGTCGTGCATTTCTGAAATACGCGCAACGAGATCGGCTGTGGTAACCGGTCTCGTTGCGCGATACCGCCGGCACGCCAGGCGCTCGGCCCGGACGTGCCGGCGATCGGAACCGGCGCGCAACCCGCGCGCGACCTATTTGGCCGCCTGCGCCGCCGGCGTGAAACTGCACTTCGGATCGTTCTTGCCCCGCGCCGAACAGCATTCGAGCAGGTCGCTCACCGACTTCGCGTTCGCCGCATTCCATTCATACAGGCTCTTGTTGTTGTCGATCGGCATCCAGTGCGTCATCGGATACCGGCTCGCACGCGCGTTGCTTCCCTTCGGCGGCGGCAGCAAACCGGCGGCCAGCGGCACGTAGATTTTGCAGCTATTCTGATCGCCGATCCGGTGACAGCCGATGCAGGTATTGCCCGGCGTGCTGATCGCGTGTGACGTCCATGACGCGAAGTCGGCGCCGAGGTTCACGTACTTGCCCCACGGGTCGGTCGGCACCTTGTTCCAGACCTGGCCGATCCACGGGCTGTACATGACCGGGCTCGCGTCGTGACACGACACGCAGCGCTTCGTCGCGGTCGCGGCCGGCTTCCACCAGAACTCCGCCGCGGACGGGTGGCCGGGCGGCGGCGTCGTCTCGTTCGGCGGCGGCACGCGCGCTGCGTTCATGCCCTCGGTGCCGCCCTTCTCCGCATGAAACCAGCAGGTCTTGCCGTTGCCCGCATGATGCAGCACGATGTCGACTTCGTCGTAATACGGGCTCCGGTTCGCGCGGATCTGCTTGCGGCGGCAAAACGCCGAGATCTGCGTGACGCCGCGCGACAGGTCGAGGATCTTCGAATACGGCGTGCACTGTCCGGATGTCGGCGCGTCGTAGGGCAACAGCGCCGGACGATCGCACGTCATGTGCGCCGCGTAGCGCGCGGGCGCGCGGCCGTTGACGGTGATCGGCACATCGGTGCCGTCATTGCAGTCGAACGCGGGAATCTCGCCGATTTCGTCGGTGCACTGCTGCGCATACTCGTGCAGCGACGTATCGCCGCTTGCCGCCGCGAGCGCGAGCGGCGCGACCTGTGCGGCCAGCATCGTCGCCAGCGCGACGACGCAGGTTCTCATCGTCATGCCGCCCCCTTCGTGTAGCGTATCGCCACCTTGCGAATGGCCTCGATGTACTTCACGTAACCGGTGCAACGACAGATGTTGCCGCCCACCCAGGTTTCGATCATCGCGTCCAGATCGCGCTCGTGCACCGGCTGCGCGCGCAGATGATCGAGCATCGCGGTCGCGGCCATCAGGAAACCCGACACGCAGTAACCGCACTGGAACGCGAACGACTCGAGAAAACTCTGCTGCAGCGGCGACAGCGCGCCGCCCTGCGCGAGCCCCTCGATCGTGTACACGTGCATGTCCGCCATCGCGCTGACCGGCGTCGAGCACGACAGCGTCTTTTCCATCGGCGCATCGGGCGCATTGCGCACGCCGACCGTGCACGCGCGGCACACGCCGATGCCGCAGCACAGCTTGGTGCCCGTCAGGTCCTGCCGCTCGTGCAGGAAGTCGATGAGGTTCATGTCCGCGTCGGCCGCGTCTGCTTCGACGGGCTTGCCGTTGACGATCATTCGGACCGGATTGCTCATTGCAGTGCCTCCCGAATCTTCTCCGGCGTCACGGGCGTCACACGGAACCGCCGCCCCGTCGCCATCGCGAGCGCATTGAGCAGCGCCGGCGCGATCGGACACATCACCGCTTCCGCGATGCCGCGTGCATTCGCGGGATCGCCGCCGGGCGGCGGTAATGCGATCAGCTCCTGCACGGGGATGTCCGGCAGCCGCGTGACCTCGTAGCGATCCAGATTCCATCGGCCGCCGCCCGGCCCGTCCGGCCCCAGCGGACAGGTTTCGGTCAGCACGTTGCCGATACCCATCGCGACCGCGCCCTGCGACTGCCCTTCCACGAGCTCCGGCGACAACTGCCGGCCAACGCTCACCGCCGTCACCACGCGTTCGACCTTCACGCGTCCGGTCGCCGAATCGACGGACACCGCGACGAGCGTCGCCGACGGCGCGTAGGTCGTGCGCCCGTAAAGCGTCGTATTGACCGGCGGCGGCTGCAGCACGCGCTTCAACGGCGTCAGGTGATACGGATCGAGGCCGACCGCCACGTAGTCGTAGTCGATCTGCGCATTGCCGGACGCGAACGGATAGGTTCCCTTCCAGAAATACCCGGCATAACTCGCATGCACGGCCGCGATCGTCTGGAGTCCGATCTTCCTGATCGTGCCGAGCAGCGCCGCCCACGGAATCGGTGCGAGGCCGTTTGCGGCGAGTGCGCGATCGGTCCAGCGCACGTCCTCCGCACGCACGGGTATGCCCCACCACGCGCGCGCAGCCGGCAGCACGCTCTGCAGAAACAGCGCCTGCGCGGCGCCCTTGACCGCGTGGTACTGATGGAATGCGCCGAGACAGGCGCTCGACGAACCGTAGGTGTAGCAGACGTACTTGCTGTCGTCGGGCGGACTGCTCGAACGCTTCAACCCGAGCGCGTTGAACGGCCCGATCTCGCTCATCGCAATCGTTTGCGCGTTTTGCCCGAGAAACTCGGCCGGCGCGAGACCGAGCGTCGTGGCCGCGCCGTTGCCCATGTCGGTGTACGGCGTGACCACGCGCAGGTTGCCGTCGGGCAGGATCTGCACCATCCCGAACATCCCGTCGCCGGAGGTGCCGAATGCTTCGTTCGCCATCGCGAGGCCGACGCCGTAGCGGAGGCCGCGCGCGCTGCGCTCGGCACGAATCTGCTCACGCTCGAGCCATAACGGATGACGTTCGAGCCGGTCGAGCAGCGCGTCCAGCTGCAGGTCGAACAGGATCGGCGCGCCCGTGATCGCGCGGCCCTTGCCGAGCTCGGGCGCCTTGCCGAGCAGATTGGCGCGCCGGATCTCGAACGGCGACATCCCCAGCCGGCGTGCGGCCTCGTCCATCAACGTCTCGATCGCCATGAACGCCTGCGGCCCGCCGAAGCCTCGCTGCGAACCGCCGAAGACTTCCCGCGTGTAGGTCGACGCGGCCTGCGCGCGTGCCCGCGGAATCTCGTAGCAGCTCATCGCGCTCAACGCGGCAAGCTGCGCGACGTACGGCGACAGGTTCTTCTTCCCGCCGCCGTTCATCAGGAAATCGCAGGTGATCGCTTCGAGCTTGCCGCGGCGGCCGAACCACAGCGATTCGGAAAACTGTGTTTCGCAGCGTTTCAGGCCAACCTGGAATTGCTCGTAGCGCGACTGCTGCCAACGCAGCGCGCCCTTCGCAAACGGTGCCGCCAGGGCCAGATACAGCGGGAAGTAGGATTTGTCGCGTCCGCCGAAGCCACCGCCCGGGTAGCACGCGATGACCTGGGCCTCCTTGACCGCGACGGCGCTGCCGTCGAACAGCGCACACGCACCATTCGCATCGTCGTTCGCCGACTGCGTGCCGAGCACGAGGCTGATCTTCGACGCGGACGCGTCGTACCATGCGAGTCCCGCTTCGGGCTCCATGAACATCGGGTCCATCGCCGGCGTCTCGAACCCGTCGTCGCCCGTCGCCCGAATGCCGATCCACGTGCCGGCGGCCGCGTGGCTGGCGATCGTTGCATCGATGTTGGCGACCGCCGCCTCACGTTCCTCCAGGTACTTCGCCGTCGGCTTGCCGTTGCCGTCGGTCTGGTAGTTGTCGACGTAGCTGAACCGCCGCGCGTCGTCGCGCACGTAGACGGTCACGGGCGAATACGGCACGACCGGTGCGGCCTGACCGGTGCCGACCGGCGCGCCGTACCGGATCACGCTGCGATTGAAATCGAGCAACTTCCTTGCGCGACGATAGATGTCGAAGTTCTCGAAGATCAACAGCGCGGCCGGTTGCCCGTAGCAGTCCGCCGGGTAACCCACTCGCGCGAGCCAGTAGATGTCCTGGTTCGCGATCGGATCGGGTCCCGGTGCAAGCTTGATCCTGCGCGCGCTCAGCAATGCGTTATCGACGATGGCGATCGGCCGCAGTTCGTGCGGCAGCACGCCGAGATCGTAGCCCTGGTACACGGCGTCGACCCGGTCGCAGCGCAGTGCATAAAGCCAGTTTTCCTGCTGCGGCCAGCCGACGAAGTCGCGGGACTTGAAGTCGCGCGCGTAGATCTTCTGGCCCATTACCTTCGGCATGCCGTCGATGCGCCAGCGCGCCTTTCCGGGCACCGGCGCCCAGTTCGGGCCGTCCGCATCGGCCTGCGTCTCGCCTGCGGCGAGTACGAGTGCCGGCAAATGCGTAACCGAAACGGCAACGACGGCGCCGCTGCCGGCGAGCTTCAGAAACGTCCGGCGTGTCACAGGCACATGGATGGCCATGCTGCGTCCCTCGTTCGAATTGTTATGTCGGTCCGTCGAGTGCGCGACGTGCGTCGCCACGCCGGGCGCGAGCGGCCCGATACGCGTGTGCGTCGATGCACAGGATGTCGGTGAGAAAGCGGTGTTCCCGGCGCGGTTGCGCGCGCCGTCTGTCAGGAATCGGGAGGGAGACGACGCGCGCCGAAGCCCGGCGGCATCGCGGGTTCCGTCCGCGCGGGTGGGCGCCTGTTCGATGAAGTGTCAGGCGGCGTGCATCGCGCTGCGTATTCGTTCATGATTCCCCCGGCCCTGATCGTGCTTGACTGGCCTGTTGCCCGTATCGTCGGGCAGTCGCTCGACGTTCAGGCGTTGTGTTCGTTCTTTCCGCGACGCGGGGCGATCGTCCCGTTCGCAGCGTCATTCAAGCCTGATTTTGAACAATCGTAGGAATTCGAATCGACGATTTCAAGGAGATTTTCGGGCACGATGACGCGCGCATCGGCGGCGGCATCTGTCGATACGTGCCGCGTCGTCGCCTGGCGCATCCCTGCCTTGGCGGACCGAGGGTGCCGCGGCCGCGCGGCGATTTCCTGCGTCGACCGGCAATCCGGTAAACAATCGATCGCGTTATCGACACGAATGGATTCAGCCGTGACGACCGGTCCGTTCCGGGCGGTTTTCCGTCCGGTCGGCACGCCGCCGCGGCTGCGTCCGGGGTTAGCCGTAGGGGGCCACCCGCGCGGGCAGTGGACTACGGCTGTCTCCAGGGTCGACCATGGGTCCGGGTTGCGTTGACGCCGCTATGATCGACCTGTCTCGCGGCGCCGCCCGGGGGGAGGAGGAGCCTCCCATGAAGACGGTGGCCGTGCCGGCCGACGATGCTCATTCGGCACGTACATCCGGTTCGCGCGGCAGTCCCGCGCCGCTGCTTACTGCCCGATGCTCGTGAAGGTCGGCAGCAGCACGCGATACACGTGAATCATCGCCGGCCCGAGCAACACGCACATCAGCGCCGGGAAGATGCAGAAGATCAGCGGGAACAGCAGCTTCAGCGCGATCTTCGCGGCGCGCTCCTCGGCGCGCATCCGCCGCCGTGTGCGCAGCATGTCGGACAGCACGCGCAGCGATTCGGCGATGCTCGTGCCGAAGCGATCGGCCTGGATCAGCATCGCGCAGAACGATTCGATATCCTCGACGCCGGTCCGCAGTGCCAGATTGCGCAGCGCGGTTTCCTTGGTGAACCCGGAACGCATCTCGAGCAGCAGCAAGTCGAGCTCGCTCGCGACCACTTCGCTGCGAAAGCGCAGTTCCTCGCTCACTCTCATCAGCGCCGCATCGAGCCCGAGCCCTGCTTCGACGCACACGGTCAGCAGGTCGAGCGCATCCGGAAAGTCCTCGAAGATTACCCGCTGACGCGTCGCGATCCGCCGCTTGAGGATCACGTTCGGCACGTAGTAGCCGATCCCTGCGAGCGCGACGAGGATGAACGACAGCAGCATGCGTTGACCCGCGAGCCGGGTCGTGGCGAGTGCCAGCAGCGCCGCGCCCGGCAGCGCCAGCGCGAGTACCGTCTTCGCCGCGAAGTAAAGCGCGCCTGCGTTCGGATCGCGCCAGCCGGCGTTCATCAGCCGGATCCGCAGCGGTGAATTCTCCCAGCCCTCCTGCGGCACCGACAGCCGGGAAATCGGTTGCGACAGCTCGACGAGCTTCGCGACCCAGCGCGATGCCTGCCCGCCGCCGTCGCCCGCGCCGGCGCCGATGCCGACACTTGCTCCGCTCGCCTGCTGGATCCGGCGCTCCATGTTGCGCGGCGCAAACAGCAGCATCGCGACCAGCACGCCGCCGGCGACGAAGATGAATAATCCGGCCAGCATCACGGTATGTACTACGCTCAGGTTTTGCATGACTGCCTCGAATCGGTTCGTGAAGCCTGAGACACGCGTCAGACGCGAATCCGGATGATGCGGCGAATCCACAGCATGCCGAATGCCATCGACCCCAGCATCACGCCAACCATCTTGATGCCGGCCGGATCCTGCCAGAGCACCGACAGAAACTCCCGGTTCAACACCGCCATCATGCCCGCCGTGCCGAACGGCAGCAGCCCGAGGATCCAGGCCGACAGCCGCCCTTCCGCCGACAGCACGCGGACCTTGTCGAACAGCTTGAAGCGCTCGCGAACCAGCGATGCGATGCTGTCGAGCAGCTCGGCCAGGTTGCCGCCGGTCTCGCGCTGGATCAGCACCGCGATCACGAAGTAGCGCAGGTCATGGGCCGGCACGCGCGTCGCGAGGTTCACCAGCGCATCGTGCAGCGATACGCCGTAATTGATCTCGTCGAACGTTATCCGGAATTCACCGCCCATCGGATCCGGAAACTCCTCGCCGACCATCCCGAGCGCGCTCGTAAAGGAGTGGCCGGAGCGCAGCGCGCGCGCGATCATGTCGCAGACATCCGGCAGCTGACGCTCGAGCTTGAGCATCCGCCGGTTGCGATGCCGCATCACGTACAAGGCCGGAAAGCACGCGGTCAGCAGCGCAATCGGCACCACGGCGATCAACGGCAACGGGGTGAACAACAGGACGAGCATCGCCGTCACCGGCAATACCGCGCTGTACACGACGAGCTTCGCCACCGTCCAGTCGAGCCCCGATTGCTGCAGCAGCAGATCCAGCGACTGCACACGCGGCATGCGCAGCAGCAGCCGGTCGAACGGCTTCGACTCGTCGAGCATCCGCTTCTTGAGAATCGACAGTCGCTCCTGCTGCACGCTGCCGCCGGCCGACATCGCGCGCAGGCGCGACTCGATCCGGCGTGCCGCGGCACCGTGGCGTGAGTTCCACCATTGATAGACACCTTCGATCGCGAGCACGACCGCGACGAAGGTGAGAATCACAAAACCGTAGAATATCGAGTCCATGAGACCTCCCCGGAATCAGACGAACGCGCGTCGTCACTTCGTCTCGTAACGCTGCGCCGGGTCGTAGAGTGAATCCGGCAGGTTGATGCCGAACGCCTGCAGCCGCTCGGCGAACTTCGGCCGCACGCCGGTCGCGCAGAAGTGTCCGCGCACCGTTCCGTCGCGATCCATGCCGGTGCGCTTGAACGTGAAGATCTCCTGCATGTTGATGATGTCGCCTTCCATCCCGGTCAGCTCCTGGATGCTGACGATCTTGCGCTTGCCGTCGGTGAGCCGCGTCGCCTGGACCACCACCGAGATCGCCGACGCGATCTGCTGACGCATCGTCTTCGGCGGCAGCGTCAGGCCGCCGACGCTGATCATGTTCTCGAGCCGCGTGAGCGCGTCGCGCGGCGTGTTGGCGTGAATCGTCGCGAGCGAGCCTTCGTGGCCGGTGTTCATCGCGTTGAGCATGTCGAGCGCTTCCGCGCCGCGCACTTCGCCGAGAATGATCCGGTCCGGCCGCATCCGCAGCGCGTTGCGCACGAGCGTGCGCTGCGTGATCTCGCCCTTGCCCTCGATGTTCGGCGGCCGCGTTTCGAGTCGCAGCACGTGGGGCTGCTGCAGTTGCAGCTCGGCCGCATCCTCGATCGTCACGATCCGCTCCGATCGCGGGATGAAGCCCGACAGGATGTTGAGCAGCGTCGTCTTGCCGCTGCCCGTCCCCCCCGACACGAGCACGTTCACTTTCGCCCTGGCCAGCGCATCGAGCAGTTCCGCCATCGGCGGCGTGAGGCTCTGGTAACTCACGAGGTCGTCCATCTTCAGCGGGTTGACCGCGAAACGCCGGATCGACATCAGCGGCCCGTCGATCGCCGACGGCGGAATGATCGCGTTCACGCGCGAGCCGTCCGGCAAACGCGCATCGACCATCGGGGTCGATTCGTCGATGCGACGCCCGACCCGCGACACGATCTTCTCGATCACCTTCATCAGGTGCGCGTCGTCGTAGAACGTCACGTCGGTCAGCTCGAGCTGGCCGGCGCGCTCGACGTACACCTGGCGGTACGTGTTCACGAGGATGTCGGAGATGCCTGGGTCGCGCAGCAGCGCCTCCAGCGGGCCGAAACCGAACATCTCGTCGTACACGTCGATCGCAAGCTGGCGCCGCTCGATGTCGTTCGCGGGCATGCGCTCCTCGTCGAGGATGCGCGAGATCAGCGCCGAGATTTCCTGACGGACCTGTTCCTGCGGCAGGCGTGACAGACGCTCCAGCTCGACCCGTTCAAGAACCGCCAGGTGAATTTCACGGCGCAGCTTCTGGTACGCGTCGCGTACCGACGAATGCGTCGCACCTGCCGGTTCGGTGCCCGCCGCCTGCGGCTGCGTCCGATACAAGGACATCTGTTCGCGCAATGACATGATGGTTTCCCCGAAAGATTCACATGGACTTGAGCTTCGGCGTGGCCTTGCGGCCGAACAGCCGTGACATCAACGGTTCGCTGCTGGACGTGTCGTGCCGGGTGCGCACGTCCCCTTCGACGATCTGCTTCGCACAGGCCTGCAACGCACGCGTCACCGCGGCGCTGCGTGCGACGCGCGAGACCGGATGCCCCTGGTCGAGCGCCTCGCGCACGGTGTCGGCATCGTCGGGTATCGTGCTGCTCGCGTGCAGACCCAGCACTTCCTCGAGCGCGGTGCGGGACCGTTCGCTCGCGCGCGTCATCCGGTTCACCACCAGCCGCATCTGGTCGGTCGGGTAGCCGAGCGACACGAGAATCTCCAGCAGCCGGCGGCCCGCGCGCACGTGCGGCATCGCCGGCTGCAGCACGAGCTGGATCTGGTCGCTGCGATCCAGTGCGATCATCGACAGCGGATTGATGCTCACGCCGATGTCGAAGATCACGAAGTCGTAGCGCGGCGCCGCGACGCCGAGAATCCATTCGAGCGCATCCTCGCGTATCTCCGCGGCCTTGACCGGGTCGCCGGCACCAGCGAGCACGTGGAAGTTCTGCGTCACGTGCGCGACGCTCGCGTCGAGAAACGCGCCGTCGAGCCGCTCGATCTGCGCGCACAGCTGCGGCAGCGTCGACGGCGGCGTCTCGTCGCTGACGAGGAACGCGGCATCCGCGAACTGCTGGTTCAGATCGACCAGCAGCACGCGGCGCTTGTGGATTTCGGCGATCTCGTACGCGACGTTGCTCGCGGCGAAGCTCGTGCCCGCGCCACCCTTGCACGACATGAACGACACGAAGCGCGTATCGTCGCCGTCGCGCCGCGTGCTTTGCGCGGCGGCACGCTCGAGCGCACGGGCCAGCGCCGCGGGATCGAGCGGCCACTGCAGCACGTCGCGCGCGCCGGCGCGCATCGCGTCCAGCAGCACGTTCGGCGCCGCATCGGCCGTCACCAGGATGCAGGTCAGGCCCGGGTGCAGCCGGCAGATCCGTTCGAGCGCCGACAGCTCAGCCGCCTCGGTCGTCGCGCCGTCCATCAGCAGGATGTCGAATGAATCGAGCCCGTCCGTTCGATGCTCGATCTGGGACGGCCGACCGTGCGCGCGTGTCACGCGATAGTGTCCGCTGTCGGTGACCAGGCGCGCGGTCTGCGTGAGCCGGGCGGTATCGTCGGCAGCTACGAGGATATTGATCATGACTGTGCCTCGTCGGTTTCGATTATTGACAGGCGCTACCGCCCGTCGAGGAGTTCAGGCTTTCCCGCGACATCGTCGTGGTGAACGGCGGCATCGTGATCGCGACGTTCGCGATCGGAATCATCGTCCTGACCGTGACGTTGGTGATGCTGACGGTCACGAACGAGCAGGAGCTCACGTCGCAACCTGACGGCGTGTAGCTCACCGACACGTTCGCGTTCGACAACATCGGCATCAGCGACTTCACGCGCTTCACGACGCCGGCGGCGTTCACGTCGCAGACGATCGCCGTGCGTGCGCCGAGCCGGATGGCCTCGGTCGCGGTGTTCCAGTAAAACAGCACGCGCCCGAATTCGAAGATACCGATCAGCAGCATGATCAGGATCGATGCGATCAGCGCGAACTCGACGATCGTCGCGCCGCGTTGGCCGCGACGGCGCGACAGCGGGAAGGGGCGCGCGTTCATGACACTTGCCTCATCACGGTGACGATGTTGCCGAAGGTGATCGACGACAGCCCCGGGTAGGCCGGAATCGGCTGGTACTGGTAGCCCTTCACCTTCACCTCGACGACGTTGATGCTGCCGGTCGCCGTGCCGCTCGCCGCGTTGTTGGTCGAGTCGTACGTCGGCAGGTTCGCGAACTGCGGCGGGTCGGATGCGTCGGCGCAATCGGTCGAATGCGCGGCGTCGCACACGATCACCATCGATGTCGTGAGCCCCGGCACCAGCTCGGTGCCGGCAGACCCGCACGTCGTGTTGCCGTAGACGACCAGGCACTGCGCCGCCGCGAGCGGATACGCGCTGTCGGCCGGCAGATAGACCGACAGGTAGCGCGCCGCGTCGCGCGTCGCCTTGGTGAGCGTCTCGTACTGATAGATGGCGCGGCCGAACTCGGCCACACCGGTCGCGAGCACGATCATCGGCATCAGCACGAGCGCGAACTCGACCGCGGCGACACCGCGCATGCGCGACCGGCGAATCGGGGGCCTGTTCATGATCGTGTCTCCTCTATTGAACGAGCATCGGCACCTTGAGGCCGACTGAGCTGCCGCTGCCCGGCAAACCGTGCGTCGCGCAAGGCGTGCTGCCGGATGACGCCGAGCCGAGATATTCGAGATGCGCGACGACCCCGCCGGCGCCCGGGCTGAACGGCAGCGGATCGAGCATCAGCACGCAGTCCCACTGCGTGACGGTCAGCTGGTTGCTTGACCCCTTCAGCGTCGAGCAGTCGCCCTCGGGGGCAAGCGCGACGCGGCGGTCGCCGCCGAACGTCTGATAGTTGCTTGCCGTGGCGGTCCCTTTGGTCGCGATGCCGCTGCCGGCCGGCGGTGCACCGTCGCCCTGGTAGGACTTGAAGCTTGCGCGATCGAGCACGAACTGCGTGTACGCGTCGCCGACGATGCCGGCGGTTCCCGGCGGCCCGTAGTTGGGGCCGACGTATGCGTAGCCGGTGAAGTCCGGCTGGCCGCTCGAGCCGTTGGCGCCGTTCGTATAGATGCCGAAGCGGGTATTCCAGGCGCGCAGCGATGCGGACTTCAGGCCCGTCGAACCGAGGGTGGGCGGCGACGAGATGTTGCAGGTATTGCCGGACAGTTCACTGGCGATCGTCGTTTCGTTCGTCGATCCGTCGAGCGCGGCCCAGCCGAAGTTGCCCGGCCCGTACGTCGACGACGAGCCGGAAGGCGACGAAATCCAGTCACCCACCTTGTACGGCGCGGCGGCCGCCGCGCGGCACACGAACACCGGGATCGCACAGGTGGTCTGCCCGGCGCCGACGGTCGCGATCGCACTCGCCGAGACCTGCGCCGCGTTCGCCACCTGCACGCCGGGAATCGTGTTGAGCACCTCGATGAACCAGTGCGCGATGTTGGTCAGCTGCGCGGTGCACTTCACGTACTTGATGTTCGCGGGCGTGGCGACCGCCGTCTTCGTCAGGAACGGATTGGTCAGAGAATCGCTGAACGTGACGTTCGAATCCGTCTGCATCTGCACCGCGTTCTGCTGAAAGAACGCGAAATTCGAATGGCCGGCGGCGATGCCGTCCGCTTCCGCGACCTGCAGGCTGATGGCCGACGTGAGGTCGCGCGCAGCGGACAGCGCGCATGAGTCGGCGCTGTTCTGAAGTTCGCTGCGCGTGACGTACAGCTTGCCAAGGTCCAGCGCGAGACCGACGAACCCGATCATCACCGCCAGTGCGAGACCGACGATGATCGCGACGGCGCCTTGCTGGCGACGCATACCGCGACGCGTGAGTTTCGGATGACGAGCTGCGCTGGACATGGCGTTCTCCCTGAGCGTGCCTGTGTTATTGCCCCGACGACTTGCCGATCCCGATCACGAATGCATTGGCTTTCGGCTCGGGCTGCTTGAACGACTTGTCGTAGTTGTCGAGCGCGGACGCGGCGGCGCTGCCGTCGACCCCCTGCCGCGAGGCCGCGTGTTCGGCGGCATGCGGATCGATGATCTGGGCTTGCGTGACGGCGCGGACCGAGTCGCCGAAGCGGCTGTCCCACACCGGCGTGGATGACATGCAGCCGGCAAGCGCGAACGCGAGCGGGACGGCGAGCGCCGCACGGCGCACGAATACGAGGTAGGCGGATTTCATGAGCTTCCCCTTGGATGGCTTCAACGATCGTTGGACGCGGGTTCCGCATTCGCCCGCGCGATCTGCGCGTGGGCGGCGGCCGGCAGACTCTGCTTCGAACGCGGCGCCGGTTTTGCCGGCGTGTCGGAGCCGGCCGCCGCGAGACGCGCGGCAGCGGCTTCGATGCGCGCGATCCGCGCCGCGCTGGCCGCGTCGGCCTGCGGTTGCGGCCGCAACGGCACGGCAGGCACCGGTTCGACGTTCACCGCCCCCGCCGCGGCGGCCGCTGCAGCCGCCGGCTTCTCGGGCTGCGCCGGCACCGGTGCCGGTGCTTCGGCAGGTTGAGGCGCACGCGGTGCGGGCAGCGCGGCGGCCGGTGCGGCCGGTGCGGCCGATTGCGGCGCGGGAGCCGGTGCCGGCGTCTGCGGTGCATTCATCGCGCCGCTCGCCGGTTGCGCGCCCGCCTTGCGGACACCCTTGCGGCCTTCCATGTTGCCGGTCGCATACACGTCGGCTTCGTTGGGCTTCGAGAAGCTGTCGGTCGGCAGCGGCAGGTCGGCGGTCTGCAGCGGCCTCACCAGGTGCGGCGTGATCACGAAGATCAGCTCGGTGCGGTCCTGCTGGAACGACGTGCTGCGGAACAGCGCACCGAGCACCGGCACCTCGCCGACGCCGGGAATCGCCTTCAGCGCGCCGCTCGCGTTGTCCTTGATCAGCCCGCCGATCGCGAACGATTCGCCGTCGCCCATCTGGACCGTCGTCGACGCGCGCCGGGTCGTGATCAGCGGCAGGATCGACGTGCCGCCGATGTTGGTCGCGCTCAGCGTGACGCCCGTCTGCGACAGTTCCGACACTTCCGGCGCGACCTTCAGGCTGATCCGGCCGTTGCCCAGCACCGTCGGCGTGAACTTCAGCGCGACGCCGAACTCCTCTTCCTGCAGCGTGATCGACGACGTGCCCGTCCCGCTGCTCTGCGGTACCGGGATGAAGATCTTGCCGCCGGCGAGGAACGTCGCCTCCTGGCCGCTGATCGTCACGAGGTTCGGCTCCGCGAGGATCTTGACGAGGTTGTCGGTGTTCTGCGCATCGGCCGCGATGCTGAACGGCTTGTTGTTCGCCTTGTTGAAGACCGCGGCGCTTGCGACACCCGCGAGCAGCTGGCTGACGAGCGCGCCGCTCCAGGAGCCGAAGCCGCCCTGGATGTTGAATGCGCTGCCCATCTGGTTGATCAGCGTCTTCGACACTTCGGCGACCTTCACCTCGAGCATCACCTGCTGCGGCGACGTGACGGCCAGCATGTTCAGCACGCCGGCGCCCTTGCCGCTGCCGTCACCGGCGCTTTCGCTGTACGCGCGGGCGATCTGCACCGCCTGCTGCGCGGCTTGCGAGTTCGACACGTTGCCCGCCAGCACGATCGTGCCGGCGGCGGTCGAGACGTGAATGTCGCGCTCGTTCGGCATCAGCTGCATCAGCGACGCCTGCAGGCCGCCGGCGTCCGCGCCGACCGCCACGTCGATCACGCGGCATGCACCGCTGCGGCCCTGCACGATCATGTTGGTCGTGCCGACCGTCAGCCCGAGGATGTACAGCGTCTGCGGCGACACCATCGTCGCCTGCGCGACGGCCGGGTTGCCGATGGTCCGGTTGCGGACCGGCTCCGGCATCGGCACCAGCAGCGACTTGCCGAGCGGCACGCTGACGCTGGTCGACTCGCGCACCGCGCCCACGCAATTCGGTCCGCGCAGCGGGCCTGCCGACGCGGCCGGCGCGGCGGCAACCGCCGGCGCCATGCTGATCGTCATCTGCATCGGCCCCTTGGCGACGGCAGCCGGCGCGCTCGCGCCGCCCTTCATCAGCGCAGCCGATTCCGCGCCTTCCTGGGCCAGCGCGCTGTATACCGTCAGCCACCCCGTACACAGGATCGCGGCCATCATCGTGCCCCGTGCGATGCGTGTGCGCACCGGGCCGGTACCTGAATGTTGCGGATTGATCTTCATTTCGTCTGATCCCCCGAGTGACCGGCGAGCCGCCGGTTGTCGACTTCCAAGGCCGCCGTGCCCTGACGGCGGCCGATCTGGTTAATCTGTTTATCTGGATGTGTGTTCTATGGCTTCAGAAACATTCGACGCTGCCCCGTACCCCGGTCAGCACGCCGACACAATCGCGGCGTGCTGCCGGTGCCGCGTGCGATGCGACACGCACGCGCACGGTCTTCACCTGTACGGGCGCGGGCGCGTCGGGCACCGGGGCCTTGCCGAGCAGCGTCAGCTTGGTCGCGCCGTCGGTCGTCAGCGTCTTCTGGTCGACCTGGTTGCGCAGCACGAGCGACAACGTGCCGACGCTGCGCGCGAGGTCGAGGCGTTCGGCCTGGTCGGGCGTGACTTCGAGCGTCACCGCATTGACCACCTTCGGTGCGGTGTCGTCGCGGCTGACCTGCTGCGCGACGGCCAGCACCAGGATGTGCTCGAGCACGATCTTGGAGATGCTCTGCCCGTCGGTCTTGCCCTGCTGTTCCTGCGTGTTGACGATCACGTCGACGTAGTTGCCCGGCAGCGCGAAGCCCGCGACGCCGACCACGTCGTTCACGCGCACGGTGATCGCGCGGCTGCCGTCGGCGATCACGGCGGAAAGCCCGCCCTTCGTGCCGACCGGCGCGAGCTTCGACTCGATCACCGGCTCGCCGCGCGCGAGGCTCGTGCGCACGACGCGCCCTTCGAGTTCCTTCGTGTCGGTGAACGCGCCGGTCGGCACGCTGCCCGACGGCCAGCTCACCATGCGGATCTGGTTCGGCCCGAGCGGCTCGCCCAGGTTCAGGTCCGTGGTCGCCACCGCGACCGACGTGACCGAGCTGCTGGATGTATTCATCAACCAGCGGGACGCGAACACGACCGCGGCAAGCCCCGCGACCATCGCGACAATCAGCATCATGAGCGCTCGACTGTTTTTCATGGCAATGCTCCTCAACGAATCGTGAAAGAAACGGCTCAACCGGTTATGACTGTGTGACCGCCGTGCTCGGCAGGCGGCAGATATACGCCGTCGCGCTCGGGCGCCGTGCCGAAATAGCTGGCCCATGCGTCGTGCAACGCGTCGTGCGTCACTTCGAGCGGATCGCCGCGATACCGCGCGCCGGCGGCAACCAGGCGCAGCAGATCCATCGGGAAGCATGCGAGATATGCCTTGCCGGTCGGCAGGTGCAGCCGGTGCAGCAGATAGTCGAAGGCGTCCTGCGTCGACACCAGTCCGAGCGACTCGCATGCGGCGTCGAACACCGCGCGGTAGTGGTCGATCGACAGCGCGCCGACGTGAAGCTTGGAACCGAGCCGGCGCAGGAATGCGTCGTCGGCGAACTGCTCCGGCGCCAGGTTGCTCGAGAACACCGGCCAGACGTCGAACGGCAGCACGAATCGATTGCCGGACTCGAGCGTCAGGAAGTCGACGCCGCGATCGAGCGGACGCAGCCAGCGGTTGAGCAGGTCACGCGGCTCGACACGCTGGCGGCCGAGATCGTCGATGATGTACATGCCCATGTTCGCCTTCATGTGCGGCGGCGCCTGGTAGAAGCCCGCCGCTTCGTCGCGGCGCAGGTCGAGCTCGTCGAGCGTCAATTCGCCGCCGGACATCACGACCGGCCGCTCGCACAGGCGCCAGCGGCGATCGACCGACTGGCCCTCCGTTTGCGACGGCGCGTCGACATGCACGAGCGGATCGTAGATCTGGATCACTTCCCCGGCCGCATAGATCGCATACGGCACCGGTACATGGCCGCCCATCAACGCGCCGAGCCGCTCGGCGAGGAAGGTCTTGCCGCTGCCGGCGGGGCCGTAGATCAGCAGCGGACGGCCGGAGTTCAGCGCGGCGGCCGCCGAGTCGAGTACCGACGTGTCCATCACGATGCCTTCGAACACGGCCCACACGTCGTTCTGGGCCACACGCAGCTTGCGCACCGAATGGGTGGACACGCAGTCGAGATACGCGTCGAGCGTCACCGGCGCCGGCCCGCTGTACGTGCTGCGCGCGCACTCTTCGAGCGCGGCCACGCGGCCCGCGTCGGTCAGGCGGAACGTCACGTCGAGATCGGTCTTGCCGCGATGGGTGAGTTCGACCAGATGCTCGCGTACCAGGAACGCGAAGACGTCGTCGAGCACCGCGAGCGGCAGGCAATGGCGTTCGATCAGGTCGCCGTAGGACGGGCGGCCGAGCACCAGCGTCGACTTCAGCACGAGCCCTGCGACGAACGCCTGGCTCAGTCCGGTTTCCTCGAGTGAGCGCGGCGCGGCGGGCAACTGCGTGCCGGGCCTCGCATGTGCCTCCCGCAACGGCGACGGTTGCGGCAGGTGTGCAACCTGCGCGTCGCGCTTCGGTTCGGTGGGGATCGTGTTCATGTGCGTTTCATCCTCGTTGCGGGTTCGTCGCGCTAGACGCACGAAACGAACAGCATGCCCAGCGTGCCGGCGGCAATCGCCACGCCATACGGCAACGCGCCGACCGACGCGACTTCCACGGGGTCGTCGGTTGCCCCTGCATACGCGCGGATCGAGCGATGCGCGATCAGCGCCCGGACGTTCGCCCACATCTGGCGCATCCGCCCGCGCACCAGCACCAGGCCGATCGCGCCGATCCCGCCGGCCAGAAAGGTGGCCAGCACGATGTAGAACGTCATCTGCGCGCCGACCCATGCGCCGATCGCCAGCATCAGCTTCACGTCGCCTGCAGCCATCCCGCGCAGCAGATAGAACGGCAGCAGCATGCCGAAGCCGGTCGCCGCGCCGCCGAGCCACGCGAGTGCGCCGGCCTGGACCCCGTGCAGCGCGCACTGGGCGATCAGCGCACCGGCCAGCCCGATCGCGACGAGCCGGTTCGGGATGCGTCGGCTCGTGATGTCCGTGCTGGCCGCGACGACGACAAGCACCGTCACGCACAACGGAACCGGGTAAGGCAGTGCGGCAGGCAACATGGCGAACCTCGATTGGCTGTAATAGTCGGAATCACTGACCCAGTGCGGTATTGACCGCCGAGGTCACGATCGACGCGATCATGTTGTACGCGTCTTCAACCGAACCTTTCAGTACGACCACGCTTCCCAGCACGATGGTGGCGAACACTGCCGCGATCAACGCGTACTCGATCGACGTCACCCCCTGCTCGTCGCCGATCCATCGCGATACCGCTACCGCACGTCCGCTGGTCCGCATGACAGCCTCCGATTCGGTTGATCAAGAGAGCGGAGGAGACTCGAGCAGTGCACCGGCCGAGTCATCCGCCGTTCGGTCAATTCGACATCTGTTGGTGAAGTGTCCGGCCCTGCTCGCGCGGGGGGATGGCGACGAACGGGCCGGACCCGCCGTTCGCCGCCCCGCCATTCAGATCGCCGCGTTGAGATCGTCTGCAATCGTGTTGAAGACGGTCTTGAGATCGTTGCCGACCAGCGTCAGTGCTGCAACGAGGCCGACTGCGATCAGTGCGGCAATCAGGCCGTATTCGATGGCCGTCACGCCTTGTTCGTCTTGAACGAAACCGCGGATTTTCTGGATGAACGTGGACATGGCTATTCTCCTTACGCACTACTATGAAAATCCCGTTGTCGGGGATCGACGCGGGGAGCGGGGTACTACCGGAACAACACAAGGATTCGGATGCTGTGCTCAGCGACGCACACGGCAGGGTACGAGCCGTGCCTGGCGAACGATGGTCGGTGAGCTGATGCGTGCGATATCCATGCGCGCTGCGATCTGGCGAATGACGCGATCGAGCAGAACGGCGAAACGACCGTTCCGGGCATGAATACGGATTGAGCGGATGACGCTAATGCGTCGATGCGACTGCGGGTCTTCTTCGCGGCATGCGAGCCGCGGCGTGCTCTGGTCTTTCATTTTTATTCCCCAATGCTGTCATGTGATTCTTTTTGCGCGGACGATGCCGTCGCCTATTCGCCCAGTCGACGTTTCCGGCGGTTTTCAAGGCCTGGGCGGCGTATTCCCCGACGCGCCCTGGATCCGTTGCTTTCCGCAGGTGATTGAATCCGGTCTTGTCAGCCTGTTGCTTCAACCGGTCGTTCATCACGTCGTCGACTGTCGTGCGGACCTTGACGCAAAGAGCAGGCCAGCCGGAGGGAAAACGAGGTGCATCAAGGGTTCCGGCGATTCACCCGTCGACCGGGTTTCGGCGCACTGCACAAAATGTTTCAGATTTGATATACGCATGCCGGCCGGCGCCGCGTGCCGGCAGCGCGCCGCCGCGCTGTGCAAGGGCGCCAAAAAATTTTCTCGGGATTTTCCCGAATCCGGATCACCCGTCGCCCAACGCGCATTCCGCATACCGCCGGACCGGTGAAAAACACGGAATGTTTCAAGCGAGAAACATCATTTGCGCCGGTACGGTTTTCTCAGACATGAAAACCCGCTTTTCAGCCATGTCGCCGTCGAATCGCGATTTCACGATTCAGCCCGCGGTTTGCGTCACACGATTTTTTCTCCAACAATGCATTCACCGGACAGCGCCATCGAGCGCGATTCGATCCGGATACACGACAACACAAAAAGGCTGCGGAAGATCAGGCAGCCTTCACTGCAAACGGGGCATCATGTACACAGCCAATCGTGGAGTGCGCTATCGCGCCAAACGCTGTGCTCAATGGTTGACGGCTGACCGGATCGTTCCGTACAGCTGCGTCATGCTGCTGCTGTGCGTGACCTTTCTGATCGTCTGGGGCGTCGTAACGGACGCCTTCACGTCGCAGTCGACTGCCCGACCGGGTGTCGACTTCTCCGTCTTCTGGACCGCGTCGCAACTCGTGCTGCAAGGCCACGCCGCAGCGATCTACGATCCGGTCTTCTTCTCTCATGCCGAGGTCGCGCGGTTCGGTGCCTATATCGGTCACCAATCGCTGCCCTGGCTCTATCCGCCGACGATGCTGCTGTTCATCGCGCCGGTTGCCCTCGTGCCTTTCCTGCCCGCGTATTTCCTCTTTTTTGCGGGCAGTCTTTTATGCTATGCGTATGCCGCCCTGAGACTGTCGGGCCTGCGTGCGCACCTGCCCGTTCCGCGCGCCGCGGCGCTCGTGGTGCTCGCCTATTCGGGCGTGTTCGCGTCCATCCTGTACGGGCAGAACAGCATCCTGACCGCCGGCATCGCCGCGCTCGCGCTGCATTTCCTCGGCCGACGCCCGATCGTCGCCGGCATGCTGATCGGGTTGCTCGCCATCAAGCCGCAGATGGCGATGGTGTTTCCGTTCGTGCTGATCGCGACGCGCTCGTGGCGAGCCTTCATGTCGGCGGCGATCACGACCGTGCTGTTCACCGTGGCCGGCATTGCACTGACCGGCACGGGCTCCCTGAGCGGCCTGGCCCATGCGATGTCGATCGTACGCGGCATGCACTTCACCCTTCCCGCCTACTGGTTCGTTTCGCCGACGACGTTCTCGGCGCTCCGCCTCGCGGGTGCATCGATTCCGGTCTCGCTCGCCGCGCAAGCCGCCGTGGGATTGCTCGCCATCACCGCCGCCGTTCAGGTCTGGCGTCGCACGGACGACATGCGGCTGCGCGGCGCGGCGCTGGTGGTCGCCACGCTGTTGTCGACGCCCTATCTGTGGCATTACGAACTGGCCTGGCTGGGCATCGCGGTCTTCTGCCTGATCGCCCACGGGCTCGATGAAGGCTGGTTGCCGGGAGATCAGATCGTGATCGTGCTCGCGTGGCTGTTGCCGGTATTCGAGGTGTTCAACCGGATCACGCGGCTGCCGCAGATCGGCCCGGTCGTGCTGCTCGCCGTCCTGTTCGTCGTCGTGCGTCGCTCGACCCTCGCGTCGCGGAATGCGCAATGAAAACGCCACTCTCCCTTCTGCACGTCGATTCGGCCCTCGACGCCCATCCGGAACTGCCGATCGCCGGCCCGCGCCGTTTCCCGCATTGGCTCAATCGCAATCGGGTGCGCCTCTATGCGGCGGCGGTACTGTTCACCGAGTTGCTGTTCATCTGCATCTATCTCGCACGCGTGCATGGGTCGCATACCGCCGTTCCCGAACCGCTCGCGCAGGATTTCGCACCGATCTGGAGCGCCGCGCGGCTCGCGGCGCTCGGGCGCGCGGTGGACGCATGGCAGTTCTCCTCGCTCTTCGCGATCGAGAAACTCGCGATCCCGACGCTGAACGCCGCGGACGGATCGCTGCCGTGGCTCTATCCGCCGACCATGCTGCTGTTGGTGCTGCCGCTCGGCTGGATGCCGTACCTGCTCGCGCTGGTGCTGTGGCTCGGCGGGACCTACATGCTGTTCGCGGTGACGATCCGCGCCACCGTGCAGCGCGATGCCGCGCTGCTCTGCGCGCTCGCGTTCCCCGGCGCGTTCCTCACGGTGATCGTCGGGCAGACGAGCCTGCTGACCGCGACGCTCGCCGGCCTCGGGCTGCTGACGCTGAATCGCCGCCCCGTCATCGCCGGCATCTGCTTCGGTCTGCTGACGATGAAGCCGCAGATGGCGGTCCTGTTTCCGCTCGCGCTGCTTTGCGCCGGACAATGGCGCGCACTGGCCGCATGGGCCGCGACGATCGCCGCCGGCGTCGTACTGACGACACTCGCGTTCGGGATCGGGTCGTGGATCGCGTTCGCGCACGGCATCAACGACGCGTATCAGACGGTCAACGCGGGCCACGTCAAGCTCGCGCGCATGCCGACCGTGTTCGCGCTCGCCACCCTCGCCGGCTGGCCCGCCTACATCGCGCGCGGCCTGCAGCTGCTGTCGGCCGCGGCCGCCGCGATCGCCGTCGTGTACGCGTGGCGCGGCGCGTGTTCGTACGCGCTGCGCGCCGCCACGCTCGCCTGCGCATGCCTGATCGTCAGCCCGTACCTGTACGACTACGACCTGACCTGGTACGGGCTCGTGATCGCGTGGTATGCGCGCTATGCGTGGACGCACGGCTGGCGCCGCTTCGATCGCGAATGGCTGATGCTGATGTGGGCGACGCCGCTCGCCGGTCTCGCGATCGTCACGCATCTGCCGTTCCAGTTCATGCCGCTCGTCACGCTGGCATCGCTGGCGCTGCTCGTCAGCCGGATTGCACAAGAAAGGCACGACGTGCCGTCGATGCCCGACGCACGCGACAACTCGACCGAGACCGGCTTCCCGCATCCGGTCCGCTCACACCACCGCCCGGCGCACGGACTGCGCCGCACCGGCCGCCCGACATTCGGTGCCGGCCGCTGACACGCACGTCATTACAGGGGAACCCATCATGCGCGAACCACTCTACACACCGCTCGTCTCGCTGGTCGTACCGTTCTACAACGAAGGCGAGGCCGTCGAACGCTTCTTCGACGTCGTGATTCCGCTGATGGCCGAACTCGATTCGATCCGCTTCGAAATCGTCTGCGTAAACGACGGCAGCCGCGACGACACCCTCGAACGCCTGATCCGGGTCAGCATGACCGACCGTCGCGTGCGCGTCATCGATCTCACCCGCAACTTCGGCAAGGAAGCGGCGCTGACGGCCGGCCTCGACGAAGCGGCCGGCGACGCGGTGATTCCGCTCGACGCCGACCTGCAGGATCCGCCGAGCCTGATTCCCGTGATGCTCGAACACTGGCGCGACGGCGCGGAAGTCGTCGCCGCGAAGCGCAGCAGCCGCGCATGCGATTCGTTCGCGAAGCGCACCGCCGCCGCGATCTACTACCGCGTGCACAACATGCTGTCGGACGTGAAGCTGCCCGAGAACGTCGGCGACTTCCGGCTGATGGACCGCAAGGTCGTGAACGCGCTGCGCAACCTGCCCGAGCGCCATCGCTTCATGAAGGGGCTGTTCGCGTGGGTCGGCTACCAGACCGTGATCATCGAATATCAGCGTGAAGCGCGCAGCGCCGGGCACTCGAAATTCTCCGGCTGGAAGCTGTGGAACTTCGCGCTCGAGGGAATCACGAGCTTCAGCACCGTGCCGCTGCGCAGCTGGACCTACATCGGCCTCAGCATCGCCGCACTCGCATTCCTGTACGGCGCGTTCATCGTGGGCCGCACGCTGCTGTTCGGCAATCCGGTGCTCGGCTATGCGTCGCTGCTGTCGGTGACGCTGTTCATCGGCGGGATCGAGCTCGTCGGCATCGGCGTGGTCGGCGAGTACATCGGACGCATCTACGACGAGTCGAAGCAACGCCCGGTCTATCTGATTCGCCGCCGCTACCAGACGCACGCCAAGGTGATCGAACTGCCGGTCGCGCGCGATACGCGGCGCCCGAACGCACGCCGCCGCGCGCAGCCGGCCCGCGTGCGGGTGGGCGAGCGCTGAGCAGCGGAGGCAACGATGTTCGACCTGCTTTATGCCGAGCGCGTGCGGCTGGCGCGCTTCGGCCTGTCCGGACTCGGCTCGACCGCGCTCCACTTGCTGGTCGCATCCGCGATGTATGCGCTGTTCGACGCGACTCAGGTGACCGCCAACGCCGTCGCGTTCGTCTGCGCGACGGCGTTCTCGTATCTCGCGAATACGCTGTGGAGCTTCTCGTCGACCGTGCATTCGCGCAGCTTGCTGCGCTATCTGACCGTCGCGCTGGCCGGCTTCGCCGAAACGATGCTGCTCGCGCGCACCGCCGAGCTGTTCGATGTACCGCGCGGCTGGGCAATCGTCGCGATCGCGCTGCTGATCCCGCCGACGATGTTCGTGACGCACCGGTTGTGGACGTATCGATAACCGCAGGCAGTGGGGTCGAAGCATTCACCGATTGGTCACGGAACCATCGCACCCGAGGCGAGCGACGCCTGCTAGCATGATGCGTGGCCAGCCCGAATCGGGGCGCTGCCGGATGGATGTCGCGGGGCGTCGTGTTCCGTCGATCGTCGCTCGCCGTATCGGCCGTGCCGGAGCACCTCGACGCGGATGCGTCCCGCGGCACGCATTGTGCGCTGCCCCCGCATTCGCCCTCCATCCGGCGGCCGGCTTCGCCGCATGCTGTCGCACGCCCCGCCGGCACGAGATCCGTCCATGCCCAGGAAAAAATCCAGCCTCTGGCTACGCCCGTTCGATCTGTTTTCCGCCGCGACGAGCACGCGCCCCAAAAGGAAGACGACCAAACCGGCGGCAACGGCCAAGCGCACCGCCAACATACGGCCCCCGCGTCGCCCGGGGTCGACGACCGCCGCGCGGACATCGCCGCACCAGGCACCCGGCACGTGGCTGCGCTCGTTTCATTCCGCACGCCCGGCCGCCGGCCGCCTCGTCAACCATCTCGCCTACGCGCTGTACCTGCCCGCCGCCTCGGCGCCGAGCGACGGCATGCCCGTCGTCGTGATGCTGCACGGCTGCAAGCAGACGGCCGAGTCGTTCGCCGCCGGCACGCGCATCTGCCGCATCGCCGAGCGCGCCGGGTTTGCCGTGCTGTTTCCCGAACAGGCGAAGACCGCCCATTCGCATCGCTGCTGGAACTGGCATGGCGATGCGTCGCAGTCGGAGGCCCCGGCGATCGCGTCGCTGATCGATGCGATCGTGCAGGCGCGCGGGTTTGACCGCGACCGAATCTACCTGGCCGGCATGTCGGCCGGCGCAGGGCTCGCGGCACGGCTGGCGATCGAATCTCCCGACCTGTTCGCGGCCGTCGGCCTGCACTCCGGTCCGGCCATCGCGCCACCGTTGTCGACGATGGCCGCGATGAGCCTGATGCGCCGCGGCCTGCATGACGATCCGATAGGCGTCGTCGACGCCTGCGTCGACGTACGCGCTTATCCGGGCATGCCCGCGCTCGTCGTGCATGGCGGACTCGATACGGTCGTCGCCGAGCAAAACGCGCGGCAGCTCGGCGTCGCGTTCGCGCGGATCAATCGGCTCGTCGACGAGCACGGTGAACTGCGTGTCGGCGAGCAACATACGTACGCGCACGACGACGCGGATTACACCGACTATCTGCGCGGCGGCCGGCTGATCGTCCGCGTCTGCATCGTGCGCCGTCTGGCGCACGCGTGGAGCGGCGGCGACCCGCGCGAAGCGTTCCACTCCGCGACGGGGCCGGACGCGACCGCGATGTTCTGGAATTTCTTTCGCAGGCGGCGGCGCAAGCGGGCGCGGTGACGACGCGTCACCTGTCGCTCACGCCCGTTGCTCGACGGCTGCCGCCGCATCCGCGCGGACATCCGCGCGCCGGATCGGCAGTCGAACGCAGAACGTTGTGCCGCGCCCCGGCTCGCTCGTCACGTCGATCGTTCCGCGATGGCGCTCGACGATGCCGTGCGACACCGACAATCCCAGCCCCGTACCCTGCCCGACCGGCTTCGTCGTGAAGAACGGATCGAAGATCCGCCGAACGACGTCGGGCGTCATGCCGGTTCCGGTATCGCTGATCGCGATCGACACCTGCTCGCCGTCGCTCGACGTGCGGATCGTGATCACGCCGCGCGTCGGAATCGCATGTGCGGCGTTGACGAGCAGGTTCATGAATACCTGGTTCAACTGCGACGGAAGGCATTCGACATGCGGCACGTCGCCGTACTCGCGGACGATGTCGGCCTTGTACTTGAGTTCGTTGTGGACGACGTTGAGCGTGCTCTCGAGGCCCGCGTGAATATCCACCACGCTCCACTCGCCGCTGCCCGGCCGCGAGAAATCGCGCAGGTCCTGCACGATGCGCCGCACCCGCACCGCACCGTCGATCGATTCATCGATCAGCGTCACGATCTCGTCGCGCACGTAGTCCAGATCGGCCGCGACGCGCATCGACGTCAGCGTCTCGCGCGTCGCCGGTTCCAACTGCATCAGCGCGGCGTCATGCGCGGCAACGACGTCGAGCAGGCTTCGCACCCACGTCCTCAGCGTATTGAGGTTCGCGCTGATGAAGCCGATCGGATTGTTGATCTCGTGCGCGACGCCGGCCGCGAGCTGGCCGATCGACGCGAGTTTTTCCGATTGCAGCAACTGCACGTGGGTTTCCTCGAGCGCCCGCAGCAGGCGCCGCTGTTCGTCCTTCTCCTGTTCGAGCCGACTCTGCGCCGCCCGGCGTTCGTCGATCTCGGTCGCCATGTTCTCGCGCGTGCGCTGCAGCATCGCCGTCGTCTGCTCGTAACGCTGCAACGCCGCTTCGAGTTCCGCGGTCCGCAATCGCACCAGCCGTTCGAGCGTGTCCGTCATGCCGCGCAGAAAGGTCGTGCGCGCATCGAAGCGGCAGACGAGCAGCGTGACGATCAGCGTCGCCATCGTGAACAGCGCGATGGTCGTCGCGAGCCACGGCGCGTCGATGCCGTTCGCGGCGCCGCAGCGTGCGTCCGGCGCGAAATGCGCGGCCGCCATCGCCGTGTAGTGCATGCCCGTGATCGCGATGCCCATGATCAGCGCGGCGCCGATGCGTTGCGCGGTCGCATGGCGAGCCTGTTGCGCACGCAACGTCTGCGCCATCCAAAGCGCGACGGTCGACGCGATCACCGCGACGCCGATCGACGCCGCGAACAGCGCGGGATCGTAGCGAATGCCCGGCGCCATGTGCATCGCGGCCATGCCCGTGTAATGCATTCCGACGATCCCGGCGCCCATCAGCATGCCGCCCGCCAGCAAGCGCCGCCGGCCCAACCGCGCGCGCGTGACGACATTCAGAGCGAAATACGACACGAGCACCGCGATCGCCAGCGACGCGCCGGTATCCGGCAGCGCATAGCCGAGCGGAATCGGCAGCGACAGCGCCAGCATGCCGACGAAATGCATCGACCAGATTCCGGTGCCCATCGCGGCCGCGCCGCCGGCCAGCCACGCGCGCTTGAGCGTCGGGTTGTCGAGCAGCGAAATGAATGCGGCCAGATCGAGCGCCGTATAGGAGGCCAGCGTCGCGATGACGAGCGACAGCAGGACAAGCAGCAGGTCGTAGGTGCCATGCATGATCGAGCGCCCCGGTCGAAATGAACGCGTTGCCGCGACGCACGGCCGATCGCGCGCCACGGCCGAGCCGTCCCGCGCAACGTCAGGCAGGCGGCGTGCCGGCCGGTGCCTGCGTCGACGCGGCGGCGCCGGTCAGCACGAGAATGTCGAACGTCGTGCCTTCGCGTGCCTCGAAACGGCGCACGAGCTCGATCTGATGCGCCGACATCACGCTGCCCTTCGTCATCAACAGCACCCCGCGATGCGTGCGCAGATCGTCGGCGAGCTGCATTCCCTCGCGCAGCTGCTCGGAGCGGATCTCCGCGACGGACGCCGCGATGCGCAGGCTCGCCGGATCCCGCATCAGGTCGATGAAGCGCGCGACGAGCAGCGGGTCGTAACGCACGCCGGCCTGCGAGTGCAGTACGTCGATCGCCTGCTCGACCGAATGCGGCGAACCGATCTCGCCGTTGCGCAACCCTTCGAAATCGCGCGCGATCGCGACGATCCGCGAGCCGAGCGGAATCGCGTCGCCCGCGAGCCCGTCCGGCGTGCCGCGTCCATTGAATCGCTCGTACTGGTGCAGCACGATCGACGCGACCTTGTGCAGTTGCGCGACCGGCGTGAGCACCATCTGCGCGCGCAGCGGGTGTTGCTGGAACAGGCTGTGTTCGTCCGTGGTCATCTTCACGAGCGGCTTGTGCAACAGCTCGTCGGGCAGCGACAGCTTGCCGATGCCGTGCAGCAATCCCGCGAAATACACGTCCTGCGCGTGCAGGCTGCTCATCCCCGCCGACAGCGCGAGACGGCGCGCGATCTCGCCGACGCGCATCGCATGCCCGCTCGCCGACCCGCAGCGCATCTCGATCATGCTCGCGCAGACCTGCACCATCGCGGTGAAACTGCTTTTCAGGTCATGCTGCGCCGCTTCGAGAAACATCACGGTTTGCCCGAGTTCCTCGGTGCGCGCGCGAACCTGCGTTTCGAGTTCCGTATTGAAGCGGCGCAGCGTTTCGTTCTGCGCTTCGGTCAGCGCGGCCAGCCGCGCGGCCTCGCCCCGCAGGCGCCGCTGTTCGAGCGCCTGCTCGATGGTCATCAGCAGGTCGTGATCGTCCCACGGCTTGTTCAGGTAGCGATACACGCCGCCTTCGTTGACGGCCTCCACGATCGACGCGATGTCGGAATAGCCGGTCAGCAGGATGCGCATCGTGTCCGGGTACAGCGACCGTGCGCGGGCGAGAAACGCCGCGCCGCTCAGGTTCGGCATGCGCATGTCCGACACGATCAGGTCGACTTCGGTCGCAGCCAGAATGTCGAGCGCGGCTTCCCCGCTTTCGGCGGTCAGGATGTCGTAGCGCGCGGGCCGCAACACCCGCTTGAGCGCGGACAGCACGCTCGGTTCATCGTCGACCAGCAGGATCGACGGAGCAGTGACGGGGTTGTCGGATACGGCTTCGGCGATCGTTTCGGGTGGTGCATCATTCGTTCCGTTTATCGCGGATGTGGTCATGGCTGTCCTCGGATTGTTTATCTTCACCACCTCTGTAACATCGGCGCGTGGCGCGTATTCCATATTGGGGAAAACGCTAATTCGTATGAGCCGTTCGGCGGCATCCCTCGCGCGATCGGCCGCGCGCGAGCCGGTCATCCGGAACGCGTGACGCCGACTTCCGGTATCGTTGCGGGACGCGTCGATCATGGCGCGCCCCGTCGCATCATTCACCCCGCATGGAGCATTCATGATTCTGGAAATGGCATCGCTCGAAATCGATCCGTCGCACGCCGAGCAATTCGAAGCGGCGGTCCGCCAGGCACTTCCGCTGTTTGCCCGCGCGCGCGGCTGCGGCGGCGCCGAACTGCACCGCGTGATCGAGCGCAGCGGCGGCTATCTGCTCGTCGTCAAATGGGAGACCGTCGACGATCACATGGTCCATTTCCGGCAATCGGACGACTTCCAGGCGTGGCGGCAACTGGCCGGGCCGTTCTTCAAGAGCCCGCCGCAAGTCGTGCATACGGAAGTCGCAGTGAAGTAATCGCGGCGAAGCCACCGCCGCGACGCGCCACCCGATCCGTCGCGGATGACGCCGCCTCGGCGCCCAGGCCGTTCACCGTTCCGGCCCATCCGATTCCTTACGAGCCTTTCATGACCGTCGATCCCTCCGTCCGCTCCGCATTCATCCCGACCGGCAAGCTGCGCGCGTCGATCAATCTCGGCAATCCGATCCTCGCGAACCGCGACCCGGCCACGGGCGAGCCGTTCGGCGTATCGGTCGACCTGGCGCGCGCGTTTGCCGAGCGGTTGTCGGCCGAGCTCGAACTCGTCGTGTTCGACACCGCCGGCAAGTCGGTGCAGGCGCTGACCGAAGAACGCGCCGATTTCGGCTTCTTCGCGGTCGATCCGCTGCGCGGCGAAACGGTCGCGTTCACCGAGCCGTACGTGCTGATCGAAGGCTTCTATCTGGTGCGCGACGATTCGCCGATCCGCGGCAATGCCGACGTCGACCAGCCGCACAACCGCGTGACCGTCGGCAAGGGCAGCGCGTACGACCTGTTCCTCACGCGCGAGTTGAAAGCCGCGCAGATCGTGCGCGCGCCGTCGTCGCAGGCCGTCGTGTCGACCTTCGTCGAGCAGCAGCTCGAAGTCGCGGCGGGCGTGAAGCAGCAACTCGAGGCCGACGCGGCGAAAACGACGGGCCTGCGGCTGCTCGACGAGCGCTTCATGGTGATCCGCCAGGCGATGGGCGTGCCGAAGAGCCGCGGCGAAGCGGCCGCCGCGTTGCTCGGCGCGTTCGTCGAGGAGATGAAGGCGTCGGGCTTCGTCGCGGATTCGCTGCGGCGGCATGGCATCGTCGGTGCGTCCGTTGCACCGCGCGCCTGATCGACGCATACGTCAAGTCATCCTCACGATGTCGTCGCGCCAGATCGGCGCTGCCCGTCGACGCCCCAGCGCCACCTCGTACCCGACACGTCGCTCGCGCGGCTGAACGTCGTCATCGACGCGCTTCGGCACGGCACGGGATGTCGCCATCGGCTGCCGGCGTGCACGTTCATCACGCTGCGCGATGTCCCGCCGCCGTTGCGCCGGCCGGCGATCGAGGCGCGGCCGTCGCGGGGTGCGCGGGCGACGGGGACGCTGCGGCGCCCGGCCTGGCCGGCGGCTGCGGCGCGGGCGCGGAAGCAGACGCCGAATTCGGCGACGAAGCCGAAGAGGAGGAAGAGCCCGAAGGGGCCGACGAGCCCGGCTGGCTCGCATGCGCGCCCCCTGCGGAACCCGACGCCGCGGGGCCGACGGGCGGCGGCGCGCGCAGTCCGCTGTCCAGCGAAGTCCGGCGAGCGGCCATGTCGGCCTGTTCGGCGCTGCGCTGCGCGGTGCGATCGGCGGACAGGCGGGCAGCTTCGGCATCCGGATTGATCGTGTTGACACGGATGCGTTCGATGTCGCCCACGCCCGCCAGCCGGTTCAACGGCACGTAGTCGGTGCGAAACACCAGTTCGACGCCGCTGCTCAGGTTGACGTCGGCGTGCGAACTCTCGGTCGTCTGGGTTCGGTCGGTCGACACGTAGCCGATCGTGCTCTGCACGTTGGCCTCCGCGCCCCAAGGCCCGAAGCGTGCGCCCCCGCTCACCCCCACCGTGTTGCGCGTGTCGAATTGCGAGCCGCGGTCGTTGGCGGCGGCGCTGCTCGCGTCGATATGAAAATTCATCGCGGCGTTGAGGCGCCCGCTCTCGATGACGATGCGCTGCAGACCCATCTGCACCATCGTCGCGAGCAACTGCTGGCGGTTGCGGGCCAGCACCTGCTGGGCCAGCGGCACCAGACGCTCGGGATCGGAGGCCGGAACCGCATCGCCCGGCCCCAATCCGAGCGCGCTGCGCAGCGCGGCTTCGGCCGGCGGAGTCGCGCCCGGGCGCAACGCCAAACGGGTCGCGGCATCGCGCTCGGCCTGCAGCTCCTGCTGGCGCTGGCGGCGCTCGTCCGGCGGCAGGCCCGCCAGTTCGTCGGCGTCGTCCGCGGCCTCGTCGTCGCCGGTGACCTCGTAGGCGGTGGGGAAATGCTCGGCCAGCCATTGCCGCGCGCCGGCGATGCCCACGTTGCTGTCCGCAAAGCCTTCGGTGGTCTGCGCGACATTGCGGATCAGGTCGACGAACGCAGTCAGCTGTTGCTGGTTCGAATCGTTCATCGCCTTGAAGACACCCGTGATCAGCTCGGTCACGAAGCGCGGGAACGACACCGCGTTGAGCACCGCCCGGGTGGTGCCGGCCATCCGGTCGATGGCGGTGCCCGAATACTCCGAACCCGCGTTCTGCGCAACGGCCAGTGCCGTGCCGGGGCGCGCCGCGAGTTCGTGGTGGTCGAGCGCGATCGAACCGATCCGTGCCAGTCCTGACGCGAGATCGCGGCGCATGGCCGGATCGAGCGCGCCGAAACCCTGCTGCGCGGACAGCAGTTCGCGGACATGGTGTCGAACGTCGGGCCGCGGCACCGGCGAACGCGCAAGAGGTGCGCTTGCCGCCATTTCAACCGCTCCGCCGCATGGCGTGCGGCCGCGATGGCGACGGCACGCCTGCCGCCGTCGGTTCCCGGATTGCGCCGCCCGTGTCACGACGGCCTGAGCAGCGCGGTTTCATGTCAGGTTCCGAGTGCCGCCCACGAGTTTGCCGGCGCCGCCGGGCGCGCAGTCTGCGGCACGGCGCGGCCGTCGTCTGGAGCGGAACGCGCCGGGCCGTCGGGCTTCTCGCCGAGACTGAGCGTCGCCTCGATCCAGTCGGCGGCGGAGGCGATCACCGGATTGTCCGTGCTCAGCAGCGGCGACGCGGCGCCCAGCTCATCCGCGACGTCCGCCAGCCACGCGATCACGGTCATCCCCGCCTTGCCGCGCCGCACATAGGCGGCGGGCGAGCGCGACGGCTGGCGCGAGAGCCGGTCGATGCCGGCGACCACGCCCCAGATGTCGCGCGCGGCGAAGCCTTGACGCAGATCGGCATGGCCGAGGATCGCGAACGCGTCCCTGAGCATGCCGACGATCTCGCCGGCCATGAATGCGGTCACGCCGGTGCAGGCGGCGCCGAGGTTCTGCGCGAGGGCGCGGGCGGCATTGCGGACCCGCGCCTGCTGCCCGAGATCCCCGCGCGGGTCGGCGCCTGGCGTCTCGTCGAGCTTGTAGAGCGCCTCGCAAAGCTCGAGCATGCACTCCTCGAACGGGACGTTGCGTTCGGCATCCGCCGCGGCCGGGCCGTACGCAGTGCCAAACAATCGCGAATAGAACGCCGCGCGTTCGCCGGCCGCCAGCTTCTCGGCGCGGTGGCGCCACCAGTTGACGACCAGCGGCGCCGCGCCGCCAAGGTCGACGCCGACGGCACCGCTCGCGGACAAACCGGCGAGCGCCTCGACTGCGGGGATCACTCCCGCTGACTCGAGGTCGGCCGCCAGATAGAGCGACGCGAGCGCCCGCAGCTGCGCCTTGTCCACGCGTGCGGCGACGGGATCGGGGATCGCGATGTCGCCGAGTTCGTCGAGCGCGAACGCGAGGCCGTGCGCGGTCGCACGCTCGACGAGCCGCTCCCCCGACCGGATGGCCGCCGCGAGTCCGGCATCCGCCGGCGGGGCGATGAGCATGCGCGCCATGATTCAGTGCTGCCCGGCGGGCAAACCGGCGGCGGGGGCCGGCTTGTTGGGGTTGTACGGCGTCGAGTTGCCCTGGATCACCGACATCATCTCGGGCGTCGCCATCTTCTCGAGCGGCAGGTAGTCGCTCTTGAAGTTGACGCGCACCTCGCCCGAGAGCTTCGCTTTCACCTCGGCCTTCGATTCGCTCGTGTCGTCGAGCGCCGACCCGACGGTCGCCACGTGTTCCTGCTGCCCCTCGAACGCGGCGTCGGCCGAATACGGCGTGTACCAGCTGCCGTAATGGGCGTTGAGCGATTCCTTGTATTTCTGGCTTTCGCGGTCGTGCATCGACGCGGTGTAGGTGCGTTTCGCGGTGTCGCTCGCGCGCATGTCGAATACCACCTTGGCGTTGATCGACCCGTCGGTGACGACGATGCGATTGATGCCGAGCATGACCATCGACGACAGCAGCTGCTGCCGCTGCTTCGCCATCTGCAGGCGCGCCGCCGTGACGAGGCGCAGCTCGGATTTGTCGTCGGACAGGTCGGTCACCGGCGGATCGAGGTTGTAGTTCCGGCTGATCTCGGCAAGCCGCTGCTGCGCGTTGTCGCCCTGCGCCACCAGCCGCGTCGGGGCCGCCGCCGCGGCCGCGCCGGCGCTGTCCGCGTCGAACGCGTCGGCGCCTTCCTGCGCCTGCACCGACAGCACGTCCGGGAACGAATCGGCGAGATAGTCGCGGCCGGCGCCCTCGCTGATGTTGTCGCTCATGAACTGCGCGGTGGTCTTGGCGACGTTGGCGATCAACTCGCCATACGCGCGCATCTGCTCGATCGAGCTTTCGACGATCGCCTGGAACACGTTCTTGATCAGACCTCCTACGAATTTCGGGAAATCGACCTTCTGCACCATCTGGCCGAACTGCTCGACGCCCTGCTTCACCGCACCGGCCTGGAAGTCCTTGCCGGCGAAGCCGGGATCCTGCGCGAGCTGGCGCTTGGTCGCGGTGACGGGATCGTCGGCCAGCGTCGCGGCGGCCGGCGCCGGCTGCGGGTGCGGCTGCGCGATCGGGTGCGCGAGGCCGGTGGGCGGCAGTTCGCCGTTCGCCTCGCGCTCGGCGATCTCGGCATGCACGCCGTTCGGATCCGCCAGGTAAGCGAGCACCCGCACCGTATCCGCGGCGATGCGGCGGCGCTCGTCGTCGGGCAGGTCGAGGAACGACGGAATCGCGGTCAGCAGCCGGCGTACCTCGGGCCGCGTCGCGTCGAACGCGGCGGCGCTCGTGGGCGGCCGCACCGGGTGAAGCGCGTCGGGGGAAGCGGGCGGGCGCATGGCTCAGTTTCCCTTGGCCGGCGCCGGCGCCTGAGCCGCCGCCGCTGCCGGGGCAGGAGCCGCAGCGGGTGCGGCCGCGGCCGGCGGCGTTTTCGGACTGGGCAGCACGTTGGGATCGGCCGGCGTCGCGTTGCCGGTGATGGTGGCGATCATCTGCGGCGTCGCCATCTTGTCGAGCGGCAGGTAGTCGCTCTTGAAGTTGACGTCGACCGCGCCGGACATCTGGATCTTGGTCTGCATCGCCGCGTTGCTGGTTTCGGACGCGGCAGTCGACGCGGTGACGATCGGCTTGTTCTCGTATTCGTAGTCGCCCTTCGCGTAGTAGTCGGCGCTGTACTGGCGGCCGTTGTCCTTGTCGTTGCTGGAGTCGTACTTGCCGCCGCGATCGTAAGTGCCCTTGCCCGCGTAGGTCGACTGGACGTTGCCGTCCTTGTCGCGGGCGAGGTCGACCGCGCTGGCGCTGCGCTGCTTGGTGAGCGTGTCCTGCGCGCGCACGTCGTAGATGATCTTCGCCGAGATCTTGCCGTCGGTGACGACGATGCGGTTGATGCCCATCAGCACGATCGAGGCCAGCATCTGCTGGCGCTGCTTGGCGAGCTGCATCTTGAAGCGGTTGACGATGGCCAGCTCGGAGGCCTCGTCCGACAGGTCGAAGGTGTCGCCGTCACCCATCTGCAGGCGGGCACGCACCGTCTTCGACGCCTCGTCGGGGTCGACCCCGTCGCGCACCTGCACGCGCGGGCTCGGCGTATCGCCGCTGTCGTCCATGCCGATCTCGAACAGGTCGGGAAACTGACCGACCATATGATCGCGCGCCTGGTTCTCGGTCACATGTTCATCGGCGAACTGGCCGAGCGATTTCGCCACCTGCGCGATCATTTCCTGATACGCCTTCATCTGCTCGATCGAGCTGTGCGTGATCGACTGGAACACGCCGCTGATCAGGCTGGCGACGAAGGTCGGAAACTTGACCTGGTTCAGCAGCTCGCCCGCGACCGCCGCGCCCTCGCGCGCGGCCGACGCGGTGAACTTGGACTTGCCGATGTCCTCGACGGCCTTGTTGTGGACGTTGAAATCCTGCTCGTGCGCCGAATGATCCGTGTTGTCGTCGAGCGCGCGCGCCGTGGCGGTGCCCAGCCCGCCCGGGATTTCATTGCCGGCGAACCCCTCGGGCCGGGCCAGATAGTCGGCGATCAATGCGGTGTTGCGCGCGATGTCGCGGCGATCGGCGTCGGGCATCGCGTTGAATGCCTGCGACCGGGTCAGCATCTGCGCGACGCCGTGGCGCACTTCGTCGGCCGGCACCGGTGCCGGCGCCGGCGGCATATGGCGCGGGGTGGCCGCGGCGGCGCTGGGCGGTGGCGCGATCGGCGTGGAACGGGCGGCTTGCGGGAACATGGCGACCTCGCGGGAAACGCGTGACGAAGCGATTCAGTTGGCCTGGGCAGGCGCGTCCACAGGCAGTTCGAACTCGATGGGGCGCAGGTAGAGACTCACCCGTGCCGGGCAGGCCGCGTCCGTGCGCAAGCTGATGATCGAGAAGCGGCCCGGCCAGTGCGCGTCCTCCGGCGTGAACGCGCCCATCCATCGCTCGAGCGCCTGCAGCCCGCGCGGACGCTCGGCGAGCCCCATCGTCAGCAGGCTGAGGAACGCCGGCGGCACGTCGGGGATCGCCGAGAGCAGCACGTAGAGCTCGAAATCCGGCCCGTCCGGTCCGAGCCCGAACGCGAGCAGCGCGCCATGCGGCGGCAGGTCGAACCGCCCGCCGAGCACCAGCCCCAGAAGCTGCATGATGCCGGGAAGCCGATGGCCGATGCCGAGCGCGTCCATGACCGGCTGCAGATCGGCGAGCCGCAGCGCCCGGGTGCACGCGAACGTGAGCCGCTGGCCGCCGAGATCGCGCTGGGCCGCCATCGTGGTAAAGAGCGGCTTGAGCCCGGGCACCATCCGCAGCGCGGCCTGGACGATGCCGGCCAGGTCGCGGGGCAGGTTCTCGATCGTGCCGGCGTCGCCGGGCAGCTCGTAGTACACCTTGGACGCATAGAGCCCGTCGCGGTCGTAGCTGGAGCCGAAGAACGCGCCGTAGTCGAGGTTGCCGCCCGGCCGCGCGAAGCCGCGGAACGGCTCGCTCGCCTGGTCGAACCAGTGCAGCGCTTCGCGGCCGATGAAGTCCCGGATCAGCTTGCGCATTTCGCGGGTCGACTCGTCGCGCCGGTCGATCGCGGACGCCTCCGGCGGCAGCGGCTCGATCGTGAAGCGCAGCTTGCCCGGCTGGCTTTCCGAGAAACTGGGCTCGAACGGTACCGCCATCGGCATCAGCGCGTTGTCGCGAAACCGCAGATCGTCGGCGCCGTCGCCGAACGTGCGCAGGAACAGGTCGCGCGACGGCGCGAATGGATCGGCGGTGCCAAGGCTTCGCGCGGCGCTTTTCAGGCGTCGCTCGACCCGGGCGACGACCGGTTCGCGGGATGTGGTCATGGGCATGGCTCGGCTCCGGCAGGGTTCGGGAATGGCGCAGCGCACGCAACGCCGGTTCAGTGCGGACGGTTCGCGTAATAGCTCGCCCCGTTGTGCGTGCCGACGCCGTAGCCCGCCTTCACCGGCACGCCCGCCCCCAGGCCGATGCCGGCGCCGATATCGCCGACGCCGTCCAGCATCTCGCGCGCCATCGCCGGGATCGGCACGGGCTTCGACGTCATCTGCGGCGCCTCGCGCGGCTGCGAGAACTGCTCGATCTGCGTATCGGTGGTCGCGGTATCGGCCAGCCACAGCTCGCACGCGTTGACCAGGTCGTAATCGGTCGGGTCGACGGTCGACTTGTGGTTCGACGAGACGTCGGGGTTGGCGATCTGGTCGATGCTGAGCAGCGGGCCGGTCGCCTTGTTGACGCGATCGACGTTGTTGGCCAGCCACGCGGTGATGATCGTGCCGCAGGTCGCCAGCGTGCGATAGCGCGAGCTGGTGCGCGCGCCACCCAGATCGTAGGTCGCGACCTGGTCGATCACCTGCCACATGTCCTTGGCGCCGTAGCAGCCGCGGATCTCGGGGTCCTGCAGCAGGTCGATCATGAACTTGACCTGCGACTGGATCTCGCGCGCGGCGTAATGCGCCATGCCGTAGCCGTGCAGCGACAGGTTGCCGGCGAGATCGCGGGCGGCCTTGCGCACCTGCTGGTGGTTGATCGGGTTCGGCACGCTCGCGCGCAGCAGCGAGTCGACTTCGGTCTGGCGCACGAACGATGAAACCGACGACACGAAGCGGATCCACAAGTCGTTGAATTCGCGGTTGCCGGCTGTATTCGGATCGCCGCCCGGCACGCCGAGCGTGATGGCCGCGAAGTTCTTGCGCTCCTGCTCGGAGATGCGGTTCGGCGTTTCGCGCCAGTAGCGATAGAGCAGCTTGCCGGCATTGCCCGGGCCGATCGGCAGCGTGCCGTGCTGGAACTGCTCGACGATGCGGTCGACCACCTGGAACACCTTGAGTTCGTCGAACATCGCGGCGACGATCATCGGGCCCATCACGCGCACGTTGTCGGCGACGATGTTCGCGTCCTCCAGATCCTCGAGGTTCGGCAGGTCGATGCCGAGATCGGCGATCGCGTCCTCGCCGCCGATGTTCTGGACGGTGTTCAGCTCCTCGTTGATGCGGCGACGCAACTGCGGCTCGTCGGCCTGGATCTTGCGCGCCTGCAGGCCGCGCATCACGCGCGCGAATTCGGTGGTGACCACCCCCGGCTGCTCGCCGCCGCGGCCGTCGGGATCGCCCTCGATGCACAGCAGCGCCAGCACCCGCTGCGCCAGCGCGCCATACGAATTGGCCTCGCCCACCGCCGCGAAAAACTGGCGGGTAAAGGTGTTCATCAGCACGTTGTCGTCGTCCGGCACGGTCTTGCCGCCGTCGACCTTCACGGGCGGCGGCGTGGCTCCGTCCACCGAGAGGATGCCCAGCACCAGTGCGACGAGCGTGATCGACACGGCCTCCGGGTCCGAGCCGTTCGCGCCATTGGCGCCATTGGCGCCGCTCACGTCGCCCGCGTCGAACACCAGCTGGCCGTTGACCTCGGAGAGCAGCGGCGGGTTGACCAGCGACTTGCTGGCCAGCAGTTCGCGGGTGGCGACGAACAGCGGATCGCACACTTCCGGAACGCCGTCGGACGGCTTCGTGTCGTAGACGACCGCGAGGATGGCCTTGCACAGCGCGAGCTGCTCCCGCTCGGCGGCGACCGGCGGCCGCTTCAGCGACTCGAGCCGGTTGACGATATCGACCAGCCCGTCGCGTGCCCGGGTCTCGAGGTCGACGAGGTCGAGGAAGCGGACTTGATTGTTGACATGAAACATTTAACTTCTCCTTGAAATCCGGTCGGTTCGGGGGAGTGAACGGGATCCGGCGCGCAAGTCAGCCGTCGTCGGCACGGCCCTCCTTGCCCGTGCAACCGTCGTCGCCCGCCGCGTCATAGGCGTCGATGCGGCCGGACAGCCCCTGCAGCGCCGCCGCCGCGTCGAGAATGCCGGCGCCGCAGCCGTCGGCCGCGCCGGGCGCGAACGGGCGCGCGGCGGCAACGAGCAGATCGCGCACCGTCGCGCCGTCGAGCGGATAGGCGCGACGCTGCGCGTATGCGACGAGCAGCGCCGCGGCGCCCGCGACGAACGGCGCGGCGAAACTGGTGCCGGTCGCAAGCTGATAAGCCTCGATCGCGGTCGTCAGCACCTGTTCGCCGGGTGCGCACAGCGCGACGTGCGGGCCGCGCGTCGAGAACGGGGCCGGCCGGCCGTCGTCGCCCACGGCGCCGACCGCGATCACCTGCGGGTAGGCGGCGGGCCAGTAGCGGCTCACGCTGCCGTTGTTGCCGCTCGCGGCAACGAGGATGCAGCCGCGCGCGGCGGCGTACGCGATCGTGTCGGCGTGCGGTTTCGGGCGGTTGGCGGCGATCGTCGCATCGTCGGTGCCGAAGCTCATGTTGATGATCTTCGCGCCGAGGTCGACCGCGAGCTTGAGCGCGCGATCGAGATCGGCGATCGCGCCGAGCCCGATCGCGTGCGCCTTGCCCGGCAAACGGGCAGCGGCCAGCGCGCGCATCGGCAGGATGCGGCAGTCGCCGCCGAGCCCGCGCGGCATCGCCACGCCCTCCGCCGCGATGATGCCCGCGCAGCCCATGCCGTGACCGACGAAGCGGTCTTCGGGAAAATCGCCGCGATGGCCGTGACCGCTCAGCAGTTGCACGCCCGGCGACAGATCGCCAGGCTCCAGCCGCACGGTATCGGCGCCGGCGCGGAATGCGTGGGCGAATTCGGGATGCTGGCGGGCGATGCCGCTGTCGATGAGACCGACCGTGACGCCGCTGTCGCCTGGCTCGATCGCGTGCGCGTCGGCCATGCGCACCAGCGCGCGCGCATCCTGCGCCACCCGCGCGGCCGGCGGCACGGGCGCCAGGCGGCCGGGCGCGTCCATCGGGACCGTCGCCACGTAGTTGGGCGTCACGCTTTCCACGGTCGCGAGCTGGGCGAGCGCGTCGCAGAGTTCGCTGATCGGCGTGCCGGCCGGCACGCGCAACAGCAGCGTGCGGGCCATGCCTGTCATCTGTTCGATCGCGTCATATCCGAGGTGCGCGTGCCCGGGCACCCAGCGTCCGGCTGCCGCGCTGAACGGGCGCACCGCGAGAAAGCGGCCGGCGAACGCGGCCACGATGCGGTCGACCGGGCCGCCGTCGATGCATTGCGCGGCGGCCAGCGCGCCGCGCGTCACGTCGCGGATCGATGGCACGTGCTCGGGCGCTTCGCCGAGCGCCAGCTTGACGAGCAGGCTGGTCGGCAGGCTGAACTGACGCTCGCCGGGCGATGCCCACGGCGTGCCAAGTGCATGGATCGTCATGGCCGCGCCTCCTCCTGACCGGGAACGGCCGCCAGCGTCATGGGCCTGGCCGCGGGCGTCGGCGGCGGCGCGAATGCGCTCAGGTCGAACGCCAGCGCGGCCGCATGCCGGCTCGTCGGCGAGACGGCGAGTTCGCCCGCCCACTGGTCGCGACCGGGCGCGAGCAGCAGCTCGTCGTCCGTCGATTGCAACACCGCGACCGGGCGATTGCCGATCCGCACCAGCGGCGCGTGCGTGCCGTTGACGAGGTTGCGCCCGATCACGCGCAGCAGCGGCGACGCGTCGGGCTGCGCATCGGTGGCGGGCGCCACGGGCTCGACCCGCTCGACGCTCGGCGCGGACGCCCGGTCGAGCGCCCGGCGCAGCCGGTCCACGGACAGGTTGGTGACGCGGCCGATCGCATGCACCATGTCGCGCTGTTCGGCCTGCCGGAATTGCCGGACCGTGCGCACGCCGGCCCATTCCAGCCGTTTGCGGTCCTCGGCCGAGAGCTCGTCGCCCAGCGCGTCGAGCGGCTGGTCCTTGCTGTCCTCGGACAGCGCGATCGCGTTCTCCTCGATCGCCGGCCGCGTGATAGTCGTGAAGACGAGATGGAACGTGCTGCTGTCGGTGTCGCCCGGTCCGGCGGGGCGAATCCAGACCTCGCTTTCGACGAATTCGACATGGGCGCGCAAGTCGAGGTTGACGTCCTTGATCGCGAAGGTCAGCGGCAGGTTGAGGTTGCGCGCCTTGATCGCCATCGCCGCCTGCGCGTTGTCGAGCTGGCTCTGCACGGCCTGGATGAAATCCTCGAGGCGCAGGCTGGCGTTGCTGTTCATTTCCCCGCTCCGTCGATCGGCACGGCTTCGAGAACGATCGCGAGCCGCGCCGGCTCCGGATCGAAGGCCGTGCGGGTCAGGAACTGCGGCAGGTCGCCGACCAGCTCGATGCCGTCGGCGCTGTGCGCGACGCGCAGGTCGAGCGGCAGCTCCATGGCCACCGAGCACACCCGCAACCCCTGCGCCGCGCCCGCGGTCAGCTGTTCGGCAACGTCGGCGAACGCGCCCAGCGTCTCGCCCAGCGGCCGCGGCGAAATCATGTCGGTTCTCCCCGGGCGGATGCGGGCCGCATGGCGGGAGCGGCCGGTGCGCCAGGCACGGCGGGCGTCGCGGACGCGGCCGGCAATGCCGGCGCGGCGGCCGGCGCCGGTGTCACCGCAGGCGCGAGTGCGGGCGCCGCCGCCGGTGCCGCAGGCGGGGTGCCCGTCGCCGCCGGCGGCGCGATCCGCGCCGCGGGCCGGCTGTGGCGCTCCAGCAGATTGCGCGACGCCTCATCGACGAAACGGTCGAGCGGCAGCGTCTCCGAGGCGAAATTGATGCTCACCTTCCCGGTCAGCGTCGCCTTGAGATCGGTGTCGGTCTGCGCATTGACCGCGACGGTCGAGACCGTGGTGACGACATCGCCCGACGTGCCGCGTCCGCCCCAGGTCGTCTGGCCCGACGAAGGGTCGTTCGACGTCGCGTACTGCACGGCGGCCCGGTCGCGCGCCTTGGCCTGGAAATTGAGGCTGGCCGCGATCGTGCCGTCCTTGACCACGACCCGCTGCATGCCCAGCAGCACCATCGTCGACAGCGTCGACAGCCGATGCTGCGCGACGCGCTCGCGGGCGTGAGGCAGCACCACCGATTCGAGCGTCTGGGTGTCGAACGCGCCGTCGGCCGCGCCGAAATCGGCGAGCCACGCGGGCGCGGGCGTCGTGTCGTCGTCGCCGGGCCGGGCCACCGGCGCGAGGCGGTATTCGCCGCCGTCCTGCACCAGCGTCACGTCGTGCGGATACTGCTCGACCAGCCATGCGCGCGCCTGTCCGTCGGTCACGTTCTCCTGCGTGAACTGGTCCAGCGGCTTGGCCACCGCGCCGACCAGGTCGGCGAAACTCTCCACTTGCTTGATCGAGCTGTCGACGATCGCGTCGTACGTGCCATGCACCAGGCTCGCGACGAAGGTCGGAAAGTCGATCGCATCGGCCAGTGCCGCCGCACGCCGGCCGATGGCGTCCGTCGCCTTCTCCTTGGGCGGCGCCGACGCGCCCGGCGCGCCGGACACCCCGCCGCCGGCCGGCGCCGCTTGCGGCAGCACGCCGTCCTGCCTGCCCGGGTCGCTCGATCCGGAGCCGTCGACGATCTCGCGGCCGAATGCGTCGCGAGCAAGTGCCACCGCGGGCGTTACCGCGCCGCGTGGTGGCGGAGGGGGGATGAGGCGGGCCATCGCGCATGTCCCTCGAGGGTCAGGCAGGTTGCGGTTCGCGCGGCGCGGGCTGCGTGCCGCTTACCGGAAGCGGCGGCGCGCCGTCGGCGCCGTGCACGGTCTGGAAGCGGCCGTCGCCGTTCAGCACCACCTCCGTCACCCCGACCTGCTCCTCCTCGCCGGCATGCCGGAACGTGGTGGTGATGCGCAGCGTGACACTCGCCCGCTCGGGGGTTCCCGACCCACGGCCGATATCAGCGCGCACGAACGCGGTCCAGCCGTCGAGCATCTGCCCTTGGGCTGCGGCAATCGTCACGTCGCCGACCGCTCCGCCCTGCCACGCCCAGTCGATCGACACCGGCGCCGACGTGCGGCCGCTCGGCCCGTCGATGTATGGCCAGTCGTCGAGCGTGATGCGCTGACCCGGCATGCGCGGCTGCCCCGCGCCGCCCGCCAGCGCGTTGGCGGGCTGGACCAGTCCCGCCAGCTGCGCGAGATCGTAGCTGCGCCCGTCGCGGCTCTCGGTGCGCCGGGTCGGGGTCACGCCGAGGCCGAATTCGCCGCCTGCGGACGGCGGCTCGATGCCGAGTGCGTAACCCGCGCCCGCCGCGCTGCCGCGATTGATCGTGTGGCCGAACGCGCCGCCCGAATGCATGAGCTGGATCACGCCGATGCCGGCCGCCGCCTCGAATTCCGACACGAAATCCTCGTAGGTCATGATGTAGCGGCTGCCGGTCGCGTGGGTCGGCGGCAGCGTCCGCGCGCCGGGATGGCCCGGCGTGCCGACCACGCGGTCGAGCGGATCGGTGATCCGCACGAAATACGCGTCGCCGCTGCGATACATGCCCGTCACCACCACCGCATGGAAGAAGTTGACCGGCGCACGCACGACTTCGGCGACCCAGATCGGCCCGTTCGCCTCCAGCAGCCGCCGAAAGCCTTCCGGCGCGAAGCACGCGTTGGGCTCGACGGTGAGGGTCGACGCAGCGGCGAACCCCGCCACTTCGGCCGGTGCCAGGCCGTCCCGCATCTGGCGCTCGAGGCTGATGCAGCGCGCCAGCAGCGTCGGATCGACACTCTGGTTGTCGCGCCAGCCGAGCACCATCGACGCGGCCGTCGCCCAGCACCCCATGTCGGTGGGCTGCGGAGTCATCTGCACGTCGTCCCAGTTCACCGTCCAGTCGTCGGCCCCCAGCGCGCGCGCGGCGCCCGGCGCGACCGCCAGCGCCTGGCTCATGCCGAAGAAGCCGCGGCTCGGGATCGGCGCCTTCAGATGGCCGACGTATGCAAGCGTTCCAGGGGCCATCGTGCCGGTCGACAGGCTGGCGAGATCGCCCGGCGGCACCCAGTGAGGCGGCACGGTGACGATCGGCCTGCCTGCGTCCTGGAATGACTGGGCGACCAGTTGCGAGCAGAAGAAGTTGTCGGTGTCGGCGCCGTCTCCGAGTTCGATGCGGCCGACGAAGCGGCGGCAGCGCTCGGCCGCATCGCCCGACAGCAGGTCGCACGCGCGACGGTCGATCAGATAGCTGCCGCAGCGGACCAGCCCGACGTAGTTGAAACCGCGATCGAGATAGCGCGCGGCGGCATCGGCGACCTGCCGCTGCTGCGTATCGGTCAGGCCCGGCACCCGAAACGCGACCGCGAGGCGCGCATCGGCCAGCGCATCCGCGAGCGGACGCAGTTGAACACCGCCGGGAATCGCCTCGATCACCTGCCCGCCCTGGCCGACATAGAGCATCGCGTGGCTGACCTCGGCGCCGGAGCCGGCGCGAATGACGCCGGAGCCCGGATTGCCGGTGGTGCTGAGAATGATGTCGCCGATCTCCAGTGCGTCGGTGCCGATCGACAGCCCGCCGACGCCGGGGTCGAGCGGAATGTCGTCGCCGAGGCCTCGGGCGGCGAGCCCCAGCGCCTGGCCGGCCGCTTGCGGCTGGCAGGTGCGGCTGTTGACCAGCCGCATGAAATAGTCCCAGTCCCAGTTGCCGTCAGGGCACGCGGTATGGCCGGTCGAGGTGTCGGCCTCGCGATGGCCCATGATCGTCGTGCGATTGATCGGCAGTTGATACTTGTCGCACAGCGACGCGACCAGCGCGGCCGAGGTTTCGTACTGAAGCTGGGTCGGCGCCAGCGCGTCGAAATGCTGGACGGTGCCGTTGCGACGCGGGTAGTCGGCGCCGCCGCGCTTCACCGCGATGTGTTCGATGCCGATGCTGCGCTGGTTCGAGCCCTTGCAGTGCCACGCCGTGTCGGCCTCGGAGACGAACTGGACGACTTCGCCCTCCTGCCCGACCAGATAATGCGAACTCACCTTGGAGGTGGCATTGGTGAAGGTATTCACCACGCGCTGGACGGTGGGTACGTCGGCGATGTGGATGATGATGCGGTCGATCGTCTTGCTGCCGCGCCCCTCGTCGAAATTCGGGCTGGCCGCGGTGCGCGTGACGAGGCTGTTCTCGCGCGCGCCCAGCGCCAGCGCGCTGGCCGTCGCGGGCGGCTCGGCGCCCGCATCGTCGTCGCTGTACGGCGGCGTATCGATGCCGTAGGCCTCCGGGTCGTCGCTCAGGGCGCGCGACCACGCGAGCGCCGACGACGTGGCAATCGTGCCCGCCGCGGCGCGCGAAACACCGACGAAGATGCTCACCGGGCTGCCGACGCTGACGCCGGCCGACAACGTGACGCCGACGAATTCGCCGCGTGCGTTGAACAGCGCCGAGATGCCGCCGGCCGCGCTTTCGCCGACCATCACGCCGGCGGTCGTGCCGGTGCCCGAGAAGTCGTCGATATGGCCGCGCAGCAGGCTGATCTGGCCGGTGAGGCTCGCCGACACGATGTAGCCGAAGTCGAGCTCGCCCGACACGAACACGCCGATGTCGTCGCCATTGGCGTCGAAGATGACGCCGACCGCGCCCGAGGCCCCGGATTCCATTCCGGCGCCCGCGCCCGCGCCGATCGAGACCGACAGGCCGTTGCGCATCGCGACGGGCAGCAGCAGCATCAGCGACGCGGTGGCCGGATTCGCGCTCAGGATCGCGCGCAGCGCGGCCCGCTCGACGGTCGACAGCTTGCGCGGCCGCGGCCAGGTAAAACTGCGTCGGTCGCCGGCGATGCGGAACTCGGCATCGTCGCTCATCCCTTGCGAGACGGGCGCCGGGTGCCCGGCCGGCGCCGGCGCCGGTACCGGTGCCTGCGGCTTCGCCTCGACGGGCGTTGCGGCGTTCAGCGGCGGAAGCGGACCGAACCCGTCGTCGTAGTGAACATCGTGGTGCGGCGCAACGGGTTCGACGGCCGGCCGCGGCGCGGCGGAAGCAGCGCCCGGCGCGGCAGGCGCCGGTACGGCGGTCGCGCCCGGCCGCGTGCCGTCGCCCGCCCAGTTCAACAGCGGACTCCTGGCGGCGGCGCCACCGCGCGTCGGGAACACGCGGACCCTGCGCAACCCGCGATCGCTGAGCCCCGACAGCGACACGTACGGGCTGTCGGCATTCGGCAGCACGTCGATCGTCCACGCGTCGGCATCGGGCGAAGCGGCCGTGGCGAGACCGAACCACAGGCGGCCCGCGCCCACGAAGCGCGCCAGCACCGCCGGCGGCACCATGTACACCGCTTCGCCGCGCGGAATCGCCAGCAGGCCGTCCTCGCGGCTGGTGTAGAACGTCGACGACGTGCGCCCGTCCTTGCGCGTGAACAGCGCGGGATCGGTGGCGATCACCAGTTCCGCGACGCACGGCGCGTGGCCGACGCGAATCGTGAAGCCCAGCATCGGGAAACGGTCGGTCAGGACCATGCGGTTGGGATGGAGTTGCGCTGCCATGTCGTGTCCTCAGCTCTGGTTTTGATCGGGCTCGTCGCGACGGCCGCCGAGCATCGGCTTGCTGCGCGCATCGATCGCGCGCCGCTCGAATTCCTGCGGGGGAAGAATCGCCAGATCCGTTTCCGGTTCGCCGATGTCGGGGATGGCGTGGTGGGTCGCCTCGAACTGGGCGATCGCGCTCGCCAGCAATTGCGCGAGCAGCTTGGCGTGCACCGGGCTGACCGCGACGCGGCTCATCAACTGGACGTTGCCGGACTGCGGCTCGACCTGCCCGGCATCGATCAGGAACTCGAACGCGTTGTGCCCGACCTCGAAATAATTTGCATAGCTGGCGAGCAGCGGCCGTGGCTGGCCGGCCGGCTGCGCCGGTTCCGGCGGGGCGTCCTGGAGCGGCTCGATGACGTGCACGACGGCCTCCTTGCATGGCGACGGGCGGTCTGTCCGTTCTGCTTCGCAAGGAGCGGGCCAATGCGTGTGCGTCGGCACAAGCGCTTGATTTGTCGTGGGATTTCCCGACTGGAGCGGTCTTCGCGAAAGCCGCCGGGCTGTACCATGTGACAGCCGCGCTGTCACACCGAGGCAGTGTTGCCGGCGTCCAGGTTGTACTTGGCCAGCTTGCGGTACAGCGTCATGCGCGACCAGTTCATCTGGCGCGCCGCCTCCATCTTGTTCCAGTTGGTCTGGCGCAGTACCGAGACCAGCCGCTCGCGCTCGTGCTCGCCGGCCGAGAAATCCTGCAGGAACAGGCGGCGGAATGCCGGCGGCAGGTCGCCCAGCCCGAACGGACGCCCTTCCGGCGCATCGACGAACAACGCCTCGACCAGATTGCGCAGCTCACGCACGTTGCCCGGCCACCGGTAGTGCCGCATGCACTCGAGCAGCGCCGGATCGGGCCGCCCCACCCGCATCGCGCGCCGCTGGTTGTGTTCGGCGACGAAGTGATCGACGATCGACGCGATGTCCTCCGGCCGCTCCCGCAGCGGCGGGATCTCGATGCGCGCGACGTTCAGGCGATAGAACAGGTCGGCGCGGAAACGGCGTTCCGCGACCAGGTCCTCCAGACTTTCGTTGCTGGCGGCCACGATCCGGACATCGACCGGGCGCCGGCGCAGCGAGCCGACCGGCATCACCGTGCGGTCCTCGAGCAGGCGCAGCAGCTTGGCCTGAACGGCGGGCGGCATCTCGCTGACTTCGTCGAGGAACAGCGTGCCGCCGTCGGCCTCGACGAAGCGGCCGGGAAACGCGTTCTGGGCGCTCGTGAAGGCGCCGCGCTCGTGACCGAACATCTCGGACTCGAACAGGCTGTCGGGCACCGCGGCGCAGTTCACAGCGATGAACGGTTTGTCGGTTCGCGGGCTGAGGCGGTGGACGGCGGTGGCGACGCGCTCCTTGCCGGTGCCGGTTTCACCGGTCACGAGCACCGTCGTATCGGTCTGCGCGACCTTCGCCAGATAGCGGCGCAGGTCGGCCATCGCCGGGCTCGAGCCGTGCAGCCCGAGTGACGTCGCGTGAATGCCTGCGGTCGTGTTCATGCGCGCGCCGTTCGGCTAACAAACCGCTGACGGATGACGCGCAGCCCCGATTTTCATCGCCACTTCCCCCGGTGGATGTTGAGGAACAAGGCAAGCATCCTCTATGGCGATTGTCGGCACGCGTTTAATTAGTACTGTGATGCGTGTTGAATGGATGAGCCGCGTGTCTCGGCGCCGGCCGATAATCAGTGTAGTTTCAATATCGCGCTTCGTACAACCTGCCGACGGCCGATGTTTGCGCGCGAACGGCCGACCGCCGGTGCGCGGGCGGTCCGATCGACTCGGGCATGCTCGGCGCGATGGCGAATGTGTGATGTATGTGTCGTGTCACGCATGTTCATCGATCCGTCCGCAATCAGCATGCCGAACGAAATGCCGATCGCGGCATTGGAGAATGCGTATCGTTCACGCGGCGCGCGCGGAGACTTCGCACACCGCATCCGCGGCGGCGGTCCGCGCATTCCGCTCACCCCGCCCGTCACGACGGCGCGGATTCGCCCTCGCGCAACGTGATGCCCGTCCACGCGCCGCTCGCGGCCAGTTCGCCGATCAGCTCGACGATCGTTTGCCGCACGGCGAGCGCGGCGGAATTGACCGGAGACGTGTTCGACCAGCACAGGCTGGCAGGCCGGCGAATTTCCGGCTCGACGATCCGGCGCATCCTCGGCCGGCTGGACGGCTCGCGCGACGACACCGCGCCGCCCGGCTCGCCGAGCAGATGCAGCACCTCGTCGAACAGCGGCATCGCGGTGATGCCGGTGGTGTTGGATTCGCGGAACAGGATCGCGAGGTCGAGCCGCCCGTTCGCCAGCAATTCGTTGATGAAGCCGCTCATGCTCTCGAGGTACTGCAGCCGGATACCCGGATAGCCCGCCCTCACCCGTTCGAACAGCGGCACGGCGAGGCTCGCGGTCATCGTGGTGGGAAAACCCACCGCGACGGTGCCCGACTCGCTGCCCGCGCCTTCCCGCACTTCCTGGCGCAGTTGCTCCATCTGCCGAAGCACGAGCCGCGCATGGCGATACAGCGCCTGCCCGGCCGCGGTCGGCTTCACGCCCTGCGGGCTGCGCACCAGCAGCGTGACGCCGATGTCGCCCTCCAGCTTCGCGATCTGCTGGCTCAGCGACGGCTGCGCGACGAACAGTTTTTCGGCCGCTTTCCCGAGGCTCCCGTATTCAACGATGCTGACGAAGTAACGGAGCTGGCGGATGTCCATGGCGTGTCGGTCGATGCGAGAAAGTCATAGGGTACCCCTATGACCGGCACATTCAAACGGTATTTCCGCCGCGCGCAAGCTTCACCTAAAGTCACTTCATGCCAAGTCGAAACCGCCGGCCTGCCCGGCGATGGAGGTGACAGTGAACGCTCCCCGGTCGCATGCCAGCGACGATGTCCAACAGGTCGCGACCGACCTGATCAGTGCCGAACGGGCAATCGCCCTCGCGGCGACGCTCGACCATCCGACCGTTCCCGCGACCGGCGATGCGTTGCTGCCCGCCTGGCACTGGCTGTATTTCTGGTCGATCGCGCAGCAGGCCGAACTCGGCCCGGACGGTCATCCGCGCAAGGGCGGCTTCCTGCCGGACCTGGGACTGCCGCGGCGCATGTGGGCCGGCGGCCGCCTGACGTTCGAACAAGCGCTGACGATCGGCGCGATCGCGACGCGCACGTCGCGCGTGCTGTCGGTCGAACGCAAGGAAGGCCGCAGCGGCACGCTCGGCTTCGTCACCGTCGAGCACGTGATCGAATCCGGGGGCGAAGTCGCGATCCGCGAGGAACACGACATCGTCTATCGCGGCCCGGCCGCGCCCGGCGCCGCCGCGCCCCCACCGAAGGCCGCACCCGACGATGCGCAATGGCAGCGCGACATCACGCCGGATGAAGTCATGTTGTTCCGCTATTCCGCGCTGACCTTCAACGGCCTTCGCATTCACTACGACCGCACCTACGTGCGCGAGGTCGAAGGCTATCCGGACCTCGTCGTGCACGGCCCGCTGATCTCGACGCTGCTGCTCGACCTCGTCACGCGCTCGCTGCCCGGTGCGACGATCGGCGAATACGCGTATCGCGCGGTACGGCCGACTTTCCTCGGCAACACCTTCAGCGTGTGCGGCCGCCTCGCCGACGACGGCAAGACCGTCGATCTCTGGGCCAGGGATCACGACGGCTGGCTGACCATGTCCGCGCGCGCGATCCTCGCCTGACATTCCCCGATACGAAACATGAATCCTGCCGACGCGCACCAAGCCATTCGCGAAGCCGTTCGCGACCTGTGCGGCGAATTCCCCGCCGAATATTTCCGCAAGATCGACGCGGAACGCGGCTATCCCGACGCGTTCGTCGACGCGCTGACGAAAGCCGGCTGGCTCGCCGCACTGATTCCGCAGGAATACGGCGGCTCGGGCCTCGGCCTGACCGAGGCGTCGGTGATCATGGAGGAAATCAATCGCGCGGGCGGCAATTCCGGCGCGTGTCACGGCCAGATGTACAACATGGGCACGCTGCTGCGCCATGGTTCGGCCGAGCAGAAACAGCGCTATCTGCCGAAGATCGCGAGCGGCGCGCTGCGTCTGCAGTCAATGGGCGTGACCGAACCGACCACCGGCACCGACACGACGAAGATCAGGACAACCGCGGTACGCAAGGGCGACCGCTACGTGATCAACGGGCAGAAGGTGTGGATCTCGCGCGTGCAGCACTCGGACCTGATGATCCTGCTCGCGCGCACGACGCCGCTTTCGGACGTTAAGAAGAAATCCGAAGGAATGTCGATTTTCATCGTCGACCTGCATCACGCGATCGGCAACGGGATGACGGTGCGCCCGATCCCGAACATGGTGAACCACGAGACGAACGAGCTGTTCTTCGACAACCTCGAAATCCCCGCGGAAAACCTGATCGGCGAGGAAGGCCAGGGCTTCCGGTACATCCTCGACGGATTGAATGCGGAGCGCACGCTGATCGCAGCCGAATGCATCGGCGACGGCTACTGGTTCGTCGACAAGGTGTCGCGGTACGTGAAGGATCGCGTCGTGTTCGGCCGCCCGATCGGCCAGAACCAGGGCGTGCAGTTTCCGATCGCCCGCGCGTTCGTCAACGTCGAGGCGGCGAGCCTGATGCGCTTCGAGGCCGCGCGCCGGTTCGACGCGCACGAGCCGTGCGGCGCGCAGGCGAACATGGCGAAGCTGCTCGCCGCCGATGCGTCGTGGGAAGCCGCGAATGCGTGCCTGCAGTTCCATGGCGGCTTCGGCTTCGCGTGCGAATACGACGTCGAGCGCAAGTTCCGCGAGACGCGCCTGTATCAGGTCGCGCCGATCTCGACGAACCTGATCCTGTCGTACGTCGCCGAGCATATCCTCGGCCTGCCGCGTTCGTTCTGACGGAGCGATGAGCATGCGCCCACTGGAAGGCATCAAGGTCGTCACGTTCGAGCATGCGATCGCCGCGCCGTTCTGCACGCGCCAGCTCGCGGATCTCGGCGCGCGCGTGATCAAGGTCGAACGGCCGGGCGTCGGCGATTTCGCGCGGGGCTACGACGAACGCGTGTCGGGGCTCGCGTCCCACTTCGTGTGGACCAACCGCTCGAAGGAAAGCATCACGCTCGACGTCAAGCAGCCCGCGGCGCTCGACGTCGTGCACAGGCTGCTCGCCGATGCCGACGTGTTCGTGCAGAACCTCGCACCCGGCGCGACGCAGCGCCTGGGGTTCGACTACGACACGCTGCGAGAGCGCTATCCGCGGCTGATCGTCTGCGACATTTCCGGCTACGGGCTCGACGGACCGTTTCGCGACAAGAAGGCGTACGACCTGCTGATCCAGAGTGAATCCGGATTCCTCAGCATTACCGGCTCCGACGGCGAGCCGGCCAAGGCCGGTTGCTCGATCGCCGACATCGCGGCAGGCATGTATGCGTATACGAACATCCTCGCCGCGCTGATCGAGCGCGGCCGCACCGGACACGGCCGGCACATCGACGTGTCGATGCTCGAAAGCATGGTCGAGTGGATGAGCTATCCGCTCTACTACGCGATCGACGGACAGTCACCGCCGCCGCCAGCCGGCGCATCGCACGCGACGATCTTTCCGTACGGTCCGTTCAAGACCGGCGACGGGAAGACCGTGATGCTCGGGCTGCAGAACGAGCGCGAATGGAAACGCTTCTGCGAGACCGTGATCCGCATGCCCGGGTTGGCGACCGACGAGCGTTTCGGGTCGAACAGCCGCCGCGTCGCGAATCGTGACGAACTCGCGTCCGTCATCGTCCGCGCGTTCTCGACGCTGACGTCCGCCGACGTGATCGACCGGCTCGAGCAAGCCGGCATCGCGAACGCGCGGATGAACGACATGCACGGCGTCTTGGCGCACGAACAGCTCGCCGCGCGACATCGCTGGACCCGCGTCGATACGCCGGCTGGCGAGATCCCTGCCCTGCTGCCGCCCGGCGTCGCACCGAGCGACGAGCCGCGCATGGATCCGGTGCCGGCGCTTGGCCAGCATACCGATGCCGTGCTGCGCGAACTCGGCTATGCCGATGAACAGATTCATACGTTGCACGCATCCGGCGCGGTCTGACCGGGCCTTTCCGCGTTGAGCGAAGCGCGCGAAGGGTTCGATAAAAAGGGTTCCGTGCGAATTTCCGCCGCGCACTGAAGCGTGATCGCGTGTAACCCCGTACGCGCGAGCAGGCACCACGCTGCCGATGGTGACATAAAATAGAACGTACTCCAGACTGAAAAAGGGGGCCGACATGAGGCGCCTCTATTTCCTCGTACCCGACACGCAGATGGCCAAGGCGATCGTGGATGACCTGCTCCGCGCGCGCATCATCTGGCGCCATATCCACGTCCTCGCCGATCACAGCGTCACCCTTGAAGAATTGCCCGAAGCATCTTTGCTGCAAAGCAGCGATGTCGTTCACGCGCTCGAGCGTGGTGTCGCACTCGGCGGCGCGACGGGGGCGCTCATCGGTCTCGTCGCGCTCGTGTTTCCCCCTGCCGAGCTCGTGATCGCGGGCGGCGCCGTCGTTGCATTGACGGTGGTGGGCGCGGGCTTCGGCGCGTGGACGGCCGGGATGATCGGCATCGCCGAGCCGAATGCGCGACTCGAGCGATTTCGTGACGCGATCAAGGAAGGCCAGATTCTGATCATGGCCGACGTGCCGGCATTGCGAGAGCAGGAAATCGAGCAGATGATCGCCCGACATTTTCCGCAAGCGGATCTGGAAGGCGGCGAGCCTACGTCACCGGTTTTCCCCTGACACGCGGAAACCGGCCTGCCTGAGTGCTGAGGTCGATCCTTCAGCAAGGAGGTCCTATGGAACTGCACATTCAGTCACACCATTGGCAACGGCGCATGCCGGACTGGCTCGCCGCTGCCGTGGCCGGTCTCGCGGGTGGCGCCCTGGTGATCGTGCTCGAATTCTTCTGGTCAACCATGGTGCTCGATGAAAGCCCGTGGCAACCGACCCACAAGATCGCGGCGATGGTGATGGGCCGTGGCGCGCTTGAACAGATGTCGGTGTTCAGCTTCAGCATCGTGGGAGTGGCGCTGCTGTTGCACTACGTGCTCGGTGCCATCATGGGGATGATCCTCGCCGCGATCATGGCCCCGTTCCGCTTCGATTCGAGCGTCGGCATGGAAGCCGTCATCGGCCTGGCGTTCGGGATCGTCGCGTATGTCTGGAACTTCTACGTGATGACCGCCGTATTCCCCTGGTTCATCTCGGAGCGCGGCTCCGGACCGTTGTTGGCCAACCTGCTGTTCGGGGTGGTCACCGCCGTCGTCTACGGCATGCTCGAACGGCGCAAGCAGAACGCGACGCCCTGACACGCCGTTGCTTCGCGCCGCGCAGGACGGCTGCCTCGACGATCCACGCCGGCGGCGGCCGTTTTGCTGGTCGTCGCAGGGAGATTGAACCATCAGTTGTGCGATGCATGCGGGTATGGGAGCGTGCTTCCTTCCTTGCGCTGCCTTGCACGATGCAAAGGAGCAGACTACCTTTTCTTTAGAGCCGCCGACGACGCTTGGCGAATCGGTCTTGGTGGACTGCCGGCAACATGTAATACGAAATCCGGCAAGGCGGCACGACGATGCCAGGAGCGCGGGTTGGCGGCTCCGGCGTGTGACGCGCGGCGAGGCGGCCCATGGCGCTTGCGATTGCCCTGATCGTGATCATCGCATTGGCGGTGGGGTTTCACTTTGCCAGTCCCTGGTGGATCACGCCGATCGCGTCGAACTGGGTGCGCATGGACGACATGCTGACGATCACGCTCGTCATCACCGGCGCATTCTTCATCGCGATCAACCTGTTCATCGCGATCGCACTGATGCGCTACCGCCACCGCGGCGGGCATCGCGCAGCCTACGAGCCGCACAACCGGCGGCTGGAATGGTGGCTGATCGGCTTGACCGCCGTCGGCGTCGCGGCGTTGCTGGCACCCGGTCTGTTCGTCTACGCGGACTACATTCGGCCGCCGAGCAACGTGCTGCAGATGGAGGTGCTCGGCCGTCAATGGCAATGGCGCTTCCGCTTCGCCGGCCCCGGCGGCAAGCTGGGCACGACGGACGTGCGCTACGTCAGCAACGACAACCCGTTCGGCCTGAATCCCGGCGACCCCAACGGCCGCGACAACTACCTGATCGAGACGCCCGAGGTCCATCTGCCGCTGAACCGGCCGGTCCAGGTCCTGACACGGTCGCTCGACGTGCTGCACGACTTTTACGTGCCGCCGTTCCGTGCGCGCATGAACATGGTGCCCGGCATGGTGACGACCTTCTGGTTCACGCCGACCAAGGCGGGACGTTACGACATCCTGTGCGCGCAGCTTTGCGGTCTCGGACACGCCAGCATGCGCGGCGTGGTGGTGGTGGAAGACGAAGCATCGTTCTCGCGCTGGCTGGCGCAGCAGACCACCTTCGCGCAGCGGCAACAGGCCGGCGTGCAGGCCGCTGCCGCCACGGCAGGCGGCAGCGCCCAGGCGCTTGCCGACCAGGGCAAGGCGCTCGCGGCAGCCAAGGGCTGTTTCGCGTGCCATACCGTGGACGGCAGTCCGCGCGTGGGCCCGACCTGGAAGGGCCTGTACGGCAAGACCGAAACGATGGCCGACGGCAGCACCGCGAAGGTGGACGAAGCCTATCTGCGCGCGTTCATCCGCAACCCGACGGCCCGCGTCGTGAAGGGGTACGCACCGATCATGCCGCATTTCGACCTGAGCGAGCAGGAGCTGACCGCGCTCGTGACCTACATCGAATCGCAAAGCGGCCCGGCTGCCAGCACCGCGGCCAACCGCCAGCCCTAGCGGAGCAGACGCAATGCCCTACGCGCACACCGATCACGTCCCGAAAAGCTTCTGGACTCGCTATGTCTGGAGCCAGGACCACAAGGTCATCGCCGTGCAGTATTCGCTGACGGCCATCGCCATCGGCCTGGTCGGCCTCGTCCTGTCGGACTTGATGCGATTGCAACTCGGCTTTCCCGGCAAGTTCAGCTTCATCGACGCCAACCACTATTACCAGTTCGTCACCATGCACGGGATGATCATGGTGATCTACCTGCTGACCGCGCTGTTCCTGGGCGGCTTCGGCAACTATCTGATCCCGCTGATGCTGGGCGCGCGCGACATGGTGTTCCCGTTTCTCAACATGCTGAGCTACTGGGTCTACCTGCTGGCCGTGCTGGTGCTGGTGACGAGCTTCTTCGTGCCGGGCGGGCCGACCGGCGCGGGCTGGACGCTGTATCCGCCTCAGGCCATCCTGCCCGGCACGCCGGGCGTCGAATGGGGCATCGTGCTGATGCTCGTGTCGCTCGCGATCTTCATCGTCGCGGCAACCATGGGCGGTCTCAATTACGTGACCACCACGCTGCAGGCGCGCACCCGCGGCATGACGCTCATGCGCATGCCGCTCACGGTGTGGGGTATCTTCACCGCGACGATCATGGCGCTGCTCGCGTTTCCGGCGCTGTTCGTGTCGGCGGTGATGATGCTGCTCGACCGGACACTCGGCACCAGTTTCTTCATACCGGCCGTGGTGTCGATGGGGCAATCGCTCAAGCATGCCGGCGGCAGCCCGCTGCTGTTCCAGCACCTGTTCTGGTTCTTCGGGCATCCGGAGGTCTACATCGTCGCGCTGCCGGCCTTCGGCATCGCGTCGGACCTCATCAGCACGCACGCGCGCAAGAGCATCTTCGGCTACCGGATGATGGTGTGGGCGATCGTCATCATCGGCGCACTGAGCTTCGTGGTCTGGGCGCACCACATGTTCATCGCCGGCATGGATCCGTACTTCGGCTTCTTCTTCGCGACCACCACGCTCATCATCGCCATCCCGACCGCCCTCAAGGTCTACAACTGGGTGCTGACGCTGTGGCGTGGCGATATCCACCTGACCGTGCCAATGCTGTTCGCCATCGGCTTCATCAGCACCTTCGTGCTGGGCGGGCTGACCGGGCTCTATCTCGGCAACGTGAGCGTGGACATTCCGCTGTCGAACACGTACTTCGTGGTGGCACACTTCCATATGGTGATGGCCGTGTCGCCGATCCTGGTGGTGTTCGGCGGCATCTACCACTGGTATCCGAAGGTGACGGGCCGCATGCTCGACGACACGCTCGGGCGCGCGCACTTCTGGGCCACCTTCGTCGGCACCTACGCGATCTACTTCCCGATGCACTATCTCGGCATCCTCGGCATGCCGCGGCGGTATTACGCGTACGAGGGCTACAGCTTCATTCCGCATTCGGCGCAGACGCTCAACACGTTCATCACCGTCGTCGCGCTGATCGTGGCGGTGGCGCAGTTGCTGTTCCTGTACAACCTGGCGTGGAGCCTCGTGCGCGGCAAGCGTGCCGACGGCAATCCGTGGCGGGCCACCACGCTGGAATGGCAGACGCCGCAAACGCCGCCGGCGCACGGCAACTGGGGGGCCGCACTGCCCGTCGTCTACCGTTGGGCGTACGAATACAGCCCGCCGGGACAAGCGGAAGACTTCGTCCCGCAAAACCAGCCGCCCGCGACGGCACCGGAACCGGAACCGGCCCGCTCGACGCTTCAACCCGGCGAGGCACGCAAATGACCACGCTGCCGCGCACCTTCGTTCCCGACACGCCGCCGCCCGTCTTGCCGAATGCGAGCCGCGTCGGCCTGATCGTGTTCATGGCCGTGGCAACGGCGTTGTTTTCACTGCTTCTGCTCGCGTACGGCATGCGCATGCGCGAACCCGACTGGCAGCCGATCCCGCATCCCGCGCTGCTGTGGTGGAACACCGGCGTGCTCGCGCTGGCCAGCGTCGCCATGCAGCGGGCCCGGCAGCTGACCGTGCACCGCGTGGCGTGGCTGGTGTGCGGCGGCGTGCTGGCCGCCGTGTTCGTGATCGGGCAACTGATCGCGTGGCGCATGTTGTCGGCAGCCGGGCAGACCGTCATCGCGAATCCTTCCAATAGCTTCCTCTACCTGCTCACCGGCCTGCACGGATTGCACGTGCTCGGCGGGCTGGCGGCCTGGGCCGTGACGATCGCGCAACGCCGGCATGTGGACCCGTTCCGGGCTCAACGCGCCATTTCGCTGTGCGCCCTCTATTGGCATTTCCTGCTGGCGGTCTGGCTCGTGCTGCTGGCGGCGATGTGGTGGCTCACCCCCGCGGTTGTCGCCGCCATCTGCGGGCCGCTGTATGGAGCCGCGCCATGACCTCGCCCACGCTCCCGCCAGAATCCGCTGCCACCCCGCCCGCCGACGCCGGGCCTGACGGCTGGCGCGGCATCGTCACGGACTGGTCGGCCGACCGCGAAGCCTTCAAGGTGCCGTGGGGCAAGGCGATGATGTGGATCTTCCTGCTGTCGGACACCTTCGTCTTCAGCAGCTTCCTGATCGGCTACATGACGGTGCGCATGTCGACCACGGCGCCGTGGCCCGACACGTCCAAGGTGTTCGGCCTCACCGTAGCGGGCGTCGACGTGCCGCTGCTGCTGATCGCCATCATGACGTTCACGCTGATCACCAGCAGCGGCACCATGGCGATGGCCGTCAATTTCGGTTACCGGCGCAATGCACGGCGCGCTGCCGCATTGCTGCTGGCGACCGCGCTGCTCGGCGTGACCTTCGTGTCGATGCAGGCCTTCGAATGGACCAAGCTGATCGTCCACGAAGGCATTCGCCCGTGGGGCAACCCGCTGGGCGCCACGCAGTTCGGCGCGTGTTTCTTCATGATCACCGGGTTCCACGGCTTTCACGTGACCTGCGGCGTGATCTACCTGCTGCTGATCGCGCGCAAGATCCTGCAGCCGGGATTCACCGAGCACGGCAACTTCCAGATCGTCGAGATCGCCGGCCTGTACTGGCACTTCGTCGACCTGGTGTGGGTGTTCATCTTCGCGCTGTTCTATTTGTGGTGAGGCCGTCCATGGACCACTCCGATCCCGCCGATCGCCCCGACGCCGCGCACGGCCAGCAGCATCCGATCGGCATCTACCTGAAGATCTGGGGCCTGCTGTTCGTCCTGAGCACGTTGTCGTATCTGGTGGATTATTTCCATGTGCAGGGCCTGATGCGCTGGGTGCTGATCGTCGTGCTGATGATCGCCAAGGCCGGGCTGATCGTATCGATCTTCATGCACATGATGTGGGAGCGGCTGGCGCTGGTGTACGCGATCCTGATACCGCCGCTGTGCCTGCTGGTGCTCATGGTGCTGATGGCCGCCGAAGCGCATCACACCTTCGGGATGCGGGAACTCTTCTTTCGCTGATCGCTTTTCGCGTTCGTTCGTCGGATGAAGGATGATTCGGATCACGTACGATCCGGCGCGCCGGCGTGCGAACGGCTGGCTTTGCCCGGCAATCGACCGATCGCATCGGAACACTGAACGAGCACAATCCGGACTGGCCGAAGCCAGTCCGGCCCGGGAGCTAGAAGGCGCTCTTTATCACGCCCCCGTCGGCTCGCAATGCGGCGCCGGTCGTGGCCGACGCAAGCGGGCTGGCGATATAGGCCACGAGGGACGCAATTTCCTGCGGCGAGCCGAATCGCTTGATGAGCGAAGTCGGCCGGACCTTCTCGAAGAACTCCTTCTCGAACGCCTCGAACGATTTGCCGTCGGCCTTCGCGAGCGTCTCGACGAATTCGCCCACGCCGCGCGATTTCGTCGGCCCCGGCAGGATGCTGTTGACCGTAATGCCCGTGCCGGCCACGGCCTCGGCCAACCCGCGCGCGACCGCGATCTGCGCGGTTTTCGTCACCCCGTAGTGGATCATCTCGGCCGGAATCTGCACGCCGCTTTCGCTCGAAATGAAAATGATGCGCCCCCAGTCGGCCTGCTTCATCGCCGGCAGGAACAGGCGGGCAAGGCGTACGCCGCTCAGGACGTTGACGTCGAAGAAACGCGTCCAGTCCGCGTCGGGGATTTCTTCAAACGGCTTGGGCTCGAAGATGCCGAGGTTATTGATCAGAATTTCCACGCCCGGATAGCGTTGCGCCAGTTCGTCGGCTGCTTGGGCCGTACTCAGGTCGCCCGCAAATCCAACCACATCGCCGCCGGTGTCCGCCTTCAGTTGCTCGACCACTTCATCCACCGATGATTAGGCGCGGCCATTGACTATTACGCGAGCGCCTTCCTGTGCCAGTGTGCGGGCGATGGCCAGACCGATGCCGGCGGTGCTGCCGCTGACGAGCGCGAGTTTGCCTTTCAGATTGAGGTCCATGAGTGATTTCCTTTTCCTTTTCCTTGAACGAAGTGGAAATGACGATATCGAGTCTTGATCGATCGGATATTGCAAGCGTGCTCAGGTACGGGTGATCGACGCGCCGCCATCGACCAGCGATGCGGTGCCGGTCACGAAAGACGAATCGTCCGACGCAAGATAGAGCACCGAGCGCGCGAGCTCTTCTGGCTTCGCGACGCGCTTGAGCGCATGCAGCCCGGTCACGAACTGCTGCGACTCGTCGGTGTCGTTCATGCCGCGATACATCTCCGTGTCCACCGCGCCCGGCAGTACCGCGTTGACGCGCACACCCTGCGCGCCATACTCGGCGGCCAGTGCCTGCGTCAAGCCGATCAGGCCAGCCTTGCTCGCCGCATAGGCTGCGGTGCCGGGAAACGCGAACGAGTAACCGACGAACGTCGACGTGAAGATGATCGAGCCACCGCCTTGCTTCACGATTTCGGGAATCTGATGCTTCGCGCCCAGGAAGGCACTGGTCAGATTGGTCGCCAGCGCGGCGTTCCAGCCTGTTTCGGAAATACCAGTGCTCGGCCCCATCTCGCCCAGCGTACCGGCATTGTTGTAGGCGATGTCCAGGCGACCGAAGCGGCTCACGGCGAGCGCGACCAGCGCCTTCGCGAAGTCCTCCGATTGCACGTCGCCCGCCAGATACGCGGCTTCGCCACCTTCGCTCGCGATCTCTGCCGCGAGTGTTTCAAGTTCTCCCGCGCGGCGCGCCGCGATCACGACCTTGGCGCCTTCCTTCGCGAACAGCTTCGCCGTTGCCCGGCCAATTCCCGCGCTGGCACCCGTCACGATGGCAACCTTTCCTGTCAAACGTTGCATTTTCCATCTCCTGATGTACTGCGTTGGCCAGTGCCCCATGCCTCGGCCGTGAGAGCACTATAGGATTCAACTTTGATTGAAGAAAGGCATAAAACGTGGTTGTATCATTAAGTTTTTATGAATGATCGGAGGGGGCATGGACCGCCTGCGCGCGTTTGAGGTCTTCGTGACGGTGGTGAGCCGGGGTGGTTTTGCGCGCGCGGCGGATGCGCTCGGCACCTCGCCTGCCAACGTCACCCGCTATGTGCACGAGCTGGAGGCGCACCTCGGCACGCGCCTGATGAATCGCACGTCACGCACACTGTCTCTCACCGAGGGTGGCGAGACCCTTTATGCGCGCTGCAAGACCATCCTCGACGATGTCGCGGAGACGGAAGGGCTCGTGTCATCCGCGTCGGTGGAACCCCGTGGGCGATTGCGCATCAATGCACCCGTGAGCTTTGGCATTCTGTATCTGGCGCCGCTGTGGCCCGGTTTCATGCAGAAATATCCGCAAATCGAACTCGATATCGGGCTCATTGACCGCGTCGTGGATATCGTCGACGAAGGCTACGATCTCGCCATTCGCATTTCACGCGCGGGCTCGATCAGCCATGCGGCCCGAAAACTCGCGACATCGCAAAACATCCTGTGTGCGTCGCCGGACTATCTGGCGCGCTTCGGACATCCGACCGTGCCGGAGGACCTGATCCGTCATCGCTGCATCGGGTATACCTATGCGGCCACCGGCGATGAGTGGGAACTGATCGACGGTGGCGGCAGGACCCATGGCGTGAGGTCCAACTTTCACATGCATACCAATAACGGCGACACGGCGCGCGCCGCCGCCCTCGCCGGGCAAGGGGTGATTTGGCAACCCACGTTCCTGATCGGCAACGATCTCCGCGCCGGCAAACTCGTTCAGGTGTTGCCTGGGTATCGTCTGCCCGACATCGACGTTCTCGCCGTCTACCCGAGCCGCCGACATTTGAGCGCCCGGGTGCGCGTCATGATCGATTTCCTGGCCGATGCGTTCGGCGGGGTGCCGCCGTGGGATCGCGAGGACGGAAGTTAGGCCGGCACCACGCCGGCGGCGGGCTGAAGGCGCATCCCGGACGCAAGCCCGCCATGTTCCGATATTCAGGTTCGGGCGCACGCGATCGACCGATGTTCGACTACACGGCGACAGTCCGCGCCGCACCGATCGGCATCAGCGCGTCCCGCGCCCGCCCGCGGGCTTGCCAGCCGGCTTGCGCGAACCCGCCGACGTCTTGCCGGCCGGTTTGCCGCGCGGCTTTTGCACGCTGAACGGGCTACCGCTCGACAGGCTTGCCCCCTTGCCCGCGGGCGCGGCGCGCTGCCCAGTGGGCTTGCGCTTGCCTTCCCCGCCTTGCGGTCGCGGCTTTTTGCCGGCCGCCGGCATGGCGCCCGCCCCCGCTTGCGGCACCTTGGGCTTCTTCGGCTTTTTTGGTTTCTTGATGATCTGCCCGGTCGCGCTGGTTTCCGGCACGCGGTGTTCGGCTTCGAAACCCGGCTCTTCCTCACGGCGCAGCGTTTGCCGGATCAGCGCCTCGATCGCGGCCAGTTGCGGTGCTTCGTCGGCACACACGAGCGACACCGCCACACCACTGGCGCCCGCGCGGCCGGTTCGGCCGATACGGTGCACGTAGTCTTGCGCGACGATGGGCAGATCGACGTTGATGACCAGCGGCAGGTCGTCGATATCCAGCCCGCGCGCGGCCACGTCGGTTGCGACCAGCATCTGCACTTCGCCCGTCTTGAAGCGCTCGAGCGCACGCAGGCGCGCGGGTTGCGGCTTGTCACCGTGGATCGTGTCGACCGCATAACCCGCATCGTTCATCATGGCCGCCAGGTAATCCACGCCATTGCGGGTCTTGACGAACACCAGCGCGTGGTCCCAGTTGTTCTCGGCCACCAGGTGCATGAAGAGGTCAGGCTTGTTCCGCTTGTCCACCGGCACCACCCACTGCTTGATCTTGCTGGCGGTGATGTTGGGCGGGCTGACGCTGATATTGACCGGACTGCGCAGAATGCTCGCCGCCATCGCACGGATGTCGTCAGTAAACGTCGCGGAAAACAGCAGCGTCTGACGCTGCACCGGCAATGCGGCAAAGACGGCGTTGAGTTCGCGCGCGAAGCCCAGATCCAGCATGCGGTCGGCTTCATCCAGCACCAGCGTCTGGACTTGATCGAACTGCACGGCGTTCTGGCGATTGAGGTCCAGCAGACGGCCCGGCGTGGCGACGAGCACATCCACGCCCTTGCGCAACTTCATCATCTGCGGGTTGATGCTCACGCCACCATAGGCGGCCAGAAACCGCAAGTCGAGGCCCTTGCCGTACTCGACGAAACTCTGCAGCACCTGTTCGGCCAGTTCGCGCGTGGGCACCAGCACCAGAACGCGCGCGCGGTTGCTCGACACCGCCGGCCCATGCTGCACCAGCCGCTGCAGCAGCGGCAGCGCGAAACCCGCCGTCTTGCCGGTGCCGGTCTGCGCCGCGGCCATGACGTCCTTGCCACCGAGCACCGCGGGAATCGCCTTGGCCTGCACCGGCGTGGGTGTCTGGTAATTAAGGTCCTGCAGATTACGCAGCAAGGGATCGATCAGGCCTAGCGAAGCAAAAGACATGGACGTGTTCCGGGCTAAAACCGCAATTCTAGCGGTTGCGGCGATGATCGCCGTGCGGATACCCGGTGCGGGGCGGCGTCCGGCGTCGGGCGATCCCGTCGAGCACGACAAGGATCGCCGTCGGCCGACCTATTTCGACACCGCACGCGTGAAAGGCGGCGGCACCCTGCCCGCCGCCTGACGATCGATCATCCAGCCGGGATAGTCGGGCGGCAACGCGCTCACGGCATCGAGCTGCGCAAGCTCGTCCCCGGTCAGCACGATATCGGCAGCACCGAGATTGTCTTCGAGCTGTTCGACGCGTTTGGCGCCGACGATGACGCTCGTGACATGCGGCTTGGCGAGCAGCCACGCGAGCGCGATCCGGGCGACCGACACGCGTCGCGCGTCCGCGATCGCGCGCATCGCTGCAACGCATGGCCAGGCGCGCTCGAGATCGACCGGCGGAAAATCGAAATGGCTGCGCCGCGAACCCGCTTCGGTCGGCGCGCCAGGGCCGAACTTTCCCGACAGCAGCCCGCCGGCGAGCGGCGACCAGACGAGGAGCGCCATCTGCTCGTCGATCGCGAGCGGCACCAGTTCGCGCTCCACGTCGCGTCCGGCGATCGAATAGTAGGCCTGAATGGTCTCGAAGCGCGTCGCATGGAGCGCTTCGCTGAGCCCGAGCGCCTTGCCGATCTTTCCGGCGCGCCAGTTCGAGACACCGACATGGCGAACCAGCCCCTGACGCGTCAGATCGTCGAGCGCCCGCAGCGTCTCTTCAATCGGTGTCACGGGATCGTTCGCGTGGATCTGGTAAAGGTCGATATGGTCGACCTGCAGCCGTTCCAGGCTTCGCTGCACGGAATCCATGATGTGGCCGCGCGACGCGCCCTGATCGTTGGGTTTCGTGCCCATCACGCCCGCTGTCTTCGTCGCCAGCACGATCTCGCTGCGTGCGACGCCGAGGTCCCGAAGTGCCTGTCCGACGAGACGTTCGGACTGACCGAAGGAGTAGATGTCGGCGGTATCGATGAAGTTGATTCCCTCGTCCAGTGCGCGGGAAATCAGTCGGGTCGCGTCGTCCTGGCCGACCGCGCCGATCGCGGCCCACATGCCGGCATCGGCATTGCCGCCCAGCGTCATCGTGCCGAGACACAGCTCGGAGACGTACAGGCCGGTGCGGCCCAGTTGCTTGTATTTCATGGCCGTTTCCTTCGAGGTCGGCGGGAAAAACTGCGGCGGCGTCCGTTCCGGGGCGCCCCGCACGCCAGGTTTCAGCTGATGCGAGCGTGTCCTGCCCGGAATTGTCCGGCGATCGTTGCGACCCGTGCGCCATAGCGGCGTGCCGTCTCGAGGTCCCCCGGCGACATTTCATCGGGCGACGCATCGGCCGGCGTCTGCGCCATCGGTGCGATATAGGAGCCCATGCGATTCAGGTCGTCACGCATCGACGCCTTCAGGTTCGCCGGCTTGATGTCCATGCTCACCCAGATGCCGCCGTGCTGCCCCGCAAGCAGAACGAAGTATTCGAGCGTATTGAGCTTGTCGCCGTTGATGCTTGCGCTGTTGGTGAAGCCGCCGAAGATCTTGTTGCGCCATGCGCCTTCGAACCATGCCTTCGACGATGTATCGGCGAACTTCTTGAACTGCCAGCTGGGACCGCCCATGTAGGTCGGCGAGCCAAACAGGATGACATCCGCGCCGGCAAGCGCGTCCCACGCGTCCGGTGCGATGTTGCCATCGGCGTCGATTGCGACGAGAACGCCGCCGGCCCCCTCCGCGACAGCCGTCGCCATGCGTTCGGTATGCCCGTAGCCGGAGTGATAGACGACGATCGTTTTAACCGGAGAGATGTGCTGTGTCATGGTTGTGCCCTTTCGTTCAGGTGGTCGTCGGGGGACGACATCGGAAAGCACTTTACTGAGTTGAAATTGAGTTATAAATGACGGCCGACTGAACGTTCTGTTACTCCCAGGGAGAACAATGCAAAACCTCGACGCGCTGTTGATCTTCGCCCGTGTCGCCGAAATGACGAGCTTCACGCGCGCGGCCGAAAGCCTGGGCATCCAGAAAGGACGGGTGTCGATGGTGATTCGCGCGCTCGAGCGCGACGTGGGCGTCGCGCTCCTGCATCGGACGACGCGCAGCGTGCAGCTGACCGAGGACGGACGCGCCTTTTACGCGCGCGCACGGGACCTGCTGGCCGACGTACAGGAGCTGCAGTCGATGTTTTCCGGCAATGGCACGCGGCTGCGCGGACGATTGCGCGTCGACATGCCCACCGAGCTCGCGCGCAGCGTCGTGGTTCCCGCGCTGCCGCAACTGATGGCGATGCATCCGGAGCTGGAACTGGAACTTTCGAGCACCGATCGGCGCGTCGATCTCGTCCAGGAAGGATTCGATTGCGTGATCCGTCTGGGGCCGATCGTGGACGAGACGCTGATTGCCCGGCCGTTGGGCCGCCTGCGCATGATCAATGCGGCGAGTCCCGGCTATCTGGCGCGGTATGGCGTGCCGCAAACGCTCGACGATCTCGTCGGTCAGGGACACCGGATGGTCCACTACGCGCTGACACTCGGCGCGCGGCACCCCGGGTGGGAATATCCGAGCGGCGACGGCTATGCAACGCTCGCATTGCCGAGCGCGATGCAGGTCAACAACGTGCAGACCTATCACGCAGCCGGGCTTGCGGGCATCGGGTTGATCCAGGCCGGGTATTCGGCGCTCGCGAATCACATCGAAAGCGGCGCGCTGGTCGAGGTGCTGCCCGATCTGCGTCCTGAGCCTCTCGCGGCGTCGCTCGTCGTCGCGCATCGGCGCAATCTGTCGCCGCGCGTTCGGGCGTTCATGGACTGGATCGAGGGGGTGTTGCAGCCTTATTTCGATTGAGGGCGGTATGTAGATGAATGCGCCCACCCGTCACGACCAATATGTCCTACGGCGATGCCGCTCTTGTTCTATCAGCGGATTTTGTGCCTTGATTTACTGACAACCGTGTTCATCGTCGACCGGCAGGGGCGCGCCATGAGACTGACCAAGGTTTCTTTCGTCTTTCTTGGCTTCATCTGGAGTGGGCCGCGGCGTTGATCAGCCCAATGCAGAAAGCGGCGGCCATCGTCCTGATTCTGGCGAGCATCGCGCTCTTGCAAATTGGACGTCAACGCGCGGCACGGGAAACGGGCCAAGCGGTTCGCGGTGCCGGCGTACGCCCCTAGGGAAACACTGATTAATAGGCGATCGCGCGAGGTGGTCGGCGATGTGGGCGGGGAATGGCCGGATACCGAAGCGAAGCGCCGCCCATTCGGAGAAGTTTGCCCCGAGGATGCACCTTATTTC
>NZ_CADFEF010000019.1:0-153091 GCF_902833125.1 Burkholderia sp. BCC1640 | reverse complement strand
CGTGCACCAGCATGCGCATGCGAGCGCGTGGGGCAGCGCATTGCCGACGTCGGACGCGAAGGGCTTCTGGGGCGCGTTCGGCTGTTCGTGCTGGGCGGTCTGACATGTCGACGACAACCGGTCGGTACAGCCCCGGGTGGATCCGGGTTCTGCTTGCGCAGCCGTGGGTCGGTCCATTGGTACGACTTGCACTCGTCTCCGCGTTTCTGATCGGCGGGATCAACAAGGCGATGCATTTCGACGAAGCGGTGGCCGAGCAGGCGCATTTCGGCCTGCAGCCGGCCGCGCTGTGGGCTGCGCTGGCGGTTGTGGTCGAGATCGGCGGTTCGCTCTGCGTGGTGTTTCGCCGCTTCACGTGGCTCGGCGCCGGCAGCCTCGGCATGCTGACGCTCGTCGCGATGGTCGTGGCGAACGATTTCTGGAACCACACGGGCGCGGCGCATTTCATGGCGCTCAACAGCTTCTTCGAGCACCTTGGGCTGATTGCCGCGCTGGTTCTCGTCACGATGCTCGGCGACGCCCGACGTGCGGAAGGAGACGGTCGCGCCTGAACGCCAGCGCGGCATGACGCATCAGGAAGGTCGTTCGATCATGGCGCCCGTTCGCGGCGCCATGACTTTCACTGAAGATCGCGCTCGGTTTCGTCGTCGCCCGACCCGGTGACCGGCGCGACGACGGTCCTGCTATTTCACCGGCGTGAGGACGGGGGCGCCCTTGTTCTTGATCAGGAACACGACGAATTTTGCCGGCTTCGTGTTGCTGGCGTTTCGTCCGACCGTATGCACGTCTTCCGGGCCTTCGTGGAACGTGTCGCCGGCATGAAGCGTGACCGTCTTGCCGCCGTTCAGGCCCATCACGATGCTGCCGTCGAGCACATAGACGAATGCGTGTGCGTCGTGGCGATGGATGGGGTCGACGCTGCCGGGTGGATAATCCACGACGATCATCTCGACTTCCTTGCCCGGATACTCGGGCAACGATTCCGTCGTCAGTTGCGTGACCTTGGCTTGCGGTGCCGCGACGACCGGCTGAACGGGCGTCAGTAGCGACAGCGCAAGCGGTGCAAGTGCAAGCACGATGCGTTTCATGGCGTTACTCCAGGTTGGCCTTGTCGAGCCCGAACATCTTGTCGAACGAACCGGGCACGATGTGGAACGCGACGTTCAGCCGGTTCCAGCAGTTGATCGCGCCCACGAGGACGGTGAGATCCGACAGTTCCTGCTCGGAATAATGGGCCCGCACGCGCTCGTAGAGATCGTCCGGCACGCCATGCGACGAGAGATGCGTCAGCGCCTCGGTCCATTCGAGCGCGGCGCGCTCGCGCGGCGAAAACAGCGGCGACTCGCGCCAGATCGCGACGTGATGCACGCGCAGTTCGCGCTCGCCGTGGATCTTCGCCATCTTGATGTGCATGTCGACGCAAAACGCGCAGCCGTTGAGCTGCGACGCGCGAATCTCGACGAGCTCGCGGACCGGAACCTCGATCGCCGTCTTCTGAAGCAGCCCGTCGAGTTCGACGAGTTTCCTGGTCAGTTCCGGCGATTGCTGAAAATAATTGATACGTTGCGTCATGATCCGTTCTCCTGATTGGTGGAAGCTGCACGAGTGGTCGTGAGCATGGCGATGCATCGCACGACCTGCCTGGCAACCATCGTAATCGCGGGTCCCGCGGGCCGGTAGAACCAGGAACGTGCGCACTCTGTTGCCGCTTCGGCACCAATCACGCCGACACGGCGACGACACTGCACATTCCCTGCCGTGCCATCTTCGAATAAGGACACAGGCGCTCCGTGTCGCGGACGAGTCGCTCCGCGACCTGCCGGTCCACGCCCGGCATGCGGATGGTGACGGTGGCGGTCAGCGCATAGCCGCCATCGACCGGATCGCGACCGAACGCCACTTCGACGGCGACGGTCGCTTCCCGGATGTCGATCCGATCGCGTTGAGCGATCAGGCTCAACGCGCCGTGAAAGCACGCGGCGTAGCCGGCGGCGAGAAGCTGTTCGGGGTTGGTTCCGCCGCCCGGCCCGCCGAGTTCGGTCGGCAATCGCAGATCGAGGGCGAGACAGCCGTCATCGGATCGTGCGACGCCCGATGCGCGGCCATGACCGGACTGGCCCCCGGAAACGGTGACCGTGGTCGTGTAGAGCGCGGCGAATTCTTGTCCGCGGTATTTGTCGAGCAGTGTCAACGGCGGAGGTTGCAACCTCTCGTTCTCCATATGCCTCCCGGTTGCTTGTATTGATCGACGCGAGTGTTTCGAGCCCTGCGTATCGGGGCGGCGCGTCGTTTCCCGAAGCGAATCGGCGCAATGGTGCAGCGCTTGCCTGCAGGCCGTTCCCCACGACCGCCATCCGAACGATGGCCCCAGCGCTCTTGCATGCTAGGCAAAGACGGGTCGTTGGACCAGATCGGTCAGGGATGCATGGTGTTGCCCGCTTCGCACCAATGCGGCGAGAGCGGCGGGTGTCGCTCGCGTCGAGCGTTGCACGACCGCGGGTGCAGCCGATTGGTGCCGATGAGGAACGGGTCAGTGTTCCGATGCGGGTCTACCTGCGCATGAGTGCGGATCCTAGTATGACGGCACGGCAATGCGGGCCGATGTTCGGCTTGCGCATGCAGGCAACCCATCGGTGACGCGACATGCGGCACACCTACGCAATCGGAGGCTTGCGATGGACACTTTGGATATCGATTGGCCGACGCTTTCGCACGGACCGATTCGTACGGAACCCGGCATCGACGCAGGCGCGCATCTCGTCAGCGAGCGCGATGGCTACGTGCATCACGGCATCTACGTCGGAGACGGACTGGTTGTTCACTATGGCGGCTTCGATCGTTCCGCGAGGCGGTGTCCGGTGGAATGCATCCCGTTGCGTCGCTTCGCGGCGAACCACGGCATCCATGTTCAGGCGGAACCGGACGCCGTCTATACCGGAGTCGCTGTCGTCGAGCGGGCCTGGTCGCGCGTCGGCGAGGACCGCTATCGGCTTCTGACGAACAACTGCGAGCACTTCTGCAGCTGGTGCGTGTGCGGTGTCGGTCACAGCGAGCAGGTGCGCCGCGGTTTGCTGAATCCATGGATCGGCATCCGGACATTGATCGCGCTCGTGAAGGCACGCGCGACGACCATGCTTTCGATCGCGTGGCGGAATGCATCGCGCGCGTTCAGGGCCGGCGTGCCGGTGATCGTCGCATCGGCGTTGTCGGCGTGCGCGAACTACGCCGGCATTCACGGCGATGCGGCGATCACCGATCCGCAGCATTACGCGACGCAACAGAGCCTGCCGTCCGAGCAAGGACATTGGCCGACCGCCGACTGGGCCGATCAGTTCGGTGACGGGCAACTGAAGTCTCTGATCGACGAGGCGCTCGAGAGCAGCCCGACACTCGATCAGGCGCGTGCACGCGTGGCAGCCGCGCAGGCTTACAGCGAATCCGCGCGGGCGGGGACGATGCCGCGCGTCGACGCCAGCTACGCGCTCACGCGTCAGCAGTTTTCTGGAACAGCGCTCGTGCCGCCGCCGTATGGTGGGTCATGGCAGACGGAGAACCGCGGCATCCTGGGCGCTTCGTACGAGCTCGACCTCTGGGGCAAGAAACGCGAGGCACTGCGCGCGTCGGTGTCCGGCCTGCAGGCGAGCCGCGCCGACGCGGAAGCGGTCAGGTTGACGCTTACGACGGCGATCGCACGCACCTATAACGAACTTGCACGCCTGTTCCTGTTGCATGACATCGCGCAACGGGAGATCGCCCAACGCGAGCAGATCGATCGCATCGCCGCGGGCCGAATCGCGACCGGGCTCGATACGCAGGTCGAGCGGGAGACCGCGCGCGCGAATCTCGCGACGAGCCGTGCGTTGCTGAAATCGCTCGACGGCCGGATCCTCGCGGCGCGCTACCAGATTGCCGCGCTGCTCGGCGCGGGTCCCGATCGCGGCCTGGGGATCGGGCGCCCGACGCTCGGCACTGGAAACGAGGTACGCGTGCCCGACAATCTGCCTGCGGATCTCGTGAGCCGGCGCCCCGACATCGTGGCTGCCCGGTGGCGTGTCGATGCGCTCGTGCACGGCGTGAAGGAAGCGAAGGCCGAGTTCTATCCGGACATCAACCTGAGCGCCGCGATCGGACTCGATGCGTTCGGCTTCGGCCGTTTCCTGACGGCGGCGAGCCGTACCGCGTCGGTCGGACCGGCCATTCACCTGCCGATCTTCGACGCCGGTGCACTTCGTGCGCAACTGAAGGGGCGCTACGCGGACTTCGATCTCGCCGTCGCGACCTATAACCAGGCGCTCGTCACCGCGCTGAGCGAAGTCGCGACGCAAGTCGCCGACGTGCGTTCGACGGACGCAGAGCTGATCGATGCGCAGACGGCGCAGCAGGCCGCGCTGAAGGCGGCCGCGCTGGCGCTCGCGCAGTACAAGGCCGGTCTCACGAATCAACTGACGGTGTTGAACGCCGACATCAACGCACTTTCCGCCGATCAGAGCGTCGCGAATCTGCGCATGGATCGCCGCGATCGTCAGATTGCGCTCGCGTCCGCTTTGGGCGGCGGCTTCGTCGACACGTCATTCGCGGGCGCAGGCACATCGGCACATGCCGATGTGCGCGTAGCGGCCGTGCCTGCTGTCGCCGCGCGCTGAGCGGCGATCCATCGAATCTGCCTGGAGAATTGAAATGAGCGAAATCGATCCGCCGGTACGCAAGCCGGCCGACGCCTCCCGCGTGAATCGTGATACGTCGCCGTCGGGCGGCGACGATGTCGCAAGCGAAGGCGCGACGCGCCGCCGTCGGCTTCTGCTGGCGCTGCTCGGCGTGACGGTCGTGGCGGCGTCGGTTGCGTATGGCGCGTACTACCTGACGTTCGCGCGTTACCACGAATCAACCGACGACGCATACGTCAGCGGCAATCTCGTGCAGTTGACGCCGCAGGTGGCGGGTACCGTCGTCGCCGTGAACGCCGACGATACGCAGATCGTGAAGGCGGGCGATCCTGTCGTCACGCTCGACGCCGCCGACGCCAAAGTCGCGCTCGGCAACGCCGAGGCGGCGCTGGGCCAGACCGTGCGCCAAGTGAGCAGTCTCTACGTGAACGACGATCTGTATGCCGCGAACATCGCCCAGAAGCAGTCCGATCTCGTGCGTGCCCAGGACGACCTGCGTCGTCGCGCGGCCGTCGCCGATACGGGGGCCGTGTCGGCCGAGGACATCGCGCACGCACGCGACACCGTGGCGGCCGCGCGTGCCGCGCTCGACGCTGCCCGTCAACAGGCGGCAGCCAACCGCGCATTGACCGACCGCACGACGATCGATCAGCACCCGAACGTGCAGGCGGCCGCGTCGAAGGTGCGCGACGCTTATCTCGCATACGCGCGCAACGTGCTGCCCGCGCCCGTCACGGGTTACGTCGCGAAGCGTTCGGTTCAGGTCGGCCAGCGCGTGTCGCCCGGCACGCCGTTGATGGCGATCGTGCCGCTCGACGGCGTGTGGGTCGACGCGAACTACAAGGAAAGCCAGTTGCGCAACATGCGCATCGGTCAACCCGTCACGCTGACGGCCGATGTGTACGGCGGAAAGGTCAGGTATCACGGCCGCGTGGTCGGCTTCTCGGCGGGCACGGGCAGCGCATTCGCGAGCCTGCCCGCGCAGAACGCGACGGGCAACTGGATCAAGATCGTTCAGCGCCTGCCCGCGCGCATCCAGCTCGACCCGAAGGAACTCGACGCGCATCCGCTGCGTATCGGACTGTCGATGGACGTCGATGTGGATACGCGCGACGACACGGGCCCGCAGCTCGGCGCGGCGACGAACACGTCGTATCGCACGGACGTGTTTGCCGAATATGGCGCACAGGCGGATGCCGAGATCGAGAAGATCATCGCGCGCAACGTCGTGATCGGACGTGCGGGGGCGACGGCGCGTGTCGGCGAGCCGACGGCTTCCGCCACGCGTGATGCAAAGGACCCGCGCGACACGACGCGGCGCGCGAGTTGAACCGTCGGCCGGGATACGCATGGCAGTCGCGTTCCGGTCGATTCAATCATCCGACTGGCCGGAACGATGCGCCGGCGCGGTCGACCTTCGGAGTATGAGCAAAATGAATTCCTCGACTCAACCTGCGCCGCCGCCGCTCACGGGTGGAAAGCTGGTGCTGGCGACGCTTGCCGTCGCGCTCGCGACGTTCATGAACGTGCTCGATTCGTCGATTGCCAACGTGGCGATTCCGACCATCTCCGGAAACCTCGGCGTGTCCGTCGACGAAGGCACGTGGGTGATCACGCTGTTCTCGGCGGCCAATGCCGTTGCGATTCCGCTGACCGGATGGCTCACGCAGCGCGTCGGGCAGATCAGGTTGTTCGTGGCGGCGATCGTGCTGTTCGTTCTGTCGTCGTGGCTATGCGGCATCGCGCCGAACCTGCTCGTGTTGCTCGCCGCGCGCGTGTTGCAGGGCGCCGTCGCGGGGCCGCTGATTCCGCTTTCGCAGGCGATCCTGCTGGGCTCGTATCCGAAGGAGAAAAGCTCGACCGCGCTCGCGCTCTGGTCGATGACCGCGACGGTCGGCCCGATCGCCGGTCCCGCGCTCGGCGGCTGGATCACCGACAGCTACAGTTGGTCGTGGATCTTCTACATCAACATTCCGGTCGGCCTGTTCGCGGCCGGCGTGACGTGGATGATCTATCGCGACCGCGAGACGCAGGTGCGCAAGCTGCCCATCGACAAGGTCGGCCTGATGTCGCTGGTCGTATGGGTCGCGACGCTGCAGATCATGCTCGACAAAGGCAAGGATCTCGACTGGTTCAGCTCGCCCGTGATCTGCTCGCTCGCCGTGATCGCCGCCGTCAGCTTCGTGTTCTTCCTGATCTGGGAGCTCACCGAGCGGAACCCGATCGTCGACGTTCGCCTGTTCGCGGTGCGCAATTTCCGCGGCGGCACGATCGCGATCTCGGTCGCGTACGCGGTGTTCTTCTCGAACCTCGTGATCCTGCCGCAATGGATTCAGGGTTATCTCGGCTATCGATCGGTGGACGCCGGGCTCGTGACGGCACCGCTCGGGATCTTCGCCGTGCTGATGGCACCGTTGATGGCGAAGATCATGCCGAAGTCCGATGCGCGGGTGCTCGCGACGCTGGCCTTCGTCGGCTTTGCGGGCGTGTTCTTCATGCGCTCGCATTACACGACGGGCGTCGACCCGTATACGCTGGTGCTGCCGACCCTGCTACAAGGCATTCCGATGGCGCTCTTCTTCACGCCGCTGACCGCGATCATTCTGTCGGGCCTCGCGCCCGACCGGATTCCGGCGGCCGCCGGGCTGTCGAACTTCGTGCGCGTGTTCGCGGGCGGCGTCGGCACCTCGCTGATCGCGACGGGATGGAATGACCGGACGATCCTGCATCACGCGCGGCTCGCCGAGCAATCGAGCGTGAACAACCCCGCTTACACGAGTGCCGTCGCGCAGCTCCAGGCGACCCTCGGCGGCGGTGTCGACCAGGCTGCGGCGTTTTTCGAACGCACGCTGAATGCACAGGCCGCGATGCTCGCGCTGAACGACATCTTCTGGTTGTCGTCGATCATCTTCATCGTCATCATTCCGCTGGTCTGGCTCACCCGGCCGGGCAAGGGCGGGGGCGCCGGGATCGCGGCAGGCGGTCACTGAACGAGGCCGCCGGAATCGCGCGGCGACGATCGCTCGGTTGCCGCCGCACCGGGATGCGCCAAATCCGTGTGGATCAATGTCGGCATGGTGTCCGTCAAAATGATGGACACCATGCAGTCGCGTTCTGCGGATCGGTCGGGTCGTTGCAGGAAGCGGCCGTGCCTTGCGTCAAACGCTTCGTCAAACTGATCAAGCCGTTCGGGGCCAACCAGTGCCTCTATCGTCACGGAAATGCGTTTGATGGCGTACCAAGCCTGCCGACGTCGAACTTCCGTTACGCCGATCTCACTGACCGTGTCGGGGAAAGTGCCCGCCAGGCGCGCAGCGGCGGAACGGACGCTTTACCCGTTACATGAACGACAGCGCGTCATGCCCTCAGGTTCGAGACAAGTGATGCAGTCGGCGCATGGCGCAACTGTCGCCGAGTGCGTCGTGTCAGGTCCGCCGAGGATGTGACCGGGAAGAAGAGGAGCGAGGCGCGCGATGTCGATGTCCGGCACTCGCTGCGCGAGCCGATGGAGGCGTCATTGAGGTGTTGACCGTCGCAAATCGAATCGGCGGCCCGACAGGCCGCCGACGGTGCGATACCCCGCTGCCCGGGAATCCGGGCGCGCCACTGCGTCAATACGTGAAGGCTTTCCGTTCTTCCGGGCCGATCGCCGTGTCGTTCATCGCGACCATCGGCACCACGTCGAAGCCCGCGATGCGCCATGCATCGATACCGCCGGTGAGCGGCAACGCGAGCTTGACGCCGGACAGCCGCAGCTGCCTGGCCACCGACACGGCAGATGTTTCGTGCGGGCACGCGCAATAGATGACGAGTGTCCGGTTCGTGCCGTAACGTTCCATGATCTGGCGGGGCTTGCGTTCATCGCCGATCACCGCGCCCGGAATGACGAACGGATCGAGCATTCTTCGTTCGGCGGAACGGATATCGATCACGGCCGGTCGCGGATTGTTCGCGAGCAGCGCATGCAGTTCCGCGGCGCTGATCCGCGCTTTACCGAGTGCGCTTGCCAGCATGCGCCGGCGGCAATATCCGTACACGAAATACAGTGGCGGTGCGATGCCGATCACGATGAGCACATGCCAGCCGAGACGGGCGACGAGCGCGAAGAACGCGTCGATCTGCGACGCGAACAGCGTGCCGACGGCCAGTCCGATCGATGCCCACAGCGCGATGCCGACGCAATCGTGCAAGACAAAGGCGCGCAACCTGACGGCCATCGCGCCGCAAAGCGGAACGGCCACGAGCGACAGGCCGGGTACGAACCGCGCGACCACGAGCACGCGAACGCCCCAGCGGCCGAAAAAGCGCTCGGTCGTCCGAACGCACGCGTCGCGCGACGGCGTCAGTTTGCAGACGGTGTGAAGCGTGCGCTTGCCGTAGCGCTTTCCGCCCTGGTACCAGATCAGGTCGCCAAGCAGGCCGCCAACCACGGCGGCGGCCAGTATCGTCGAGAAATGCAGCAGCGCCGACGACGCGACATGGGTCACGAGCGCGATACCCGCGCCCACCGTGATCAAGGTCGGAATGGCAGGCAGCGGCAGGCCGAGCGACGACCCGAGCACGTTCAGGAATACGACCAACGTGCCGTACCGCGCGATCATTTCATGCGACATCATGGTGCTCTCCTTGAGACGAGCGCACGCGCGATCTCGACGATCGGTCATGGCTCCGACGGAAGCGGTCCTGCAAGCGCGGTACCGCGAGTCGGGAGCGGCACCGGCGGGGCGCCGGTCACGCGTCGCCGGCCCGCGGCCGACCGCCTGGCTCACCCGCGGCTGGCGTCGATACGGGTTACCCGACGACGGACGATTCCTTCTCCGGTGGCAGTGGTTCCACGGGAGAGGCATGCTTGCCGAGGCTGCCGGCTTCGTCGACGTCGTGCCGATAGCGGTGCACGTCCCGCGTGACGAAGCCGGTTTCCCGGCTCGGAATCTCGAACCACTCCGGGTGTCCGAACGAACGGCGAATGTCCTCGAGACCGCTCGCCCAATGCTCCCGCATCGTGTCCTTGCTGAACTCGTAGTCCTTGTAGTGCCCCTCGAACGCCTTGTTCTTGTAGATCAGGTGCACCACGTTCACGGCGCTGCCGTCCGCCGTCTTCTGCGCTTCCCGCAGCAGCGGGTGGGCAAGCCGCACGTGTTCGGGAATATGTTCGAGCAGCGCCTTGATCATCTGCGCATGCTTCTGGTTCTGCGACATGAACGCCGTGATCGCGCGCGTGCGGCTCGAATACTGAATGTCCTTGGTGCGTTCGCTGACATCGAGGAAGTCGCCCGGCAACTTGCCGCGCGAGCTCCACAGATCGAGCTGGAAGACGAGCGTGTCCTTGTGCTGGCTTTCGCGGATGATCTCGGTGAGCGGCGTATTGGAAACGAGGCCGCCGTCCCAGTAGAACTCGCCATCGATTTCGACGGCCGGAAAACCCGGCGGCAGCGCGCCGGACGCGATGAAATGTTCCGGCGCGAGGCGCATTTTCGTATTGTCGAAATAGACGAGATTGCCCGTTCGCACGTTGACCGCGCCGACGGATACGCGAATGTTCCCGTCGTTGATGCGGTCGAAATTGGCGTACCGCAGGAGCGTTTCGCGCAACGCCGACGTGTCGTAATAGCTGACCTGGTCGGGACGCTTCCCGCCGAACCCGGCGAAAGGCACGTGCATGCGCGGCGAGAAGAATCCCTCCTGGCCTTCCATCAGCGTGCGCGTGGCGGCCCATGCGCTCGACCACCGTCGCCCCACGTCGGCCAGCCCGGGCCATGCCGACATGCACGCGCCGACGTGAGCGAGCGGATCGCCCGGCTGACTGATGGTGTTCCAGAAGCCGCGGAGCGCGTCCGTGCGGTCCGCCGGCGCGTTGCCGGCGATGATCGCCGTATTCAGCGCACCGATCGATACGCCGGCGATCCGCGTCGGCTCCACGCCGACTTCGGCCATGCCTTCATATACGCCGGCCTGATATGAGCCGAGTGCACCGCCACCCTGCAGCACGAGCCCGATTTCGTCATACGCGGGCAGCTTGATGCGGTGGGGCTGCTTCAGCTTGTTACGCTGGCTCGAATACATGGTGCCCTCCTTATTGCATGAACCAGCCGTGGCTGACGACGATCGATTGTCCGGTGAGCGCGTTCGACTCGAAGCCGGCCAGGAACGCAACCGTGTGCGCGACATCGGCGGCCGACGTGAATTCGCCGTCGACGGTCTCCCGTAACATCACGTCCCTGACGACCTGCTGTTCGGAGATGCCCAGCGCCTTCGCCTGCTCGGGAATCTGCTTGTCGACCAGCGGCGTCCTGACGAAGCCCGGGCACACGACATTGGCGCGTACGCCGCGCGGCCCACCTTCCTTCGCGACGACGCGCGCAAGCCCGAGCAACCCGTGCTTCGCGGTCACGTAGGCGGACTTCAGCGGCGAGGCTTCGTGCGAATGCACCGAGCCCATGTAGATCACCGTGCCGCCCTTGTTCGACGCGTACATGTGCCCGATGGCGGCACGCGTCGTCAGGAATGCCCCGTCCAGGTGAATGGCCAGCATCTTCTTCCAGTCGGAAAATGCGTAGTCCTCGATCCGGTTGACGATCTGGATGCCCGCGTTCGACACGAGCACGTCGATGCCGCCCAGCCGGTTCACCGTTTCGGCCATGCCGGCTTCGACGGCTTCCTCGCTGGTGACGTCCATCGCGATCGCCAATGCCTTGCCGCCGGCCGCGACGATATCGTCCGCAACCTTGCGGGCGGCCGCGAGGTTCAGATCGGCGATCACGACGGTCGCGCCGTCCGCCGCAAGCTTGCGTGCGCACAGGTCGCCGATACCGCTTGCCGCGCCCGTCACGAGCGCGATCTTGTCATTCAGTGCCATACGTCCTCCTGATGTTTACTGGTTGACCGCGAGCTTCAGCGACGCGGCGGGGGCGAGGTAGTCGTGGGCCACTTCGCCGATATCGAGCGTGAGATGCGCGATGACGTGGCGCGCGCCGATCACCTTGCGAACCGGCAGGTCGGCAACCGACGCGAGCGCATGCGGATGCAGTTCGAGCGCGGCGGGTCCCTCCCATGCGCCGATCACGTCGACATCGCGCAGGAAGAATCGCACCAGCTCGCAGATGCGCGCGGAGCCGTCGACGTGCGGAATGACCTTGAGCAGATAGTTGGGCGTGTCGGCGAGCTTGCGGCGCTCGGCTTCCGTGTCGAGTGCGCGGTACTTGTAACCCATCGTTCCTGTGGCGATGCGCTGCGTGCCGTAGTCGAGCGTGCCGAGCAGCGTGTCCTTGCCGTCGACGTAGAGCCGCGGCGACGCCAGTTTCTTGGGAAATCCCCAGATTTCCCGTCCGGCGGCGATCGGGCCTTCGTCGTCGAGGTACATCGCATGCGTGAAATTGGCGCGAGCGCCGTCCTCGTCCAGAACGGAGATCACCTGGCCGCTTTCGGTGTAGTCACCGAATCCCGACGAATCAGGCATCCGAATGAACTCGTAGTGGACGACGGCCTGGTCGACCGTCAGCGGTTCCGGGACGACGGCCCGGAGGGCGTCCATGTCCGTCTCGTACGAGATGATGAAGTACTCCCGATTGACGAAGCGGAAGGGCGGACGCGGATACGCCGGGTTGTGCACGGGCATCGTAAACGCTTTGTTGCGGATATCTTCTTCTGTCACGGATCGTTCCTCGGTTGGTGAGGTGCCGGGTCACACCATGGCAACAGCCCTGGCTGCGCGGCCAATGACGCGCGACGACGCAACGCGGCGCAGACGGCCGCGCGGGTCGCACGTTGCTCTTGCGGTGTCGTGTCCGTTTCCCGGAAGGGAGCGGACATGCATGCACGGCCACCGTCAGCGCCAAGCGTAGGTGATGTGCTCGTGCGGCAGTAGCGTCGCGAAGGACCTCATCATGTTGTCTCGGCGACAACAATCGACGAACGGAGGGTGGCGCGACAAGAGGCGCCTGACGCGTTACAACGCGATGATCGTGCGGCTCGACGGGTCGCGCGCGTGTTCTCCGAGCATCGCTTTCAGATCGCGTTCGATCGTGCTGCACAGCGTTGAAATGGGCACGTCGTTGGCGCCGCCTTCGAACGGGTTCTCGGTGCTTTCGCCAACCTGCTCGAGCGAGGTGTACATCCAGGAAACGGCGACGCTGCACGGCACGACCAGCCAGACCATGTTGCCGTGCATGAAACCGCTCACGCTGTCGTTCAACCGGTTGAATTCGTTCAGAAGGCCGAACGGAAGTGACAGGCAGAAGAACCGGACGAACAGGGCGCTGACGGTCGCGTACTGACGCGGGTAGGGAAAGTTCTTGAAGCGTTCCGATCTTGCCTGAAGATCGATGAAGTCGCCGACGGTCTTCTGAAGCTCCATGTAGAAGTTCGAATTCAGATGGCCGGCCATGTGAAGCGTCCTGAGCGAAGTGCCCTGCAGGCTCAGCACGAACGTCGCGATGCAAGGCGACGAGAGCGCCTGCTCCGTTTCGGTCGAGGAGAGGTACTTCGGCAACAATTCCCTGATGTCCTTTTCCCATTCCGGAACGCGATAGAACCGGCGGTACTCCGCGTTGTAGCGTTTGCTCGTGCTTTCCCAGACGCGCGGGCGACGCAGGTCATAGCGCAGCGCGGTCAGCCACGCCAGGTGGCGATCGACGAGTTTTCGGGCGATCTCGTCATCGGTGACGAAGTCGCGGGCGAGTTGGCCCCAGCGACGGCTCTTGCTCAGGATATCCGTCCAGATTTCGAGCGCGTCCATCGCGCGGTTGTAGGTTTGAACGTTCTTGAAGCCGACGATGAACGAGGTCGCGGTGCCGAGCAGAACCACGATCGTCAGGGGGATCGACAGCCACGTAACGGAGAAGAACTTGTACAGGACAACCGGAACGGAACCGAAAATGAGCAGCTCGTAAATTTTCCAGCGCGTCCAGATCAGAAACTCCGACAGTTTGTACGATTTCCCCATGTGCATTTTATTTGCCTCATCGTTGATTCAGGTGGGTGACGAAGACGGCGTTCAAGTCGCGTGCGATCGTTCGTCGACATCATGCCTGCGATCGATTCGTGCGGCGCGTGATGGATTGGTGCCGAAGCGGCAACATCGTGAGCACGACTGCGGATCTACTGCGCAATGCCGTGTCGACCTAGGATGATTTCGCGTGGCGAGTTGCCGCCATCGACATCAACCGAGGGCAATGATCATGTCGCAGAAGATCCTGATAGTGGGTGCCGGTTTCGCCGGCGTGTGGGGCGCGCTGGGTGCGGCGCGCGTGCTGGATGGTGCCGGCGTGACGAGCGGCGACGTCGAGATCACGTTGATCTCCCCGAAACCGGAACTACAGATCCGGCCGCGGCTGTACGAAAGCGAGCCGCAGCGGATGGCCGCGCCGCTGTTGCCGCTGCTCGATGCGGTCGGCGTGAGGTTTCTCGAAGGTAGCGTCGAGGAGATTTCCGTCCGCGAGAAGACGGTCAGTGTCGCGTGCGGCAACGGCCAGCGACGTCTGCTCGCGTATGACAGGCTGTTGTTGACGAGCGGCAGCAGGTTGAGCAAACCGCCGGTGCCGGGGCTCGCGGAACACGCGTTCTCGGTCGATCGCATCGAGGACGCCGTCGCGCTCGACGAACACTTCGCGGCGCTCGCGAAACTGCCGGAATCGCCGGCACGCAATACGGTCGCGGTGGTCGGCTGCGGTTTCACGGGTATCGAGGTCGCCACCGAGTTGCCGAAGCGCTTGCGCGAGTGGTTCGGCCCGCAGACGACGGGGCGTGTCGTCGTGATCGGCGCGCAGGACGACATCGGTCCCGATCTCGGCCCCAATCCTCGACCGTATGTCGCGGAAGCATTCGCGTCGCTGGGCGTCGAGGCCGTGCTCGGATCGCGCGTCGTGTCGGTCGCGGCCGACGGCGTTCGTACCGCGTCGGGCACGCACATCGAGGCCATGACCGTAATCTGGGCGGGCGGAATGCAGGCGAGCCCGCTGACGTCGCAGGTCTCCTCGCATCTGGACCCGCTCGGGCGCGTCGAAGTCGCACCGGATCTTCGCGTGGCGGAAGCGCCGCACGTATTCGTCGCGGGAGACGTGGCGCGCGCGCGCAGCGACGATGAAGGGCACTATGCGCTGATGTCGTGCCAGCACGCGATCGTGATGGGGCAATTCGGCGGGCACAACGTCGCGGCGGATCTGATCGGCGTGCCGACGCTGGAATATCGGCAGCCGTTCTATGCGACATGCGTCGACCTGGGCGACTGGGGTGCCGTGTACTCGGAAGGCTGGGATCGGCAGATCAAACTGACGCGTGCCGAAGGAAAGGCGCGCAAGCAGATGATCAACACGCAATGGATCTATCCGCCGGCACCGAATCGGGCCGAGGCGCTGGCGGCCGGTAACCCGCAGGCATCGCTCGATTGACCGGTTGCCCCCGCGCGTATCGCGAGATGCGCGGCGGGGGGGCGGCGCGCCGTTCCGGCAACGGACGACGCGCTGCCGCCGCACGACGAGCGCCAGGTCAGTCGACGACGGTCACGATATTGACGGTGCCTTGCCGGGCCATCTTCGCGTACGGGCACAAGCGTTCCGCGGTTCGAACCATTTCTTCCGCGAGGTTTCGATCGACGCCCGGCATCCGTACCCGGACGTCAACGAGCAACGCATAGCCGCCATCCATGGGATCGCGGCCGAACGAAACCTGCACCTCCACGGTGGTGTCGGGCGTTTCCATATCGGCGCGTTTCTCGAGCAGATTGAGCGCGCCGTGGAAGCACGCGGCGAAGCCTGCCGCGAACAACTGCTCCGGATTGGTCCCGTTGCCTGGCCCGCCAAACTCGGTGGGCAGGCGCAAGTCGACGGCGAGATTTCCGTCATCCGAGCGGACCACGCCGGATGCGCGGCCATGGCCCGTCTCGCCGCCGGACACGGTGACGGTCGTGGTGTAAAGCGGTTGAAAATCCCGGCCTCGGTACCTGTCGAGGAGGGAAAGCGGCGGGGCTTGCAGCTTGTTGTCATCCATGATGCATGCTCGAATTCAGCGGCACGCTCCGACCCTCGGTCATTCGGGCGTCGAAACGTCTTGCGAAGGGGCTGGGCTGCGTATTCAGGGAATGACGGGCGCGGCGGATTGTCTGAGGAATGCGGCAATCTTCCGGTGCAGCCCGGTTCCCGGTTCGTCTACGGGAGAAAGACGCTTCCATGCTAGAGGCGCGCACAGGATGGCGGTACGGCCGTTCCGGGCGATTGTATGTTTCCCGTTGGACACCAATCCGGAACGTGCCGTGAATTTCAACGAGGCGCCCGGCGGCAGCGGTTGCCGGCACGCATGGTCGCACGCGATTGGTGCACGCCGCGCGTCAGCGGCCCAGGCACGCGCGCAGCGTTTGGGCGTGACGTTGTGCTTCGTCCGCGTCGGCGATGTTCGCGAACCCGATGATGAGGCCGCGCGGCGTTTGCTGCGTGTGGCTGTTCGTATACCAGATCGACAGCGGCAGGACCGCGAGCCCGGCTTCGCGGGCGCGCGCGGCGACGGCGACGTCGTCGACCGGCCCGTCGGGCCCCGCCGTGAACCGCACTGCGAACTGGATGCCGCCCGGCGGCAACTCGACGATCAGCCGCTCGCCGAATGCCTGCCGTAATGCGTGCACGATCAGCGTGCGGCGCTCGCCGTACAGCGTGCGCATGCGCTTCAGGTGCCGGGCGAAGTGGCCCTGCTCGATGAAATCGGCCAGGGCTGCCTGCAGGAGCGCCGGCGAGCCGGCGTTCATGCTGCAGGCCACGCGTTCGACGCGCTCCACCGCACGCTCCGGCACGACCGCGTACGCGAGCCGCAAGCCGGGATACATCGCCTTGCTGAAGGTACTGCAATAGATCACGTGATCGCGCCGGTCGAGACTCTTCAGCGCCTGCAGCGGGCGGCCCAGATAGCGGAACTCGCTGTCGTAGTCGTCCTCGACGATCCACCCCGACGTCTTTTCGGCCCAGTCCAGCAGGGCGACGCGGCGGGACAGCGACAGCGTATGCCCGAGCGGGCTCTGATGCGACGGCGTCACGAGCGCGAAGCGCGCGTGCGCGTCCAGTTGCAGGCCGCGCCCGACGTCGATTCCCTCGGCATCCACCGGCACCGGGACGAGCTGCACGCCGGTCTCGGACAGGAAGCTGCGTGCGAGCAGATAGCCGGGGTCCTCGAACCACACGCGATCGTTCGGACGCGCGAGGCTGCGCAGCACGAGTTCCAGCGTGGCGCGGTAGCCGCTGGTGATGAACACCTGTTCCGGCACGCAGGTGACGCCGCGCGACAGCCCCAGATAGGTGGCGATGTGCTCGCGCAGCGGCCGGTAACCGGCCGGATTCGGGTAGCCCAGCAGCGCGCGATCGCCGCTGCGCGCGCGCAGCGACACGAGGCGGTGCCAGACCTTGCGCGGAAAGGCGTCGAGGGCGGGGACCCCGGGCTGCAACGGGCGCGGCTCGCCGCTCATCGCGACGGCGATCGGTTGCGCGCGCCGTGGAAGCGGGTTGTCGCGCGACGTGCCCGGCGCTTGAAGCACGCCGGCGTTGTTCACGTGCGCTGCCGATTCATCGTCATGCGCGGGCGTTGCCCGCGGCAGCGATTTCGGCAGCGACGGCGAGACGAACGTGCCTGCCGCGCCGCGCATTTGCAGATATCCCTCGTCGACCAGGATCGTGTATGCCTGTTCGACGGTGCCGCGCGCCGTGTTCAGTTGCGTCGCCAGACCGCGCAGCGCCGGCACGCGATCGCCGGGACGCAGGTGGCCCGCGGCGATCGCGGTTCTGAACCGCTCGCAGATCTGCAGGTAGATCGGCAATTGATGCTGCCGGTCGATTTCGATGGTCAGTGTGGAGGGTTGCGCAGACATGAAGGCCTCGTGGGTGACGGAACAGGCACGGCATGGACCAGTCCGATCGACGATTCTTGGCACTGCTGGATAGGACATGATTCTTCCACAATTGCGCCACGCGATGCGACGGTCATCACCGCCTTTCACCGGATCCGGTACTCGTCATGTCCCCCTCGCATTCACATGAAATCCATTCGTCAGGAGATTTTGCGATGAAGATCGTTGTCATCGGCGGTTCGGGCCTGATCGGCTCGCGTGTCGTCACGCTGCTCGAGGAAGCGGGCCACCAGGCGCTGGCTGCATCGCCGCGCACGGGCGTCAATACCATCACGGGCGAGGGCTTGACCGACGCGTTGACGGACGCGGACGTCGTCGTGGACGTGGCGAACGCACCGTCATGGGAACCGCAGGCGGTGCTGGACTTCTTCCGCACATCGGCGCGTAATCTCGGCAAGGCCGAAGTGGCTGCAGGCGTGCGCCATCACGTCGCGCTGTCGATCGTCGGCTGCGACCGGATGCCGGAGAACGGCTATTTCGCGGCCAAGGTGGCGCAGGAGCAGGCGATCGAGGCGGCGGGCGTGCCGTACACGATCGTGCGCGCGACGCAATTCATGGAATTCATCGGCGGCATCGCGGATTTCGGCACCGAAGACGGCACCGTGCACATCGGCGACGGACTGTTCCAGCCGATCGCCGCAGAAGACGTGTCGGCACTCGTCGCGCAGGCCGCGCTCGCCGGGCCGCAGAACGGCACGATCGAGATCGCGGGCCCGGATCGTGCGCCGTTCGCGGAGATCGTCGCGCGCTACCTGAAGTCGGTCGGCGATACGCGCGCGGTGGTGACCGATCGCGACGCCCGTTACTACGGCGGCCGCGTCGAGGAAACGTCGCTGGTGCCGCTCGGGGCCGCGCGGCTCGGCCGCATCGGTCTCGACCAGTGGCTGGCAAGACGCTGATTCACGTTCGCATGTATGCGGTACGCCGGCGCAGGCCGGCGACGAATCAGTCCGTTTGAGCAGCATTGTCTGGGGGCAGCGGAAATGAATCATTCGGAACCATCGGAACACGGCGCGCGTCGCGACCTGGCCAGTCGCGCCGATGCACTGTCGGCGAGCTTCGGCGCGAGCTATGCAGGCATCCTTGCATTCGTCGCCGTGGCGAGCGAGGGGAGTTTCACCAAGGCTGCGGAACTGCTCGGCGTCGGGCGGCCGGCCGTGAGCCGGAACGTCCAGAAGCTGGAGGCGCAGTTGAGCACGCGGCTGTTCCAGCGGACCACGCGCACGACCGAGCTGACGTGCGAGGGCCGGCGCTTCTTCGAGAATTGCCATCAGGGCGTAGCGCAGATCGTCGAAGCCATGAACGACATGCTGGAATTGCGGCAGGGGCCGCCGCGCGGCCTCATCCGCATCAGCTCGGCAGTGGGATTCGGCAGGAAGATCGTGGCGCCGCTCCTGGAAAAGTTCGCGCACGCGTATCCGGACATCATCATCGATCTGCTGCTCGACGACCGGCCCGTCGATCTGGTGTCCGAACGGATCGACGTGTCGTTCCGGAACGGACGCATCGAGGACTCCAGCATCATCGCCCGGCAATTGATTCCGATGCAGATGGCGCTGTGCGCGGCGCCGTCGTATGTGGCGAAGCACGGCCTTCCGCAGAGCGTCGACGACCTCGACAGGCACGAGTGCATCAATTTCCGGTTTGCGAGCGGGCGCCTGTTCGAATGGGAGTTCAACGTGGACGGCCGCGTGCAGAAGTACCTGCCGGCGTCGCGCCTCACCTTCAACGATGCGGATCTGGTGTTGCGTTCGGTGCTGAACGGATCGGGCATCGCGCAGTTGGCGGGCTACCAGATTCGCGACCATCTCGCGTCGAACGAACTCGTCGTCGCGCTGGCGAAGCATGTGCCGGAGGATCGCGGCCACTACATCTGCTATCTGAGCCGGCAGCACCTTCCGACGCGCATCCGGATCTTCGTCGACTTCATGACCGAGCAGATTCGCGCGCTCGATCTGAACTGCATGACGCGGTTCAATCCGGAAGTGCCGCTGTTGGCGTCGGCCGCGTCGCCGGGGCTGGCGGCTTGATGCAACGCCACGCGCGTTCGTCGGCGATCCAGTCGCCGAACAGCTGGATCTTCTGTTGTTGCTCGGTCCCGCCCGGATACACGAAGTAATAGCCCATCCCCGTCGGCAACGAGATGTCGAACGGCATCACGAGCCGGTGCGCCACCACGCTCTCGTCCACCAGCGTCCTGTCGCCGATCGCGATGCCGTAACCGTCGATCGCCGCGTGTGTCGCGAGATCCAGCGTCTCGAAGCTCAACCCGCGAGTCGAGTCGACGTACGGCGCGCCCGCATGGTCGAGCCACCGTTTCCAGTCGCGGTGATCGCGCGTCGGATGCAGCAGCGTATGACGGGCCAGGTCGTCGAGGCTCGCGATCGGCTGCCGGTCCAGCAGGCTCGGGGCACAGACCGGCGTGAGCCGCTCCTCGAACAACGGGATCGCGTGCATGTCGGGACCGGCGCCGGGGGCGTAGATCACCGCGGCGTCGAACGGTTCCATGCGGAAATCGACGTGATGCTCCCAGGTGGTCGTGATCTGCACCTGGAGTTCGGGATGCTCGGCCTGGAACCGCATGATTCGCGGCAGCATCCACTGCATCATGCAGGTCGGCACCTTCAGCGCGAGCTCGGTGCGCCTGCGCAAAAGGCGCATCGATACTTCCTCGATGCGCGCGAAACTCTCGCGTACCGTCGGCAACAGGAGTTCGCCCTCGGCCGTCAGCGTCAGCCCCTTGGGCGTGCGCTTGAACAGCGGAAACTGATAGAAGCTTTCGAGCGCGAGGATTTGCCGGCTTACGGCGCCCTGGGTCAGGCACAGGTGCCCGGCGGCGCGCGTGAAGCTGCCGTGACGGGCGACGACGTCGAAGACCTGCAGCGCATTGAGGGAGGGAAGTCGTTTCATCGGGAGAATCGGCGTGGAACGGGCGGCGACGCGGTATCGCTCAGTGCAGGATTTTCGCGAGGAAGTCCTTCGCGCGATCCGACTTCGGATTCGAGAAGAAATCGTCCTTGCGGTCGTCCTCGACGATCGCGCCCTTGTCCATGAAGATCACGCGATGGGCGACCTTCTTCGCGAAGCCCATTTCGTGCGTGACGACCATCATCGTCATGCCTTCCTGCGCGAGCTCGACCATCACGTCGAGCACTTCGTTGATCATTTCCGGATCGAGCGCGGACGTCGGTTCGTCGAACAGCATCGCGATCGGGTCCATCGACAGTGCGCGCGCGATCGCGACCCGCTGCTGCTGGCCGCCCGACAACTGGCCCGGAAACTTGTGCGCATGCGCCTTCAGGCCGACGCGATCGAGCAGCTTCATGCCCTTCTCGGTCGCATCGTCCTTGCCGCGGCCGAGTACCTTGATCTGCGCGAGCGTCAGGTTCTCGGTGATCGACAGATGCGGAAACAGCTCGAAATGCTGGAACACCATCCCGACCTTCGAGCGCAGCTTCGACAGGTTCGTCTTCCTGTCGCCGACCGACTGGTCGTTCACGAGGATTTCGCCCTGCTGGAACGGCTCGAGGCCGTTCACGGTCTTGATCAGCGTCGACTTGCCCGAGCCCGACGGGCCGCACACTACGACCACCTCGCCTTTCTTCACCTCGGTCGTGCAATCGGCGAGGACCTGAAACTGGCCGTACCACTTCGAAACGTTGCTGATGGAAATCATGAAAGTACCTGCATCGAATTGAGGCGCGCACGGCGCCGGTTCAGCGCGCCTTCGCGATGCGATGGCGCTGCTCGAGCGCGCGGGCATACCACGTCAGCGGGAAGCACATGGCGAAGTAGAGCAGCGCGACCATCGCGTAGATCGGAAACGGCTTGAATACCGCGTTGGTGATGATGTTGCCGGTCTTGGTCAGTTCGGTCAGCCCGATGATCGACGTGAGCGCGGTGCTCTTCACCGCCTGCACGAGGAAACCGACCGTCGGCGCAAGCGCGATCTTCCACGCCTGCGGCCACACCACGTAGCGCAGCCGCTGCACCCATGTCATGCCGAGGCTCGCCGCCGCGTGCCACTGGCCGTGCGGCACCGCGTCGACGCAGCCGCGCCAGATGTCGGCCAGATAGGCGCTTGCGTTCAGCGTCAGCACGACCGACGCAGCGACCCAGGGTGTCACGTCAATGCCGACGAGCGGCAATCCGAAGAAGCCGAGGAACAGTTGCATCAGCAACGGCGTGCCCTGAAACAGCTCGACGTACAGGATCACGAAGCGTCGCAGCGCCGGCATGGGCGAGATGCGCATCGCCAGAAGCGCGAACCCGGCGACGCTGCCGCCGCCGAACGTAATCAGCGACAGCAACACGGTCCAGCGCGCGGCGAGCAGCAGGTTCCATGCAATATCCTGGAAAGTGAATTCGATCATCGCGCACGTTCCGTCGGCAGGTGGGTATCAGGGGAGCGGGCGCGCCACGCGAGGCGGGCAACCCGGGTGCGGCGCGGCGCGGCGGCCGCGCCGTGCGGCGCGCGGCCGGAGAACAGCCGTCGGCCGACGCGATTGAGCAGCATGCGCAGCGCGATCGACAGCAGCAGATAGATCGCGGTCACGACGATGTAGATCTCGAACGCGCGGAAATTGCGCGACTGGATGAAGTTGGCCGCGTAGGTCAGGTCGGGCACCGAGATCTGCGACACCACAGCCGAACCGAGCATCACGATCAGTACCTGCCCGAGCAGCGCGGGGTACACGTTCGCGAGCGCCTGCGGCAGCACGACGTGGCCGAACACCTGCCGGCCGTGCAGCCCGAGCGCACGCGCGGCCTGCACTTGCCCGTGCGGCACCGATTCGATCCCGGCGCGCAGGATCTCGACCGCATAGGCGCCGAGGTTGATCGTCATCGCGAGCACGGCCGCCTGCGCTTCGTCGATGTGTACACCGATCCCGGGCAGCCCGAAGAAGATGAAGAACAACTGGACCAGGAACGGCGTATTGCGGATCAGCTCGACGTAGGACGCGACGAGCGCGCGCGCCCAGCGCGGGCCGGCGAGCGCGGCCCACGCGCCGGCGGTGCCGATCAGGCCGCCCAGCACGGTCGCGGCCGCGGTCAGGCCAAGCGTCACGCCGATGCCGCGCGCGAGCATGTCGGCGTAGAGGCCGAAATCGCTGAAGTCGAACACGTAAGTCATCGCGATGCCTTTGGTCGGGAATGCGGGGCGGAGGCGGTGCGCATCACAGATCGGTCGGCAGTGCCGCGTGCAGCCACTTCTGCGACAAGGTGTTCAGCGTGCCGTTCTTCTTCGCGCCGGCGATCGCGTCGTTGACCTTTTGCATCAGGCGCGGCTCGTTCTTGTTCAGGCCGACGTGGTCGGGCGAGCTGAACAGCGAGAACTTCTGTTCGGGATCGATCGACGGATGGCGCGCGATGATCGTCGCGCCGACGTCGTTGCCCACCACCAGCAGCTGCGCCTGTCCCGACAGGAACGCCGCGATCGCGCCGTTCGGATCGTCGAAGCGCTTGATCGTCGCGCTGGGCGGCGCGACCTTGCTGACGCTCAGGTCCTCCAGCGTGCCGCGCGCGACTGCGACCGATTTGCCGGCGAGATCGGCGTTGCCCTTCACGGCGAGCGACTTCGGGCCGAACACGGCGAGGTAGTACGGCGCATACGCGTTCGAGAAGTCGATGACCTTCGCGCGCTCCGGCGTCTGCCCGACCGACAGCAGCATGTCGGTCTTGCGGTCGGCGAGATATGCCATCCGGTTGTCGCCGGTGACCTGCACGAGTTCGACCTTCGCGTTGAGCGCCCGGCCGATCAGGTTCGCCATGTCAATGTCATAGCCTTGCGGCTTCATGTCGGGCCCGATCGAACCGAACGGCGGGTAGTCCTCGAACACGCCGATGCGGACGACGCCCGATTTCGCGATCGTGTCGAGCGCGTCGGCATGCGCGAGCGGCGCGAAGGCGGCCAGGCCGGTGGCGCAGGCGCAGAGGAGGGCGGTACGGGCGAGCAGGCGTCGCACGAGGCGGTTGGCTTGGGTCGATGCGTTCATGGTGAGATCCTTGTTGCTGCGCTGGGGAAGAAACGGAAAGTCAGGCGCCGCGAGCGGCGATCAGCTTGCATGCGTGTGCGGGCAGTTCGGCGGCAACCGGCATGCCGACGTGCAGGTCGGGTGTCTCGCGCGGCGTGGTCGCGGCCGTCAGCGTGAAGCCGCGGCAGTCGATCGTCGCTTCGATCGACGCGCCGACGTCGCGTACGAACGTGATCGTGCCGGCCAGCGTGTTCGGACCGCGCGGCGCTGTCGAGTCCGGGCGCACGCAGACGTCCTCGGGACGAATCAGCAGGCGCACGGCGTCGGTCGCGCGTGGCGGGTTCGGCGCGCGCTCGATCGCGAGCCGCTGCCCGCCCGGCAGGACGATCGCGTCGTCGCCGTCGCGCGCGACCGGCAGGATGTTGCCGAGGCCGATGAAGTCGGCGACGAATTCGTTGACCGGATCGCGATAGATGTCGAGCGGCCGACCGACCTGCTGGATCCGGCCTTTCTCCATCACGACGATCTCGTCGGCCATCGTCATCGCTTCGCGCTGGTCGTGCGTGACCATGATCGTCGTGATGCCGAGCCGTTGCTGGAGCAGCCGGATCTCGACCTGCATCGCCTCGCGCAGCTTCGCGTCGAGTGCCGACAACGGCTCGTCGAGCAGCAGCAGACGCGGCGACGATGCGATCGCGCGTGCAATCGCGACGCGCTGGCGCTGCCCGCCCGACAGCTGCGTGACGAGCCGGTCGGCCATGTGCGGAAGCTGGATCAGCTCCAGCAGCTCGGCGACGCGTTGCGCCTGCGCGGCCCTGGCCGTCTTGCGCAGCCGCAGCGGATACTCGATGTTCTGCGCGACCGTCATGTGCGGAAATAGCGCGAGCGACTGGAACACCATTCCGAAATCGCGCCGGTTGGCGGGCACGTGCGTGAGGTCGCGGCCGGCGAACGTCAGGGTGCCTGAAGTCGGCGTTTCGAGGCCGGCGATGATCCGCATCAGCGTGGTCTTGCCGCAGCCGGACGGGCCGAGAAAGCAGACGAGCTTGCCGTCGGGCACCGACAGGTCGACGTGATCGACCGCATACGCTTGCTGAAAGCGCTTGGTCACGTTCTGGAGGATGAGCTGGGTCATGTGGGTTCCTTGCACGGGCGAGGGCGGGGCCGCGCGCGCATCAAAGCGCGACGCCCTTGTCGCCGACGAGTTTTTCGAGCATCCAGATCAGCGCGAAGTCGATCGCGACCGTGAACACGGCGAAGCAGAACACGGTCGGGTCGAGCGACGACACGGTGCGGCTGTAGAGCCAGACCGGCAGCGTCATCGTGTCGATGCTGTACAGGAAGAACGTCACCGTGAATTCGTTGAACGACACGATGAACGCGAACAGCATCCCCGCGAGAATGCCGGGCCGCATCAGCGGCAGCACGACGTCGACGAGCGCGCGACGCGGGCTCGCGCCCATCACGCACGCGGCTTCCTCGAAGTCGGGGCCGATCGACGCAACCGAGGCGGCGCAGTTCTTCACGGTGAACGGCAGCGTCAGGATCACGTGCGCGACCACGAGCCGCGCGATGCCGAGCTCGACCGGCAGTGCGTTGAACACGATCAGCAGGGCGAGCCCGAGCATCACCAGCGGATAGACGATCGGCAACGCGACGAGCTGCTCGACGAGCGTCTTGCCGCGGAAGCGGCAGCGCGACAGCGCATACGCCGCGGGTACCGACACGGCGGTCGCGATCAGCATCGTCGCGACCGCGACGACGAGGCTCGTCGTCAACGCGGCGCCCATCGACTGCGCGCTGCCCGCATCGGACGACACGAACGTCTGCCATGCGGCGCGATACCAGTGCAGGCTGACATCGCGCGGCGGGAATTCGAGCGTGCCCGATGCGCCGAACGACATCGTGATCATCGTCAGGATGGGCAGCGCGGCGAGGAACAACACGAGCGTCGCGAGCGCACCGGTCGCGCGTCCGAGGCGGCCGGGCATAGGCGCGCGCAAGAGCAGGGTATTCATCGGTTGACCTCGCCGGCATGTTGCAGGGTGCGCACGAGGCGCTGGGAAACCGCCATCACGACGAGCGTCGCGGCCATCAGCACGACGCCCGATGCCGACGCGGCGGGCCAGTTGAGCAACGGCGCGACCTGGTCGTGTACGAGCACCGCGAGCATCGGCACGCGTCGACCGCCGAGCAGCAGCGGCACCGCGAATGCGCTGGCGTTGTACGCGAACACGAGCAGCGCGCCGGAGACGAGGCCGGGCATCGCGAGCGGCAACGTCACGTGCCGCAGCGTCTGCCAGCGGCTCGCACCGAGCGTCGCGGCGGCTTCGTCGTACGCGCGTGACACCGCGCGCAGCGCGCTCGACAGCGGCAGCACCGCGAGCGGGAACGCGGTCTGGATCAGCCCAAGCAGCACGCCGTGCTCGCGGTACAGCAGTTGGAGCGGCCGATCGAGCACGCCGGCGGCCAGCAGCGCGCGATTGATCAAGCCGGCCGGACCGAGCATCACGAGCCAGCCGTAGCCTTGCAGCAGCAGGTTCACGAGCAGCGGCAGCAAGACGCCGGCGAGCATCAGCCGACGCGCGAGCCGCGATTCGGTGCGCGCCATCGCGAGCGCGACCGGGATCGCGAGCAGCACCGCGCACACCATGCTCTGGAATGCGAGGCGCAGCGTGAGCCACATCGACGTCGCGAAGTACGGGTCCGCGAGGTCGATGTAGTTCTGCAGCGTGAAGGTCCGCCATTCGTCGCCGGACACGCCGACGCTCATTCGCAACACCGTGAGCGTCGCGGCGGCGAGCACCGCGAGGAACGCGAGGATCGGCGCGAGCAGCAGCCAGGGCGGCACGCCGGGCAGCGCATGCCCGGCGTTCGACCCGGCATCGGCCGGTGCGGCGGCCGGCGCCGTATCGCGGGGGGAGGACAGGGAGGCCATGTCGTTACGCCGAGAAGAGGCCCGTGTAGCGCTTGATCCATGCCGGCTGGACGATCGCGAGCGCCTTGTCGTCGTGCAGCACGGCTTTCTCAGCGATCTGCTGCGGCGACGGCACGAACGCGCGGCTCTCCGCGGGAATCACGGCCTTCGCGTTCACGGACCCGTTGAGCACGTCGGCCGCCATCCGGCCCTGCACGCCCGCATCGAGCGAATGGTTGATGAACGCGTGGATCAGGTCGAGGTCGCCCGGGTGCGCCTTCGGGATCACGGTGAACATCAGTTGCGTCGCGAAGCCTTCCTTCATCCCGTACGTCACGCCCATCTTGTAGTCGGGCTTGCGGATCTGGTCCGGGAAGAACGCGGGCGAATAGATGCCGCCGATGTCGAGCGAACCGGTGCGGAACAGGTCGGCGACCTGGTTCGGGTTTTCACCGAGGGTCATCACGCGATCCTTGAGCTGCGCGAGCTTCCTGAACCCCGGATCGATGTTCTGCTGCGAACCGCCCGCCAGCTTCGCGGCGATGATCGCGAGGTCGACCGCTTCGGCCCACTCCGGCGGCGGCAGGAACAGGCGGCCCGCATACTTTGGATCCCACAACGCCTCGTAGCTCGACGGCGCGCTCTTCACGGTCGCCGTGTTGTAGATCAATCCGTCCGACCACAGCAGGTAGCCGATGCCGAAGCCGTTCGCGCCCGTGCGGTACTGCGGCGCGACGTCCTTCAGGTTCGGCAGCCGGTTCAGGTCCGGCTTCGCGAGCAGGCCCGCGTCGGCGAGTCCGGCCGCGCCGACGCCCGCGAGCGTGATGACGTCGTAGGTCGGCCGCTCGCCGGCGGCCTTGACCTTTGCGACCATGCCCGACGTGCCGTCCGCGCGATCGGCGATCACGCGTGCGCCCGTCTGCTTGCTGAAGGTTTCCGCGATGTTGCGCAGCGCGGCCGCGCCGGTATCGTCGGACCAGGTGAGCAGGCGCAGCGTCTTGCCGGCGAAACGGTTCGATTGTGCATTCGCAGTACTGATGAATGGCATCGGAATGGCGGATGCGGCGAGTGCCGTGCCGAGGGTTTTGATCACCTGCCTTCTGCCCGCCTTGAAGTGTTGCATGGCCGTCTCCTGATGAACGATGTCGTGTGGTTCGATGCCGGTCGCCGAACTGCGGCGCGGGGTGTGGATGAACTGTAGGGAGGTCAAATTTCCGCAACAAACGAAATATCCGCATGCGCGGCATGACATAAACGCATGGGCCGGCGCCCTTAGCCGGCCGGCGTCATGACCTGCTTGATCTCCTGAAATGCGGCCAGCCCGAACGGGCCGAGCTCGCGCCCGAGGCTGCTGCGCTTGTAGCCGCCCCATGAGGTTTGCGGATAGATCAGTTGTGGCGTGTTGATCCAGACGACGCCCGCCTCGAGCGCGTTGGCGACCCGCCTGCCGCGCGCCGCATCGCGCGTGACGACGGTCGCGACGAGGCCGTATACGGTATCGTTGGCGGCCGCGATCGCGTCGTCCTCGGTGTCGAATGCGCGGACGCACAGCACCGGTCCGAAAATCTCGTCGCGCCATAGCGCGCAGTCGGCCGGCACGTCGGCGAACAGCGCGGGCCGGATGAAGTAGCCGGGGCCGGCGAGCGCGTCGCCGCCCGCAACGAGCCGCGCGCCGTCTGCACGGCCTTGTGCGATGTGGCGCTTCACGCGTTCGTATTGGGCGCGATTCGTCAGCGGGCCCATCTGTACGCCGGGCGCGAACGGGGGGCCGACCACGGTCGTCTCGATCCGTCGAGCGAGGCGTGCGATCAGGTCGTCGGCGAGCGGGGCGGCAACGAGCACGCGCGAGGTCGCCGAACACATTTGACCGGCGTTGAACAGGCCGCCGCCCGCGATCAGTTCGACGGCGTGATCGAGATCGGCGTCGTCGAATACGACGATCGACGACTTGCCGCCGAGTTCGAGACCGACGCCCTTGATCGTGTCCGCGGCCGTCTTCATGACCTGCGTGCCGACCGCAGTGCTGCCGGTAAACGACACCTTCGCGACGAGCGGATGCGCGCACAGCGGGGCGCCGACGTCGTGGCCGGTGCCCGTCACGACGTTCAGCACGCCGGGCGGCAGGCCCGCTTCGGCAATGATCGCGGCGAGTTCGAGCTCTGGCAGTGGCGTGATCTCGGACGGCTTCAGCACGACGGTGCAGCCGGCGGCGAGCGCGGGCGCGAGCTTCCACGCGGTCGTCACCATCGGGAAATTCCACGGCACGATCAGCGCGGCGACGCCGGCCGGTTCGCGCCGGATCCATGCGCGATGGTCTCCGCCCGGCAGCGCGATCTCGGTTTCGCCGTCGGTGTCGAGGCGTTCCGCGAGGCCCGCGTAGTAGTCGAAGGTGGCGATCACGTCCGCGACGTCGATCTCGGCCTCGGCGAACGGCTTGCCGTTGTTGATCGACTGCAGTGTCGCGAGCCGTGTGCGGCGTGCATCGACGCCACGCGCGATCGCGCGGAGCAGGGCCGCGCGCGCGGCACCCGTCGTGCGTTTCCAGCCGGGAAACGCGCGCGATGCGGCCTGCACGGCACGCTCGACGTCGGCTTCGCCGCCCGCGCTGACGTCGGCGATGACCGCTTCCGTCGACGGGTCGACGACGGGCAGCGTCGCGCCGCTGAAGCTCGTGCGCCACGTACCGTCGATGAAGTGGCGCGTATGCAGCGGCGGATTGAACGCGAGATCCGGAATCGTGCTCATCGCTGCACCTGATCGAACCAGGTTGCCTCGTCGATTTCGATCACGGTCGGAATCGTGCGTGCCGTCGCGTCGCGCAGCGCTTCGGCCAGTGCGCCGGGTGTCGCGGCCGTGAGCGCCGCGCAGCCGAAGCCGCGTGCAAGTGCCTGGAAATCGGGCGTATACGGATCGACGCCCACCGGCGTGATGTCGCGCGCGACCATGTATTTGCGGATCTCGCCGTAGCCGCGGTTGTTCCAGACGATCACGATCACCGGCACACGGGCCTCGACCGCGCTCGCGAGTTCCGGCAGCGTGAACTGCAGGCCACCGTCGCCGATCAGGCACACGACCGGCTGCGCAGGCGCGGCGAGCTTCGCGCCGATCGCGGCGGGCAGCCCGTAGCCGAGCGTGCCGTAGCCGGTCGACGAGTTGAACCAACTGCGAGGCGCCGGCGCATCGTGCGTGAAATTGCCGACATAGACGGGGCTCGTCGAATCGCCGGCGATGATCGCGCCGGGCAGCGCCATGACGATGGTGTCGATCAGCAGCGCCTGGGCACGCGCGGCGTCGTCGTGGCCGGACGCGATCGCCGCGCGCACGGCGGCCACCCGCGACGCGCCCCAGCCGGGCTCGGGTGCCGGCGCCGGCCGTTCGTGCAGGCGGGTCGACAGCGCGCCGAGCGCAAGCCGCGCATCGCCGGCGATGGCGATTTCCGCGCGCGCATTGCGCATCAACTGTTGCGCGTCGATGTCGATGCGGATCAGCCGGCCGTCGATCGCGAAGCCGCCGTCGAACGTGACGTCGTAATCCGTTTCGCCGAGTTCGGTGCCGACGGCGAGCACCACGTCGGCGTCGCCGATCGCCGCGCGCGTGGCCGGCAGCGACTGCGTGGAGCCGATCAGCAACGGGTGGCCGGCCGGCAGCAGGCCCTTCGCGTTGATCGTCAGCGCGACGGGCGCGTGCAGGCGCTCGGCGAGTTCGCGCAGTTCCGCCGCGGCGTGGATCGCGCCGCCGCCGGCCAGTATCAGCGGCCGGCGGGCGTGCGCGAGCAGGTCGGCGGCTGCGGCAAGGGCGTTGGCGTCCGGAGCCGGGCGCGCGGGCAGCGCGAGCGGAGCGGCGGGCAACGCGGGCGCCGGCATCACGATCACGTCGAGCGGGATCTCGATATGCACGGGCCGCGGTCGCGCGCTTTCGAAAACCGCGAATGCGCGCGCGAGGACCTGCGGCAGGTCGGCCGCGTCGAGCAGCGTGTGCGAGAACGCGGTGAGCCCCGCGAACACGTCGCGCTGCGACGGCAGCTCGTGCAGGCGGCCGTCGCCGCTGCCGAGCTCGCGCCGCGCGTTGACGCTCGAGATCACCAGCATCGGAATCGAATCCGCGTAGGCCTGTGCCATCGCGGTCGCGATGTTGGTCATCCCCGGCCCGGTGATGATGAAGCAGACTCCCGGCCGGCCCGTGACGCGGGCATAGCCGTCGGCCATGAATCCGGCCCCCTGTTCGTGGCGCGGCGTCACGTGACGGATCGACGAGGCGGCAAGGCCGCGATACAGCTCGACGGTATGCACGCCGGGAATGCCGAACACGCATTCGACGCCTTGGCGTTCGAGCAGATCGACGAGCGCCTCGCCGCAGGTGCGGGGGCGGGCATGGAACGGTGCCGCCGTGGCCGCGCGGGCCTCGGCGATGCAGGAGACGGGGGCTGGATGGTTCATGGATCGTGGCGTGCCGATTGGGAGGGGGAGTGGCCCATACCGCAAGCAAGGGGCATGAAGCGGATTGTCGGTGTCGATCGGCGCTGCCAACAATCGATAAGTTCTCATGCGGCGCATGAGCGCCGTGCATGGCGGAGAGGTTGCTTGCCGCGGCCACGATCGGTATCGCGACGAACCGGTTCAATGGCACGGTTGCCGTATCGTTTCGCGCGGCGTGAAGCAGGAAGGTACATCGCAGGGGCGTCGACGTCGTCTCCGAGGACGTGCGCTCCCGCTGTCAGGACTGAATTCCGCTACCGCTTTTTTGCATCGCTCGCTTCGGTCGCTTCAATACGCGGACCCGATGCGAAGCCAGGCCCGCGTACCGCCGATTCGATCGGTCATGCGTCCGCGCGGATGTCCGGAGCGGCCGAACCGGACCCGCCACCGGCATGCCCGGCCCGGCCTGCAAGCGAGCCCGCGACGGTCAATGCAGCTCGCTGACGCGCGGATCGATATACGCGTCGACGTCCTGCGACTGTTTGTACACGGCGTTGCGCACGTTGAACGCATTCGCGTTGCGGGTCGATCCGTAGATCGAGTCGAGCCCGTCGCCCTTGCGGAACGCTTGCTTCGCGGCCGCCGCGTCGAGCAGGTGGGTGCCTTTCAGCAGCGGGAGATATTGCGCGGGCGTGAGGCCCACGCGCGCCGACATGATCTTCACCGCATCGGCCTGCGTCTTCGGGTCGTTGATGTACGCGACGCAGCGATACCAGACCTTGACCACCTTCGCCCAATCGGCCCGACGCGCGGCGAGGCTCGCCGGCGCGACCGTGATCGCATCGTAGATCAGCCCCGGCGCATCCGCCGACGTGAAGATCGCCCGTGCGCCGGGCGCGCGTTTCAACGCCTCGCCCGCATTCGGCTGCCATGCGGCCACCGCGGCGATGTCGTTCGACGAACCGAGCACCTGCGGCAGTTCGTTCGTCTTCGCATTCACGAGCGTGACGTCGCCGTCCTTGAGCCCGTGCTTCTGCAGCGCGGTTTCCAGCAGCAGGTGATCGACCAGGCCGAGTTCGACGCCGACTTTCTTGCCCTTCAGGCCTTCGACGGTGCGCAGCGGCGGCTTCGCGACGATCATGTCGTTGCCGGCCGAATAGTCGGTCAGCAGGATCATGACGTTCTTCGCGCCGGCCGCGCCGGTGACGAGCGCATCACCGTTGGTCGCCGCGACCGCGTCGAGCTTGCCGGCGGAAAACGCGTCGAGCGATGCCGAATAATCGAACCATTCGAAGTCGACGTCCACACCGGCTTCCTTGAACCAGCCCTTGTCGAGCGCGACCTGGAACGCGACCCAACCCGGCCAGTCGCTGTAGCCGATTTTCAGCGGCGCCGCCGCGTGCACGGCGGGCGCCGCCAGCAGCGCGGCGGCCGTGACGGCGGCGCTCAATGCGTGACGGATGGAACGGAAGGAACGGCGGGACGGCAGGCGGCGGAACGCCAGGGCGGGACGGGTCATCGTAGTTCTCCAGGAGACCGGGATCGGGATCGTCGATTCGGACCGTGCCTGTGCGCGGTCCGGCCGCGTGACCGGTTCCTGCGGATGCGGAACGAAAAGCGGCCACGGAGAGGCGCGACGGCCGTTGCCATCGCCAATCTCCCGGGCTTTTGTCCCGCCGTGTAGCGCGGGTGCATCCGATCTCGCGATCGGACGCACCCGCGCCGGGCTGCTCTCGGACCAGACGTTCGATGAACCGGAACCCTAGCACCCCTAAGATGCGACGCCGCCGCACCTCTCGGCGTCATGCCGAGCGAGAAGCGTGCCAATCACGCGCGGCAACGCGATTCAACGGCGACGAACGGTGCGCTGAAGTTCGATGAAGCGGGCGGAGAACAGCGCGCTCAATGCGCGCCGGAGCAGGTCGAGCTTGTTCATGACGAGTGGGGTATCGAGTGACGATGCATCCATTCAGCAATGCCCATGCCATCGCGGACCGCGCGGTGCACGCGTGCGCGACGCGCACTGCGCCGGTGCGCGATCGCGTGCGCATGGTGCGTCGCACGCCCGCCGCGAGGGCAAGCGGCCGCCGCCGATTCGTGCATGCCGTGCGTCATCGGGCCGTCGCGCCGCGTCGTGCGGTCGTTGCGCGGCGGCTGGCACGCAACTCGCTTTATCGACGCCCGAGAGGTGCGAAGCAATTTGCATCATCTTCAGGATCGCTAGGGTTCCGGTCGTGCGGCGTTCGTGCCGCGCGATGACTGGTCCGAGAGCAATCCGGTCTTGCCTTCGCCTCGATTCGAGGAAACGGCGAGGCTCCACGGAGGGATAAAAGCCCGGGAGGTCGCGATGTCGTTCGGTCGCCCTCTCACGCCTTTTGTCCAACCGACCACGGAGCCGCCATGTCGCCGAGCCCCCAAGCCGTCCCCGTCCTTGCTCCACCGACGCACGTCGCGTGGGAAACGCTGATCCCCGCAGGAACCCACTGGTCCGGCATCCTGCGCCGCGGCCTCGCGCTGCGCATCGTCGATGTCGACGGCGGCGCGAACCTGTCCGCCGTCTTTCATCGCCAGGAAGATCCGCTCGAACGCTACAACATGGCCGACACGCTGAAGGCGCAGCACACCGCGCACCTCACGCGCGGCCACGCGCTGTATACGGACATGGGGCGCGTGATCGCGTCGATCACGGCCGACACGCTCGGCTGGCACGACCCGCTCGGCGGCGTCGGCGATGCGCGGTTGTTCGCGCACAAGTACGGCACGACCTCGTACCAGGCCGATCGCAACGCGATGATCCGCAACGGCCGCGACAGCCTCGTGCTCGAGCTCGCGAAATACGGACTGTCGGCGCGCGATCTCGCCGCGAACGTCAACTTCTTCAGCCGGCTCGACACGCGCGACGACGGCACGCTCGATTTCGTCGCCGGCCATTCGCCGGCCGGCAGCGCGCTCGACCTGCGCTTCGAGATGAACACGCTCGCGGCGTTCTCGACCGCGCCGCATCCGCTCGATCCGCGTGCGGACTATGCGCCGAAGCCCGTGAAGCTGATCGCTTATCGCGCGTATCCGGCGGACGGCGCCGCGCCCGAGGATGACCCGTGCCGCCGCGCCTGCGCGGAGAACGTGCGCGGCTTCGCCAACACCGACCGCCTGTTCGCGTAAGGAGCCCGTCATGCCGATCATCGAAAGCCGTCTCGACCCGCGCGACGCGATTCACGACACCACGCTGAAAGCGGGCGAACCGTGGCTGCACGACCTGAAACGCGGACAGGTTTTCCGCATCCTCGACCTGGAAGGCAACCAGGCGGTCGACACGTTGTTCTACCGGTCCGACGACATCGAGGAGCGCTACAGCGCGCAGGACACGATTCGCGCGCAGCGCAACCTGTACCTGAGCGCGGGCAGCGTGCTGCTGTCCAGCCGGGGCAACCCGATGGTGACCATCGTCGCCGATACCTGCGGCCGCCACGACACGCTCGGCGGCGCATGCGCGGCCGAAAGCAACACCGTGCGCTATGCGCTCGACAAGCGTTACATGCACAACTGCCGCGACAGTTTCCTCAACGCGATCGCGCACTGCACGTGCGGCGCGGGCACGCGGCTCGGCAAGCGCGACCTCGTCGGCAACGTCAACTTCTTCATGAACGTGCCCGTCACGCCGCTCGGCGGGCTCACCTTCGAGGACGGCATTTCCGCGCCCGGCAAGTATGTCGAGATGCGCGCGGAGATGGACGTCACCGTGCTGATCTCGAACTGCCCGCAACTCAACAACCCGTGCAACGGCTACAACCCGACGCCCGTGCGCCTCACGATCTGGGAGGCTGAATGAACCACGCTCACGCTCACGATCGTTCGCGGGAGGCAACATGAGATTCGCCAAGGTCCTCGTCGCGAACCGCGGCGAAATCGCGTGCCGCGTGATCCGCACGCTCAAGCGGCTCGGCATCGCGTCGGTCGCGATTTATTCGGACGCCGATCGAGACGCGCGTCACGTGGCGCTTGCCGATGAGGCAGTGCGTGTCGGGCCCGCGCCGGCGGCCGACAGCTACCTGAACGTCGCGGCGATCCTCGCCGCCGCGCGCGCGACCGGCGCGCAGGCCGTGCATCCCGGCTACGGCTTCCTGTCCGAGCATGCCGGGTTCGCCGATGCATGCGAGGCGGCGGGCCTGCGCTTCATCGGGCCGAGCGGCGATCACATGCGCGCGTTCGGCCTGAAGCACACCGCACGCGCGCTCGCCGCCGCGCACGGTGTCGCGCTGCTGCCGGGCACGGGGCTGCTCGACGACGTGGCGACGGCGCTCGCCGAAGCCGACGCAATCGGGTATCCCGTGATGCTGAAAAGCACCGCCGGTGGCGGCGGGATCGGCATGTCGCTCTGCCGCGATGCCGCGCAGCTCGAGGCGGCCTTCGACTCCGTCGTGCGGCTCGGCAACGCGAACTTCGCGCATGCGGGCGTCTATCTCGAGAAGTTCGTCGAACACGCGCGGCACATCGAAGTGCAGATCTTCGGCGACGGCCGGGGCGGCGCGATCGCGCTCGGCGAACGCGATTGCTCCGTGCAGCGCCGCAACCAGAAAGTGATCGAGGAAACGCCCGCGCCGGATCTGACCGGCGCCGAGCGCGACGCGCTGCACGCGAACGCGGTGCGGCTCGCCCGCGCGGCCGGCTACGCGTCGGCCGGCACCGTCGAATTCGTGTTCGACGCGAACGCGCGGCAGTTCTATTTCCTTGAGGTGAATACGCGGCTGCAGGTCGAACATTGCGTGACCGAAGCGGTGACGGGCGTCGATCTCGTCGAATGGATGATCCTGCAGGCCGAAGGCGATCTGCCGCCGCTCGACACGCTGGCCGTCGCGCCGCGCGGCGCGAGCATCCAGGTGCGGCTCTATGCGGAGGATCCGCACAAGCAGTTCCAGCCGAGCGCGGGGCTGCTCACGCACGTCGCGTTTCCGGACGACGTGCGTGTCGACGGCTGGATCGAAGCGGGCACCGAGATCAGCGCGCATTACGATCCGCTGCTCGCGAAGCTGATCGTGCGCGGCGATACGCGGCGCGACGCGCTGGCCGCATTGCAGGCCGCGCTCGCGCGTACCGAGCTGTACGGAATCGAGACCAATCTCGACTACCTGCGCGCCGTCGTCGGCTCGGACACGTTCGCGCGCGGCGCGCCGACGACGGCATTCCTGTCGCGCTTCGCGTTCGCGCCGCACACGATCGACGTGCTCGACGGCGGCGTGCAGACCACCGTGCAGCAGGCCCCCGGGCGCGTCGGCTACTGGAGCGTCGGCGTGCCGCCGTCCGGGCCGATGGACGATCGCGCGTTCGATCTCGCGAACGCGCTGCTCGGCAACGCGCGTGACGCGGCGGGGCTCGAATTCACGATGGTCGGCGCGACGCTGCGCTTCAACACGGCGACGCTGTTCGTGCTCGGCGGCGCGCCGCTCGCGGCCACGCTCGACGGCGAGCCCGCGCCGTTCTGGCAGGTGCTGCGCGCGCGGCCCGGCGCGGTGCTGAAGCTCGGCGGCGTGACCGGCGCGGGCGTGCGCGCCTGCCTCGCGGTGAAGGGCGGGCTGCAGGTGCCCGACTATCTCGGCAGCAAGGCGACCTTCACGCTCGGCCAGTTCGGCGGCCACGCGGGGCGCGCGCTGCGCAAGGGCGACGTGCTGCATCTGCACGCGGACGCGGGGCGCGGCGACGCGGGCGCGACGCTGGCCGCGGCCGACGTTCCCGCGCTCACGCATGCATGGACGCTCGGCGTGCTCGACGGGCCGCACGGCGCGCCGGATTTCTTCACGCCCGACGACATCGCGATGCTCTACGGCACGCAGTGGACGGTCCATTACAACTCCAGCCGCACCGGCGTGCGGCTGATCGGCCCGAAGCCGCAATGGGCGCGCGTGGACGGCGGCGAGGCCGGCCTGCATCCGTCGAACATCCACGACAACGCGTATGCGATCGGTGCGGTCGATTTCACCGGCGACATGCCGGTGATTCTTGGCCCGGACGGGCCGAGCCTCGGCGGCTTCGTGTGCCCGGTGACGGTCGTGCGCGACGAGTTGTGGAAGCTCGGGCAGTTGCGCCCGGGCGACACCGTGCAGTTCGTTCGCGCCCGCGTGTCGCCCGCGCCCGCGCCCGCGGTCGCCGCGATCGCGCCTGTGGCACCCGCAGGCGCGCCGGACGATTGCGTGCTGCATCGCGACCCGTCGGCCGGCGGCGGCATCGGCGTGGTGTACCGGCGCTCGGGCGATCGCAACGTGCTGGTCGAATACGGGCCGCTCGTGCTCGATCTCAACCTGCGTTTTCGCGTGCACGCGCTGATGTGCTGGCTCGACGCGCACCGGCTGCCCGGCATGCTCGACCTGACGCCGGGAATTCGCTCGCTGCAGGTGCAGTTCGACGCGCGGACGCTGCCGCTTGCCACGCTGCTCGCGCATCTGCAGGCCGCCGAGCGCGAACTGCCGGACGTGGCCGACATGCGCGTGCCGAACCGCATCGTGCATCTGCCGCTGTCGTGGGACGACCCGTCGACGCGCGTCGCGATCGAGCGCTACATGCAGTCGGTGCGGCCCGATGCGCCGTGGTGCCCGAGCAATATCGAGTTCATCCGGCGCATCAACGGCCTGGCGCGCATCGACGACGTCAGGCGCATCGTGTTCGACGCGCGCTATCTGGTGATGGGGCTCGGCGACGTCTACCTCGGTGCGCCGGTCGCGACGCCGATCGATCCGCGGCATCGGCTGGTGACCACGAAATACAACCCCGCGCGCACCTGGACGCCGGAGAACGCGGTCGGCATCGGCGGCGCGTATCTGTGCGTGTACGGGATGGAAGGGCCGGGCGGCTACCAGTTCGTCGGCCGGACCGTGCAGATGTGGAACCGCCACCGCACCACGCGCGAATTCGAGGCCGGCAAGCCCTGGCTGCTGCGCTTCTTCGACGAGATCCGCTTTTACGAAGTCAGCGAGGCGGAGCTGACCGCGCTGCGCGCGGATTTCGTCGTGGGCCGCGCGTCGCTGAGGATCGAGGAATCCGTGTTCGATCTGGGCGCATACAACCGCTTCCTGCGCGACGAGGCGGATTCGATCGCGACGTTCAAGGCCGCGCAGCAAACCGCGTTCGAAGCCGAGCGTGAGCGATGGCGGGCGGCCGGGCACGCGGAATACGTCGGCGACGCGGAGCAGGGCGACGCGCAGGCGGCGCGGGCAGCGGGCGTGCTCGACGACACGCAGCGGGCGATCGCCGCGGACGTGTCGGGCAGCGTGTGGAAGGTGCTGGTCGAGGCCGGCGAGCGCGTGACCGAAGGGCAGGTCGTCGCGATCGTCGAGTCGATGAAGATGGAGGTGGCGGTGACGGCAACGGAAGACGGCACGATCGAGACGATCGATTGCGCGCCGGGCGCGGCGGTGGTGGCCGGCCAGCGGCTGATGGTGATGAAGGCGGGCGCCGCCGAGGAGGTCGCATGAGCACGACGGAACGTTCCATCCTGCCCGGGCTGCGCTCGATTGCCGCGCTGCGCGCGCGCTACGCGGCGGGCGACCTGACGCCGCATGCGCTCGTCGACGCGATCGCCGCGCATTTCGACGCCGGCGATCCGCATCGTGCGTGGATCCGCCCGCTGACGCGCGCGGAGATGACGCGGTATGCCGACGCGCTCGCCGGGCGCGACGTCGCGTCGTTGCCGCTTTACGGCGTGCCGTTCGCGATCAAGGACAACATCGATCTCGCCGGCATACCGACGACGGCGGCCTGCCCGGCTTATGCATACACGCCGGCGCGCAGCGCGCCCGTGGTCGAGCGGCTGATCGCAGCCGGTGCGATTCCGATCGGCAAGACCAATCTCGACCAGTTCGCGACCGGGCTGTCGGGGCAGCGCTCGCCTTACGGCGCGTGCCGCAACGCGCTCGATTCGCGCTATGCGTCAGGCGGATCGAGTTCCGGGTCGGCGGTGGCGGTCGCGCTCGGCGTCGCGACGTTCTCGCTCGGGACCGACACGGCCGGTTCCGGGCGCGTGCCGGCCGCGTTCCATGGCCTCGTCGGGCTCAAGCCGACTCGCGGTGTGGTGAGTACGCTCGGCGTCGTGCCGGCCTGCCGGTCGCTCGATTGCGTGTCGGTGTTCGCGCACTCGTCGGCCGATGCGCGGGCGGTGTTCGACGCCGCGCATGGCGTGACCGACGGCGATCCTTACGGGCGCGCATGGCAGCCGCCGGCGGGCGCGGGCGGACTGCGCGCGCATCCGGTGCGGCCGCTCGCGCAGGTGCGCTTCGGCGCGCCGCGTGCCGATCAGCTCGAATTCTTCGGCGACGAATCGTACCGTGCCGCATGGGGCGCGGCGCTCGAACGCCTGCGCGCGACCGGCGCGGCAGTCGTCGAGATCGATTTCAGCCCGTTCCTGGCGGCCGCGCGGTTGCTGTACGACGGCCCGTGGGTTGCCGAGCGGCTCGCCGCGATCGGCGCATTCGCCGCGCGGGAACCCGATGCGCTGCATCCGGTGATTCGCGAAATCGTCGGCGGCGCGTCGCGCTTCAGCGCGGCCGATGCGTTCGCGGCATTCGATCGGCTCGCGACGCTGCGCGCCGAGGCGGCGCGCGCGTGGGGCGGGCTCGACGCGATCGTGATGCCGACCTCGGCGACGACCGCAACCGTCGACGCGCTCGAAGCCGATCCGATCGGCGTCAACTCGCGCTTCGGCTACTACACGAATTTTGTCAACCTGCTCGACCTGTCGGCGATCGCCGTGCCGGCCGGCACGTGCGACAGCGGGCGTCACGCGGGGTTGCCGTTCGGGATCACGTTCGTCGGCCGTGCGCACGACGATGCGCGGCTGCTCGATCTCGCCCAGGCGTGGGCCGATGGCACGGTCGCTGCCGGCGATGGCGGGTCGCTCGCACTGGCGGCCCCCGCGCCCGACGTGTCGTCCGCTGTCGTGCGCGTGGCCGTCGTCGGCGCGCATCTGCGCGGCGAGCCGTTGAACGGGCAGCTCACGCAGCGGGGCGCGCGGTTCGTCGCCGCGACGACGACGGCCGCCGCCTATCGCCTCTACGCGCTGTCCGCGGCCGCCTGCGGCGGCGTCGCCAAGCCGGGCCTCGTGCGCGTGCCGGACGGTGGCGCGCCGATCGCGGTCGAGATCTGGGAGATGCCCGTCGACGCGTACGGCAGCTTCATCGCCGGGATTGCGGCGCCGCTCGGCATCGGCACGCTGACGCTCGCGGACGGCTCGCAGGTGCAAGGCTTCCTGTGTGAAAGCGCGGCGCTCGTCGATGCGCAGGACATCACGCGCTTCGGCGGCTGGCGGGCTTACCTCGCACAGGCCGCCAGCGGCGCATTGCAATGAACGCCCGGTCGCGCGTTGCTCCGGCATGCGCGCGACCGGCACCTGAAACGATACGGAGATTCCCATGTCAACGACCCGCAACACGACCGGCTGGCTCGCCGTGCGCCGCGAGCTGACGGCTCGCGGCAAATGGACGCTCGGCCTGGCGTCCTTCCTGCTGCCGTTCGCCGTCTGGTGCCTGATCAGCTATGTGCCGTTCGTCTGGCATCCGCAAATGCGCATCACGAATCCGGGAAGCGTCGACTATTTCCAGACCGGCATGCAGATCGACCGCGACGTGTTCGACGACGAGCTTGCGCATGCGCGCGCGACGCACGCGGCCGTGCCCGAGGGCGTGCGCGCGAACCCGGTGTACCTGCCTGCACCGCACGCGGTGCTGCGCGCGTTCTACACGGCGTTCACGACGCCGCCCGCATCGCGCGACGGCGTGTGGCTGCACGAGAGCCTGTGGCACAGCATCCGGATCATCTTCTGGGGCTTCGTGATCTCGTCCGCGATCGGCGTGCCGCTCGGCATCGTCTGCGGCACCTTCAGCGCGCTCGCGCGGCTGCAGGAGCCGTTCCTGGAGTTCTTCCGCTACCTGCCGGCGCCGGCGTTCGGCGCGCTGATGGTCGCGATCCTCGGCATCTACGACGCGCCGAAGGTCGCGATCATCGTGATCGGCACGCTGTTCCAGCAGGTGCTGATCGTCGCGAACACGACGCGCAAGCTCGAATACGGGCTGTTCGAGGCCGCGATGACGCTCGGCACGAGGAAGCTTCAGCTGCTCACGCACGTCGTGATTCCGGGCGTGCTGCCGGACCTGTATCGCGACCAGCGGATCCTGCTCGGCTGGGCGTGGACTTACCTGATCGTCGCCGAACTCGTCGGCACGAGCTCGGGCATCACGTGGTACATCAGCCAGCAGGCGCGCTACCAGCATTTCGACAACGTATACGCGGCAATCCTGATGATCGGGATCATCGGTCTCGGCACCGACATCGCGCTCGGACTGCTCGGCCGCAAGCTGTTTCCGTGGGATCGCACGCTGAAGGCGTGACGCCCGTTGACGCGCATCCATCGACCGATTTCCGTAGAGGGCATCATGCAGAATCCGCAAGCCGTTCCCGATTACCTGATTCAATCCGACGCGGTGCGCGAGCGCTTCGCGCGGCTCAAGGACCGCGACGTGATTCTCGACGTGCGGCATGTCGGCAAGCGTTTCGCGACGCCGCAGGGCGAGTGCGTCGCGCTCGACGACATCAGTTTCCGTACCCACCGGCGCGAGTTCGTGTGCGTGATCGGCCCGTCCGGCTGCGGCAAGTCGACGCTGATTCGCATCCTGGCCGGGCTCGAGGCGCAGACGAGCGGCGAGGTGTTGCTGGACGGCAAGCCCGTGCAGGGGCCGGGCGCCGATCGCGGGATGGTGTTCCAGGGCTACACGCTGTTTCCGTGGCTCACCGTGAAGAAGAACGTGATGTTCGGCCTCCGAATGAATGGCAGCAGCGGCAGCGAAGCCGAGCGCGAGGCGCTGCAATGGCTCGATCTGGTCGGGCTGACGCGTTTCGCCGACGTGTATCCGCATCAGTTGTCGGGCGGCATGAAGCAGCGCGTGGCGATCGCCCGCGCGCTCGCGAACCGTCCGCGCATCCTGTTGATGGACGAGCCGTTCGGCGCGCTCGACGCGCAGACGCGTGCGCGGATGCAGACACACCTGCTCGACATCTGGCGCAATATCGACGTGACGATCCTGTTCATCACGCACGATCTCGACGAGGCGATCTTCCTGGCGGACCGGATTCTCGTGCTGAAGGCGAACCCGGGCGGCGTGCAGGAACTGATCGAGGTGCCGGTGGCGCGGCCGCGGGATTATTCGCAGGTCAATACGCCCGAATTCGTCGCGACGAAGGCGCGGCTCGAAGCGCTGATCCATCCGAAGGAGGAGGTGGCGGACGACGAAGGCGTGAAGCCGCACATGATCCGGATGACGGACGTTTCGGACAATGTCGAGTAGCGGGAGCGCCGGGCATGCATATGTGCCCGTGATGACGTACGGATCGAGATCGAGTGCGAACTTATAGCGTCAGCGGTCTCGGTCCGGATTTTCCATTAATCGAGCCGGGTGGCGTGCGGGGTGAAATAATGCCGTTAAAAGTGCGTTTAAATAATGTCGGGATTATGGGCTGGTCGCGTGAGTCTTTTTGTTTCGATTTGGTATGAGGTGTAAAGGTTAATTTACACAATTACGCATCGAGGTAATGGATTCGTGTCGGAGACGGTGGCGTTAATAAAAAATGCTAATAAAATGGTCGAACATTTCACGTTCCCGCGAATCCTTGAGGGGCGTGCTCATGGTGCGTTGATTTATCCTTGGTGAGAATGATGCGGAATACAGGATCAATCATTGGTATTGTTTTGGTAAGCTGGGGATTTTATAAAAAATAATCGAGAACTGTCATCGTTTACAGGTTCATTGGATTAACTGAGCGGTGTAAATTTAAATCGCGGGACAACTTGATGTTTCAAGGTTTCGTGACGAATCTATCACCCGATCGGTGATTGAAGGTCGTATGAAACAGTCCGCGCACCGGCCGCCCCATTTACCTGAACGGGAGTTCCTATGTCACGCGTTACCGATGTGCTCGTCTCGATCGATACCGAAACGATTCTCCAGAAATATCCGAATCCCAGCCGGGATCCGAAAAACCCGACGCTGATTGACTGGAAGCACGTGTACATGGTCACGAACCAGGACAACGTCGTCTCCGGGCAGGCGGGCGGCGAACTCGACCTGAGAGCCCAGGTCGGCGACCTGATCCGTTGGCGCGAAACGAGCCTGTCCCTGGGTTTCGAGAAGCAGGTGGTCTTCTACGGCTTCATCGCCAACCAGGGCAAGGACCTGATTTCGACGCCGACGCCGCGCAAGGCCACCGCATCGGTCCCGATTCCGAATCCGAGCTCGCCGTCGACGCCGACCTGCCAGAAGGTGGACAACTACTACTGGTCGTCGGAAACGCTGTCGGAAGGCCGCGTCACCTATCACTTCTACTTCCAGATCATCGACCGCAACTGCCAGTCGCTGGGTTGCTATCAGTGGGATCCGTTCATCTCGATCCACAACTGATCTCGGCAGGCGGGCGGCCGCACGGCGGTCGTCCGCGTCATATTCCCGTTCCGGAGGACGTGCCATGTCTGGTCTTCGTTGCGATGTGCTCGCGATCGTCGATGCCGTCACGCTGCTGTCGACCTATCCCGATGCGAGCCGGAACGCCGATACGCCGACGGTGATCGACGGCCGGCACATCTACGTGGTGAGCCCCGGCGACGCCGGGCCGCTCGGCCGCAACGACAGCCGGCTCTTTGCCGGCCTGTCGCCTGGCGACCAGCTCCGCCTGCGCGAAACGGCGCTGGCGCTGCGTGCCGAAGCGAGCGTGCTGTTCATCCGGTTCGCATTGAAGGACGCGGGCATCGTCGCGCCGATCGAACCGGAGGTGCGCGACGCCGCGACGCCGGTGCCGTCCGACGACGACCTGCTCCATCCACAGTGTCGGCCGATGCCGGATCACTACTGGCGCAGCGACGTGCTGGCCGCGGGCGCCACCACGTGCACGGCCGATTTCGCCGTGCTGGACCGCGATGGTGCCGTGTCCGGCTATTTTCGCTGGGAGACGTCGATAGAGATCGACAAGGGCGGGGCGGATTCGTAGCAGTCCGATTTCAGGCCGTCGTCGGGCCGCGACGGCAACGTCAACCTGGCACCCCGATACCGGCGTCCCGGCGATTTTCCGCGCGAATGCCGCGTTCAAGCAGGACACCGAACCGTTTGGCGCGCGGGCCGCACGCGTTTCATGGACGGCCCGCCCGAATCAGTTTCGCTCCTGTTCCAGCCAGCGTCGTTGCGATGCGTAAAGATGCGTGCGCATGGCCGCCTGGGCCATCAGTACCTCGCCGTTTTCCAGCGCGTGAAGAATGGACTCGTGTTCGTCGAACGCCTTTGCCCATGTCTGCCTGCTTTCGGTGCGCGCGCTGACGCGCGACGAGATCGGACTGTGGCGTCCGTCGAACAGCTCGCCCACCAGCCTGACCAGCACCGAATTGCCGGTCATCGCTGCAATCGCGACGTGAAATTCGCGATCGTGCTGCAGCGGGGATCGGCCTTCCGCGATGGCGGACCGCATCGCCTCGACCGCGCGGCGCACCGGCGCCAGCCGTTCGGGCGTCGCATGTGCGCATGCGAGTTCGACGACGCTGCCTTCCAGCGCGGCGCGGGCGCTCGTCAGTTCGATCGGATTTTCGCCCAGCGGTGTCACCGCGGTATGCGACGCCTTCGCGGGAGGGCAAACGAATACGCCGGAGCCCATCCGGACTTCGACGATGCCCTCGATCTCCAGCGCAATGAGCGCCTCGCGAACCGACGGGCGTGATACGCCCAGCTGCTGAGCCAGATCCCGTTCGGGCGGCAGGCGTTCTCCGTCGGCGAACCGCCCCTCTTCGATGAGCGAACGAATCTGGTCGGCGATGCGCTGATACAGGCGGCGTGTATCCACCTGTTTGAACTGGTCCAGCAATGCTCCCCCTTGCCGCGTTCCGCGGATGTCTGTTCCGAAGCGATCAGTCTACTGCACTTTGAATGGCCTGACCAATTTGTGAGGCGTCGATGGCGTCGCCCGACGTCGTAAGAAGCTGGGCGGGTAAATTGGCCTTACCAAGCGTCGAGTCCTTCAGGATGTCTGTCGATTCCGCATGATGTTCAATAACGAAGAGGCAAGGCAGAGGTATTCGAACCACACGATACGCGCGTGCCACCATGCCTTCTAGGGATTTTCCTTAATATCTCGGTGATTGGCTTGACCAATAGTGGCCAGACCAATAGCCTGTGTGTGGTCAGGCCAATTTGGCAATGGCATGCGCCGTACCATCCTGTTTCATCCATTACCGAGATACCGATGAGAACCGTCATTTGTGAAGAACCCGGCCGTCTGGTCGTTGCCGAGCGCCCGGTGCCGGCCGCAGGCCCCGACGATGTCCTGATCCGCGTGAAGCGGGTCGGCGTATGCGGTACCGACATGCACATCTTCACCGGCAACCAGCCATACCTCGCCTATCCCAGGGTGATGGGGCACGAGCTGGCCGGTGTCGTCGAGACGGCGCCGGCGGGCGCGCGCGTCAAGGCCGGCGATCAGGTCTACGTGATGCCGTATCTGTCGTGCGGGACGTGTGTCGCGTGCCGTGCGGGCAAGACCAATTGCTGCACCCGGATCCAGGTGCTGGGCGTGCACGCCGACGGCGGCATGGTCGAATACCTCGCCGTGCCGCAGGCCTTCGTGTTCGCGGCCGACGGCGTCACGCTCGACCAGGCCGCGATGATCGAATTCCTCGCGATCGGCGCGCACGCGGTTGCGCGGGCCGAGGTCCGGTCCGGGCAACGCGTGCTGGTCGTCGGCGCGGGGCCGATCGGCATGGCCGCGCTGATCTTCGCCACGCTGCGCGGCGCGCGGGTCAGTGTGCTCGACGGCCGCGCGGACCGGCTGGCGGTTTGCGCGACGGCGCTGGGCGCGTACGCCACCGTGCCGCTTGACACGAGCGGGGCGGGCGCCGACGTCGAGCGCCTCGCGGCGCTGACCGGCGGCGAATTCTTCGACGTCGTGTTCGATGCCACCGGCAATCTCGCGGCGATGGAGCGCGGCCTGGACTTCGTCGCGCACGGCGGCAAGTACGTGCTGATTTCGCTCGTGAAGGGCCGCATTTCGTTCTCCGATCCGGAATTCCACAAGCGCGAGACGACACTGCTCGCGAGCCGCAACGCGACGCCGGCCGATTTCGAAACGGTGCTCGACGCAATGCGTGCGGGGCGGGTGCCGACCGACGCGCTGAAGACGCACGCGCTGACGCTCGCGGACCTGCCCGACCGGTTCGCGGAACTCCTCGAACCGGACGCCGGCGTGATCAAGGCACTCGTCGAATGCTGAACGCGGAGCGCGAACCGATGGGCAATCCGGTCCTGCAGTTCGGCACCAGCCGCTTCCTCCAGGCGCACGTCGACCTGTTCGTGTCGGAAGCGCTGGCCGCCGGCCGCGCGCTCGGCGCGATCACGGTGGTGCAGACGACGTCGAGCGCGGAAAGCCGCGCGCGCATCGATGCGTTGCGCGCGAGCGGGCGCTACCCGGTGCGGATTCGCGGCCGGCGGCACGGCGAGACGATCGATCGCGAGGTCGAGTGCACGGCGATCACGGAAGCGTTGCATGCGGCGGACGACTGGACGAGGTTGCGCGAGCGCGTCGCAGGCGAGGTCCGGACCATCGTGTCCAACACCGGCGACAGCGGCTATGCGCTGTTCGGCGACGACGGGGCCGAGCTTCTGGCCGGCCACCGCGCGCCGCGCGGTTTCGCGGCGAAGCTCGCGGTGCTGTTGCACGAGCGGTTCCGCGCGGGCGGGGCGGCCGTCACGCTGCTGCCGTGCGAACTCGTCGCGCGCAATGGCGACACGCTGCGCGACCTGGTCATCGCCGTCGCGCGGGGCTGGCGCGCGGACGCGGCGTTCGTCGATTACCTGATCGACGGCTGCGTGTGGGTCAACTCGCTCGTCGACCGGATCGTGTCGGAGCCGATTCACCCGGTCGGCGCGATCGCCGAACCGTATGCGTTGTGGGCGGTGCGGCGCACGGCGGGGATGACGCTGCCGTGCGAGCACCCGGACATCGTCGTGACCGACGATCTCGAACGCTACGAGCGCCTGAAGCTGCTGCTGCTCAATCTCGGGCATACGGTGCTCGCGGAGCAATGGCGCACGCGCGGCGGCGCGCCTGACATGACGGTTGGCGCGGCGATGGACGATCCCGCGTACCGCACGCCGCTCGAGGAGGTGTGGAGCGACGAGGTGATGCCGGTGTTCGATGCGCTCGGCGAGCGCGACGCGGCGCTGGCCTACCTCGATGAGGTGCGCGACCGCTTCCTGAACCCGTTCCTTGCGCACCGGCTGGCCGATATCGCGGGCAATCACGACATGAAGAAGACACGGCGTCTGCGCCCGGTGGTCGACATGGCGCGCGCGCTGAAGCTGCCGGTCGCGCAGCCGTACCTGATCGCGGCGCTCGGGTGAGCGGGCGTGCGGGCCGGCACCCGGCGAAGTGAAATCAAATGAAATGGAATGGAGACACGCAACGATGACGACACGCATTATCGATGTGCAGGTACGTGACATTCGCTTTCCGACGTCCAGGAGCATGGACGGCTCGGATGCAATGAACGGCAACTCCGACTATTCGGCGACCTACGTGACGCTCGTCACCGATGCTGGCGACGGTCTTCGCGGGCACGGGCTGACGTTTACGATCGGTCGCGGCAACGAGCTGTGCGTCGAGGCGGCGCACGCGCTCGCGAAGCTGTTCGTGATCGGCCGGTCGCTCGACGAGATCACGGCCGATTTCGGCGCGTACTGGCACGAAATGGTCGCGGGCGATTGCCAGTTGCGCTGGGTCGGCCCGGAGAAGGGCGTCGTGCATCTTGCGACGGCCGCGCTGATCAACGCGATCTGGGATCTCTGGGCGAAGACGGCGCGCAAGCCGGTCTGGAAATTCCTGGTCGACATGCCGCCCGAGCAACTCGTGAACTGCATCGACTTCACGTACATCGACGACGTGCTGACGCGCGACGAGGCCGTCGCGATGCTGCGCCGGGCCGCGCCGGGCAAGGCGCAGCGCGAGCGGGAGATGCGTGAGCACGGCTTTCCCGGATACACGACCGCGGCCGGCTGGCTGGGTTATTCCGAGGAGAAGATGCGCGCGCTCGCACGCGCCGCGGTGGCGGACGGATGGACCCACCTGAAGCAGAAGGTCGGCGCGGATCTCGAACAGGACGTGCGGCGTGCACGCATTCTGCGCGAAGAACTCGGCTGGGAGCGCAAGCTGATGATGGACGCGAACCAGAACTGGGGCGTCGACGAGGCGGTCGCGAACATGCGGGTGCTCGCGCGGTTCGATCCGTGGTGGATCGAGGAGCCCACCAGCCCGGACGACATTCTCGGTCATGCGGCGATCCGGCAGCGGATCGGGCCGATCGGTGTCGCGACCGGCGAGCATGCGCACAACCGCGTGATGTTCAAGCAGTTCTTCCAGGCCGGCGCGCTCGATTTCTGCCAGCTCGATCCCGCGCGGCTCGGCGGGCTCAACGAAGTGCTCGCCGTTGTGCTGACGGCCGCGAAGTTCGGCGTGCCGGTGTGTCCGCACGGCGGCGGTGTCGGCCTGTGCCAGTACTCGCAGAACATCGTGATGTTCGACTACATCGCAGTGTCGGGCTCGCTGGAGCGGCGCGTGCTCGAATACGTCGACCATCTTCACGAGCATTTCGAGGCGCCGATCGTGATTCGCCGCGGGCGCTACATGCCGCAGGAGGCGCCGGGTTACGGCGTCACGATGAAGCCGGCTTCGCTCGATGCATTCGCGTACCCGGACGGGCCCGAATGGCGAGCGTAATCGAACAGGCATCACGATAAGAACCGAACCGGAGACAACGATGAATCACGATCCGCAGCAATCGCAGCACCTTGCCACGGCGGTCAGGAAGGCCGCCATCCGGCTCCTGCCGTTCCTCACGCTGATGTACGCGCTGGCCTTCATCGATCGCGCGAACGTCGGCTTCGCGAAGCTCGCCTATCAGGCCGACACGGGCTTGAGCGATGCGGCATTCGCATTCGGCGCCGGCATTTTCTTCATCGGTTATGCATTGTTCGAAGTGCCGAGCAACCTCATCATGAATCGCATCGGCGCACGCGTGTGGATGAGCCGGATCATGGTGACGTGGGGGCTCGTCTCGGCGTCGATGATGTTCGCGCATACGCCGACGCAGTTCTATACGATCCGCTTCCTGCTCGGCGCGGCGGAGGCCGGATTCTTTCCCGGGATCATCCTGTATCTGACCTACTGGTTTCCCGCGAAGGGGCGCGCCCGCGCGCTCGGATTGTTCTACTTCGGCGTGCCCATCGCGATGCTGATCGGCAATCCGCTGTCGGGCTTCCTGCTGCAGATGCATGACATGTTCGGTCTGCGGAACTGGCAATGGATGTATCTGGTCGAGGGGCTGATGGCGACCGTGGTCGGCGTGATCGCGTTCTTCTACCTGACGAGCCGGCCGAAAGACGCGCGCTGGCTGACCGACGACGAGAAGCGCGCATTGTGCGACACGCTCGACGCGGAAGAGCGCGCGAAATCGCGACACCTGTCCGCGACGGTGTTCGGCGTGCTGAAGGACCGTTGCGTGCTGACCTTCATTGCCGCGTACTTCTGCATCCAGATCGGCAATGCGCCGCTCGCGTTCTACCTGCCGTCGAAATTCGCCGCGACGATGTGCACCCAGATCGATGGAAAAATCGGATTGCTGCTGATGATTCCGTGGCTGTGCACGATTGCGGCGATGATCGTCGCGACGCGCTTCGCGGATCGTCACGACAACCATCTGCAGGTCGCGACCGGCATGCTGACGGTCGGGATTCTCGCGTTCGCATCGATATCCGTGATCAACACGCCGGTGCTGGCGCTGCTCGCCTTCTGCATCGCGATCCCGGGGCTGGTCGCGTGCCAGCCGGTGTTCTGGTGCCTGCCGACGCGCTATCTCGGCGGGACGGGCGCCGCGAGCGGCATTGCGTTCATCGTGTCGATCGGCAATCTCGGCGGCTTCGTGTCGCCGCAGATCAAGGCGTTCGCGGATGCGGCGTCGCACGATTCGCGCACCGGCTTCGTGGTGGTGGCCGCGTTGTGTTTCGTCAGCGTGCTGCTACTGCGCTCGCTGCGCGGCATGGGGCACGCGGGCGCGGAAAGCGCGCCGGGCGGCGCGCGGGCCGGCTCGCATCGCTGAAGCGTTCGCCGGCGCGCCGCAAGGCGGCTTGCCGGCGCCGATCAACCCATCTTCAATCCAGGATCACTGTCATGTCCTTTTCCGTCACCGGGCCGGTCGCGATCCGCCTGCATCCGAACGACGACGTTGTGATCGCGACGCGGCAGCTCGTGTCCGGCGACCTGATCGCGTCCGAGTCGCTCGCTGTGTCCGGGCTGATTCCGCCGGGTCACAAGGTCGCCGTGCGCGACATCGCGAAGGGCGAGCCGGTCAGGCGCTACAACCAGATCATCGGCGTCGCGCGCGAGACGATCGCGCGCGGTCAGCATGTGCACGTGCACAACCTCGGCATGGCCGAGTTCGCGCGCGAGCACGCGTTCGGCGCCGCCGCGAGTCCGACGCGTCTCGACGACACGCCGGCGACGTTCATGGGCATTCGCCGCGACGACGGACGGATCGCGACGCGCAATTACATCGGCATACTGACGAGTGTAAATTGCTCCGCCACGGTGGCGCGTGCGATCGCCGATCATTTCCGGCGAGAGGTGAACCCGGGCGCGCTGGCCGACTATCCGGACATCGACGGCGTGATCGCGCTCACACACGGGCTCGGCTGCGGGATCGATTCGCGGGGAGACGGAATCGCGATCCTTCGGCGCACGCTGGCGGGCTACGCCGCGCATCCGAATTTCCACTCGGTGCTGTTCATCGGCCTCGGTTGCGAGACCAACCAGATCGGCGACGTGCTGCGCGAAGGCGGGCATGCGGATGCCGCGCGCCTGCGCCACTTCACGATCCAGGAGAGCGGCGGCACGCGCAGGACGATCGAGCGCGGCATCGCGATGGTCACGGACATGCTCGCGGACGCGAACCGCGCGGTGCGGGTCGCGATGCCGGCGGCGCATCTCGTGGTGGGGCTGCAGTGCGGCGGCTCGGACGGCTACTCGGGCATCTCGGCGAATCCCGCGCTGGGGGCGGCCGTCGACCGGCTGGTGCGGCAGGGCGGCACGGCGATCCTTTCCGAGACGCCCGAAATCTACGGCGCCGAGCATCTGCTCACCCGGCGTGCCGTCAGCCGCGACGTCGGCGAAAAGCTGCTCGCGCGCATCGCGTGGTGGGAAGCCTATTGCGCACGTCACGGCGCGGCGCTGGACAACAATCCGTCGGCCGGCAACAAGGCGGGCGGGCTCACGACGATCCTCGAGAAATCGCTCGGCGCGATCGCGAAGGCCGGCACCACGAATCTCGTCGACGTATACGAATACGCGCAGCGTATCGATGCGCGCGGCCTCGTTTTCATGGATTCTCCAGGCTACGACCCGATGTCGGCGACGGGGCAGGTCGCGTCGGGCGCGAACCTGATCTGCTTCACGACGGGGCGGGGTTCGGCGTACGGCTGTGCGCCGGCGCCGTCGTTGAAACTTGCGACGAATACCGCGCTGTGGATGCGTCAGGAAGACGATATCGATATCAATTGCGGCGGCGTGATCGACGGCACGTCGAGTGTCGACCAGCTTGGCGCCACGATCTTCCAGCGCATGCTCGACTGCGCGTCCGGTAATCGCTCGAAAAGCGAATTGCACGGCTACGGCCAGAACGAATTCGTGCCCTGGCAGGTTGGCGTGGTCACCTAGCCGCGTGTTTGCCCGCTGCGGCGGGGGTTCCCTCTTCATGTGCCGTGCGATCGAATTCAGGATTTGTCTAGTCATCCTGCCGATTGGATCGTCCGGCATGCACCAACTGCGTGCCTGAATTCCCCGCAACGAGGCACGCCAGAGCCCCTAAATTAGGGGATTTCCCGCGTTTTCACGGTTTTTTTTGATCGCTGCTTGTCTCGCTGTTTTTCTTCTTGCGTGCTTGTATAGACAAATTCCTGAGGCGGCTTGCTGCACCGAAGGGATGACGCACTTCAACGCAAGGAGAACTCTCGTGAACGGCAAGCGCATCAAGTGGGCAATCAGGACGATCGGCGTCATCGCGGCAGCAGCGGCAACGCTCGCCGCACCGGTGCAGGCAAAGGAATGGAAGACGGTGACGGTCGCGCTCGAAGGCGGCTACGCACCGTGGAACCTCACGCTGCCGGGCGGCAAGCTGGGCGGTTTCGAACCGGAGCTGCTCGCCAACGTGTGCGAGCGGATCAAGGTGCAGTGCAACATGGTCGCGCAGGACTGGGACGGGATGATTCCCGGCCTTCAGGCCGGCAAGTTCGACATCCTGATGGATGCGATTTCCATCACGCCGGAGCGCGAAAAGATCCTGTTGTTCTCGCGTCCGTACGCGGCGACGCCCGCGACGTTCGCCGTCACCGATACCAAGATCCTGCCGAAGGCCGCGCCTGGCGCGCCGATGGTGAAGCTGACGGGTGACGCGAACGCCGACAAGTCCACCGTCGATGCGCTGCGCAAGCAGCTGAAGGGCAAGACGATCGGTATCCAGTCGGGCACCGTCTATACGAAGTTCATCAACGACAGCTTCAAGGACATCGCGTCGATTCGCGTGTACAAGACCTCGCCCGAGCGCGATCTCGACCTCGTCGCCGGGCGCATCGACGCGTCGTTCGACGACGTCACGTACTACGCGGCGAACAACACGAAGAAGGACAACGCGTCGATCGTGCTCGCGGGGCCGAAGCTCGGCGGGCCGATCTGGGGGCCGGGCGAAGGTCTCGCGTTCCGCAAGCAGGATGCCGATCTGAAGACGAAGTTCGACACGGCGATCGGCGCGGCGCTCGCGGACGGCACGGTGAAGAAGCTGGCCGACAAGTGGTTCAAGACCGACGTCACGCCGTAAGCGCGCATTCGGCTGCCGCCGCGTGAGCGATTCGAACGACGCGCGGCGGCACGCATCCTGCAGATTGACTCAACGCTTGCCGGGAGGCACGCATGGCGATTCTTGAAATGCTCGGCTTCGGAACCGAAGGCTGGGGCGGTGTGCTGCTGCTCGCCGCGCTGATGACGGTCGCGCTGACGCTCGCCGCGCTCGCGGTCGGCGCCGTGATCGGCGCGGCGATCGCGGCGGCGAAGCTGTCCCGCCACCGCAGCGCTCGCCTGCTCGGCGACCTGTACACAACGGTGTTTCGCGGCGTGCCGGAACTGCTCGTCATCTATCTGTTCTACTTCGGCGGCTCGACGCTCGTCACGGCCGTCGGCCAGTGGTTCGGCGCGGAAGGTTTCATCGGCGTGCCGCCGTTCGTGATCGGCGCGCTCGCGGTCGGGATGATCTCGGGCGCCTATCAGGCCGAGGTGTATCGCGCGGCGGTGCTCGCGGTGTCGAAGGGCGAGCTCGAGGCGGCGCGCGCGATCGGCATGCCGAGCAGCATGGTGCTGCGCCGCATCCTGATTCCGCAGGTGCTGCGCTTCGCGCTGCCCGGCATCGGCAACGTGTGGCAACTGAGCCTCAAGGATTCGGCGCTGATCTCCGTCACCGGCCTCGCCGAGCTGCTGCGCACGAGCCAGATCGCCGCCAATTCGACTCACCAGTACTTCGTGTTCTTCGTTGCGGGCGGTGCGCTGTATCTGCTGATGACGGGCTTGTCGAACCGCGTGTTCAACCGGGCGGAAGCGATCGTCGGCCGGTCGTTCCGCCGCAATTTCGCGCGCAACTGACGGAGAACGTGCATGTCCATCGATTTCGACTTTCTCTTCGATACGCTGCGCCAGCTGCTCGCGGCCGTGCCGACCACGCTCGGCCTGTTCTTCGCGTCGCTTGTGCTCGGCGGCCTGCTGTCGCTCGTGATCGTCACGATGCGCGTGTCGCCGCACTGGCTGCCGAACCGCTTCGCGCGTGGCTACATCCTCGTGTTTCGCGGCTCGCCGCTGCTGATCCAGATGTTCCTCGTGTATTACGGGCTCGGCCAGTTCGGCGTGATCCGCGAAAGCTTCATGTGGCCGCTGCTGCGCGAGCCGTACGTGTGCGCGGTGCTGTCGCTCGCGCTGTGTACTGCAGGCTACACGGCCGAAATCCTGCGCGGCGGTTTGATGGCCGTGCCGGTCGGGCAGATCGAGGCCGGTTATTCGATCGGGCTGTCGGGCTTCGCGCTGCTGCGGCGCGTGATCGGCCCGATCGCGCTGCGCCAGTGCCTGCCCGCGTACTCGACCGAGGCCGTGCTGCTCGTCAAGTCGACCGCACTGGCCAGCCTCGTCACGGTATGGGAAGTGACGGGTGTCGCGCAGCAGATCATTCAGCAAACCTATCGGACGACCGAGGTCTTCGCCTGCGCTGCCGTCATCTATCTGACCCTGAACTTCATCGTCGTACGCCTGCTCGGCGCGCTCGAATGGCGACTCTCCGGGCACCTGCGCGCGCCCAAGCCGTCCGGCGCGTCCGTCGCGGCGACGCGCAATCCTCGGCGCGTCGCATCCTGAGCGTCCCCATCCTTTCCAGGAGAATCCGATGAACACCGCTGCTCCCGTCGCGCTGTCGGTCAAGAACATCCACAAGTCGTTCGGCGATCATCATGTGCTGAAAGGCATTTCGCTCGACGCGCACGAGGGTGACGTCATCTCGATCCTCGGCGCGAGCGGGTCGGGCAAGAGCACGTTCCTGCGCTGCCTGAACCTGCTCGAGACACCTGACGACGGCTCCGTCGCGCTCGGCGGGGAAACGCTCGCGATGAAGCGCGCGCGCGACGGCAAGCTGCATCCGAGCGACCGGCGACAGGTCGACCGGATCCGCTCCCAGCTCGGCATGGTCTTCCAGAACTTCAACCTGTGGTCGCACATGACGGTGCTCGACAACCTCGTCGAAGGGCCGCTGCGCGTGCAAAAGCGCAGCCGCGCGGAAGCGGTCGAGGAGGCAGAGGCGCTGCTGGCGCGCGTCGGCCTCGCCGACAAGCGCGGCTACTATCCGGCGCACCTGTCGGGCGGTCAGCAGCAGCGCGTCGCGATCGCTCGCGCGCTCGCGATGCATCCGAAGGTGATGCTGTTCGACGAACCGACGTCCGCGCTCGATCCGGAGCTGGTCGGCGAAGTGCTGCGTGTGATGCGTTCGCTCGCGGAGGAAGGGCGAACCATGCTGGTCGTCACGCATGAAATGGGCTTCGCACGTCACGTATCGAATCGCGTGATGTTCCTGCATCAGGGCGAAGTCGACTCGGACGGCACGCCCGACGATCTGTTCGGCGGCCAGTGCTCCGAGCGTTTCCGGCAATTCGTGTCGAGCCATCACGACCGCACATCGAACTGAGGCTGCCATGACCGTATTCCGTGCGGCACGGCCGCTCGACTGGCGACAGGTTGCGGCAGTGGCGGCAGGCGAGCCGCTTGCGCTGACCGACGACGCACGCGCGCGTGTCGTCGCAGCACGCGAACTCGTCGACGAGATCGTCGCGCGCGGGATTCGCGCATACGGCGTCAATACTGGCGTGGGCGCGCTGTGCGACGTGATCGTGTCGCCGGCGCAGCAGAGCACGCTGTCGCGCAACATCCTGATGAGCCATGCGGTCGGGGTCGGCATGCCGCTCGGCGCGGCCGAAACGCGCGCGATCATCGCGGCCGCGATCAACAACTTCGCGCACGGGCATTCGGGCGTGCATGCCGATGTCGTCGAACAGCTCGTCGCGCTGCTCGAGCACGATTGCCTGCCGGAGGTGCCGGCGCACGGCTCGGTCGGTTATCTGACCCACATGGCGCACGTCGCGCTCGTCTGCATCGGGCACGGCCATGCACGCCATCGCGGCGAGCGCATTCGCGGCGACGAGGCGCTGCGGCGCGTCGGCCGCAAACCGCTCGTGCTCGGCGCGAAGGAGGGGCTGAGCCTGGTCAACGGCACGCCGTGCGTGACGGGGCTCGCCGCGCTCGCGCTCGCCCGCGCGGAACGGCTGCTCGACTGGGCCGACTGGATCGCGGCGACGAGCTTCGAGAATCTCGGCGGACAGCTCGCGGCATTCGATCCGACCTCGCTCGCGCTGCGGATTTCGCCCGGCATCGGGCACGTCGGCGCGCGCTTGCGGACGATGCTTGCCGACAGCGCGATGCTTGCAGCGGCGAGCGGCCGGCATACGCAGGATCCGCTCAGCCTGCGCACGATTCCGCACGTGCATGGCGCGGCCCGCGACGTGTTCGCGGTGACGGCGGAAGTCGTCGATCGCGAGCTTGCGTCCGTCACCGACAATCCGATCGTTGCCGGAACGCGCGACGCGCCGGCCGTTCATTCGCAGGCGCATGCCGTCGGCGCGGGTATCGCGCTGGCGATGGACAGCCTCGCGGCCGCGATGGCGCAAGTGGCGGCTATCGCCGAGCGGCGGCTGGATCGTCTCGTCAATCCGCTCGTGAGCGGGCTGCCGGCGTTTCTCGCGGCGCCGGGCGGCACGTGTTCGGGGTTCATGATCGCGCAGTACACGGCGGTCGCGCTGGTCGCGCAGAACCAGCGACTCGCGGCGCCGGCGAGCCTCGACGGCGGCATCACGTCCGGGCTGCAGGAGGATCACCTGTGTCATGCGACGCCGGCCGCGCTGAAGGCGCTCGACATCATCGAGAATGCGACGCGCGTGCTCGCGATCGAGCTGCTTGCCGCCGCGCAGGCATACGATCTGCAGGCGAACGGAGCGGCGCCCGCCTCGTCGACCGATGCGCTGTGGCGATATGTGCGCGAACGCGTGCCGGCCTACCACGACGACCGGCCGCTGGCGGACGACATCGCGATCGCCGCCGGCATCGTCGCGGGCGAACCGCCGTCGCTGCGGTAGCGTCGGGCGGCGACTGGCGGATCATCCAACATTCATTCGGTCGAGGGCGCATGAACGAAACGGAACGACAACCTTCCGCACGACCGGCGAGGGCATTGGGCGATGCCGTGCCGGCGCGCGCATTGCCGGCCTATCAACAGATCAAGCGCTACGTCGTCGAGCGGATCGCGAAGGGCGACTGGAAACCCGGCGGCGCGATCCCGACCGAGGCTGAACTGGTCAAGGAATTCGGCGTGGCCCGGATGACCGTGTCGCGCGCGCTGCGGGAACTGACGGCCGAACGCGTGCTGACCCGCATCCAGGGTGCGGGCACCTTCGTCGAGCGCCGGCATTACGAATCGACGGTGCTGGAAATCCGCAACATCGCGGACGAGATTGCCGAACGCGGTCATCGGCACAGCGCGCGCGTGCTGCTGATCGAGCGCAGCGTCGACCCGGACGCGATCGAGGCGCTCGGGCTGCGGTCCGGGCCCGTGTTTCATTCACGCATCGTGCATTTCGAGGAAGACGAGCCGATCCAGTTCGAGGATCGCTACGTCAATCCGGCCTTGTTTCCCGCCTATCTGGAGCAGGATTTCACGCTCGAGACGCCGAACCACTACATGGTGCGACTGGCGCCGATCCAGCACGCGGAGTTCCGGATCTATGCAGAGAAACCCAATGCGCAGGTGCGTCGGCATCTCGTGATGGAAATCGGCGAGCCGTGTCTTGTGTTGAGGCGCCGCACGTGGGTCGGCGAGCACGTCGCCACGTCGGTCAGGCTGTGGCATCCGGCGTCGCGGTTTCATCTGGCGGGGAAGATGTAGGGATGTAAAGGCTGTCTGGCCATTCGTTCTTCCCCTGTCGGCACGCACGAACACGCTTGCCGCCCTGATTCTCCGCAGAGAGTGGCGCATAATGTTTTGAGGTCGACCCTTGGCTGGAAGAGGGTTTTATGCGCTGCACCATTTGCGGGTCCGAGAATCCTCCCGGTGCGAGGTTCTGCCAGGAATGTCAGGCCGCGCTGTCCCGCACGTGTCCGCAATGCGGGCATGAGGCAGCGCCGGCGGCCCGCTTCTGCAGCAATTGCGGAGCGTCGCTGGCACCGCCCGCCGCCGCGCCGTCGTTTGCCCGACCGTCGGTCCGGGAACCGCCGGTCACCCCGATTCATTACACGCCCGATCATCTTGCCGAGCGGATCCGGGCCGAACACGCCGCCATGGAAGCGCGCGGCGAGCCCGCCGGCGAGCGCAAGACCGTTACCGCGCTGTTCGCCGACATGGCCGGGTCGACCGCATTGATTCACGATCTCGATCCCGAAGTGGCGCATCGCCTGATCGTGCCCGTGGTCGAGCTGATGATGGAAGCGGTCCACTATTACGAGGGGTACGTCGCGAAATCGCTCGGCGACGGCATCCTCGCGCTGTTCGGCGCACCGATCGCCCACGAAGACCATGCGCAGCGCGCGCTGTTCGCCGCATTGCGCATGCAGCAGGCGATGCGGCAGCATGGCGACCGCATTCGTTTGCAGGAAGGCATTCCTCTGCAGATTCGCGTCGGCGTTCATACGGGCGAGGTCGTCGTCCGTTCCATCCGCACCGTCGACCTGCACACCGAATACGATCCGCTCGGGCATACGATCCACATCGCGTCGCGGATCGAGGGCATCGCCGCGCCCACATCGATTCTCGTCAGCGAGTCTACCCACAAGCTCGCCGAAGGCTATTTCGAGTTCAAGGCGCTGGGCGCGACACAACTCAAGGGAATTCCCGCGCCGCTATGCGTCTACGAGGTGCTCGGCCTGGGTGCGTTGCGCACGCGCCTGCAACTGGCGGCACATCGCGGTCTCGCACGGTTCGTCGGTCGCGAGACGGAAATGGAGCATCTGAACCGCGCGCTGGAGGCAATGAGGAGCGGGCATGGGCGCGTCGTCGGCGTCGTCGGGGAGGCGGGTGTCGGGAAGTCTCGTCTTTTCCACGAGTTCAAGGAGCGCTCGCGACGTGGCGCGCTGGTGCTGGAGACATTCTCGGTCTCGCACGGCAAGGCGTTTCCCAATCTGCCACTCATCGAACTCCTGAAGAACTATTTCCAGATCACGACGCAGGACGACGAGCGGCGTTGCCGGGAAAAGGTCATCGGCAAGGCGCTCGCGCTCGAGCGCAGTTTCGAAGACCTCGTGCCCTACGTCCTCTATCTGCTGGGAATCGGCGAGGGCGGGTCGGTACTCGTCGACATGGATCCGCAGATCCGGCGCGACCGCACCTTCGACGCGATCAGGCAGCTTCTCGTGCGAGAGAGCCAGAATCAGCCGGTCCATTTGCTGTTCGAGGATCTGCAATGGCTGGACCGCGAAACGGAAGCGTTCCTCACCTACCTGATCGACCACGTGCCGGACGCACGCATCCTGCTTCTCGTGAACTACCGGCCCGAGTATCGGCCCGAATGGGCCGGCGCGGATCATTGCAGCAGGATCCGGCTCGAACCGCTTGGCCCGTCCGATGCGCAAGGACTGCTGACGGTTCTGCTCGGCGAGGATCGCACGCTCGTGCCGCTCAAGCAGCTCATTCTGGAGAAGACGGAGGGCAACCCGTTCTTCATGGAGGAAGTGGTCCAGACGCTTGTGGAAGAGAAATCGCTGCTCGGCGATGCCGGGCGTTATCACATCGTCGAGACCCCGGCGACGCTGCATATTCCCACCACCGTGCAGGGCGTGCTGGCTGCCCGGATCGATCGCCTCCCCATCGAGGAAAAGGAACTGCTGCAGGCGCTCGCGGTGATTGGTCACGAGTTCCCGTTCAGTCTGATCCGGCGAATCTGCGGTGAGGAGCCGGCGCGCGACGACGAACTTCGTCGTCAGCTCGCCCACCTGGAGGCAGCGGAGTTCATCTACGAGCGCCCCGCGTTTCCCGAAGTCAATTACTCGTTCAAACACGCGCTGACCCAGGAGGTGGCCGGGCGCTCGTTGCTGACGGAGCGGCGCACCACGCTGCACGAGCGCACCGCGCAGGCGATCGAGACGCTGTTCCCGACACGCATCGCCGATTACTGCAGCGAGCTTGCGCACCACTACGGTCAGAGCGGGAACATTCCCAAGGCTGTCGAATACCTGCATCGCGCGGCGCAGCAGGCGCTGCGCCATGCCGCCCATCACGATGCGATGAATCACCTGGGAGCGGCGCTTGCGTTGCTGAAGGGTCTGCCGGATACACCCATGCGTGCGCATTGGGAACTGACTTTGCTGCTTTCCCTCGGGCCGGTCCTGATGGACGTGCGCGGGTATGGTGCGACGGAGGTGGGCGCGACCTATACGCGCGCGCTCGAGTTGTGCGATCGCACGGGCGAGGCATCGCAGCGCTTTGCGACACAGCTGGGATTGCGGATGTACCACGTGGTGCGCGGAGAGTACGCACTCGCGACCGATCTCGGCAAGCAGATGCTCGTAACCGCAAGGGATGCGAACGATCCAGGCTTCCTCATCGAGGCGCACAGCGCACTGGGCTCGTGCTTCTTTCTGCAGGGTGATTTCGGCACGGCTCGCGCACACTTGGAACAGGCCCTTGCGATCTACGATCCGGAGCAGCATCAGGCGCATGTGTTCGCACACGGCGTGGATCCCGGTATCCGGGCGCTCAGTTTCCTTGTGCTGACCTTGTGGATTCAGGGGTATCCCGACCAGGCGCTCAAGCGCAGCGTCGAAGCACTTGCGCTCGCACGGAGCCTTTCTTATGGGCCGTCGCTGGCGTTCAGTCTGACCTACACGGCGCACTTGCATCAACTGAGGCGGGAGCCGATGCTTGCCGCCGAGCGCGCGGAAGCGGTCATTGCCGTATCGACCGAGCACGGATTGCCGTACTGGCTCGCGTGGGGGACGCTTTTGCGAGGCTGGTCGATGAGCGCGCAAGGTGACATCCAGGACGGCATCGAGCAGATGCGGCTGGGTCTCGACGCGCAGCGGGCAGCGGGCGGCGAAGATCAGCGGCCTTATTGTCTCGCGTTGCTCGCCGACAGTTGCTGGCGCGCGGGTGACGAGCGGGCCGCCCTGGACATGCTGGAAGAGGCAACGACGATCGTCGAGCACTCCGGCGAGCATTGCTACGAGGCGGAGCTGTACCGGCTCAAGGGAATTTATCTGGCCGGCACGGCGAGCGAGGAGCGGGCTGCCGCCGCACGCGATGACGAAGCGGTTGACTGTTTTCATCGGGCGATCGCGCGAGCGCGCGGGCAGGGTGCCAGAGCACTGGAATTGCGAGCAGCGTCGGATCTGGCGCGGTTGTTGCAACGGCAGGGGAAGACCGTGGAGGCAAGGCAGGCGCTGGCCGACGTGTACGCCAGTTTCACGGAAGGCTTCGACACGCGCGACCTGCGAGAGGCGAAAGCGCTGCTGGATGCACTGGACGCGCGCACAGGATGAACGGACCGGCGGCGCACGACGACCTATCGCGTGACGACGCACCGTCCATGACTTGCCATTGTTCCGTATAGCGAAGAACCAAGGAGGCGGGCATGACGATCACGCACACACGACGCCGCAACGATCTGCCGCGCAAGCAGATCGCGCTGGCCTTGCAGGGGGGCGGGATGCACGGTGCCTTCACCTGGGGCGTGCTTGACCGGCTTCTCGAGGACGGCAGGCTCGAAATCGAGGGTGTCAGTGCAACCAGCGCCGGCGCGATGAACGCCGCCGTACTCGCGTACGGGCTGCAACAAGGCGGCGAAGACGGTGCGCGTCAGGCGCTGCACGACTTCTGGCAGGCGGTCGCGCGATCGGCGGAGCACTACAACCCGCTGCGCTGGGTGCCTTGGCTCAAGGGCACGCACAGCTTCGGGCTCGATCACTCGCCGCTCTATGCGTTCGCCGACATGATGCTGCGCGTCTTTTCGCCCTATCAGTTCAATCCGAACAACCTGAATCCGCTGCGCGAAGTGCTCGAAAGCCACGTCGATTTCGGCGCGCTGCGCAAGCACTGTCCGATCCGGTTGTTCCTGTGCGCGACCAACGTCGAGACGGGGAAGATACGCCTCTTCACGGGCGAGGATGTGAGTGCCGACGCGGTGCTGGCATCAGCATGCGTGCCGACACTGTTCCAGGCGGTCTCGGTCGATGGCGAGTATTACTGGGACGGCGGCTACATGGGCAATCCGGCCATCTATCCGCTCATCTACAACTGCGCGACGCGCGACGTCGTGATCGTGCACATCAATCCGCTCGTGCGACGCGGCGTGCCGATCACGGCCGCGGAAATCCTCAACCGCATCAGCGAGATCAGTTTCAACTCGTCGCTGATGCGCGAGATGCGAGCGATCGCGTTCGTCACCGACCTGATCCAGCAGGGCACGATCGATCGCGGCGAGATGAAGGAAATGCTGATCCATTCGATTCGCGCCGACGACGCGATGTGCGCGTTGAGCGTATCGAGCAAGTACAACGCCGATTGGGCATTTCTCAGCGAACTGCACGATCACGGGCGGCGCGAAGCCGATGCATGGCTCGCGCATCACTACGGAAACATCGGGCAGCGGTCGAGCATCGACATCCGCAGGGAATTTCTCTGAACGCATCGCGGTAATGTCGGCATGGGGCGATCACGTGCAGCCGCCCCGGCCCAAGGAGCGAACGTGAGCCGGATGCAGGAGCGGTTCGTCGCGTTGTGGTCGTGCAGCGGCGGGGCACATGCCGAGGATGTCTATCGGATGCTCGCGCGATGCTATACGGAGCCGGCGCGCCATTACCATACGCTCGTGCATGTCCGGCGATGCTTGCGCCAACTCGACCTCGCACGCGAGTCGATTCCCGAACCGGACGCCGTTGAACTCGCGCTGTGGTTCCATGACGTGATCTTCGTGCCCGGCGCGAAGGACAACGAGCAGAACAGCGCGGACTGGTTCCAGCGCCGGGCGGCGGGGCGAATCCGCGCGTGCGACCAAATTGGCGCGATGATTCTCGCGACGACCCACTCGGGTATTGCCGCGGGGCTGGATACCCGTTTCGTCTGCGACATCGACCTGGCCGTGCTCGGCGCTTCCCGCGGCCAGTTTCGCGAAGACGGCCGGCGTCTGCGGGCAGAGCGTCCCGATCTTGACGACAGGGCCTACGACCTTCATGAGCGGGCCATTCTGCGCGGGCTGCTCGTGCGTCCGCGCATCTATCTGACGGACTTCTTCTACACACGTTGCGAAAGGCAGGCGCGCAGGAACCTGAACTGGCGGCTGGGCTTGCCGGTTCCGGAATCGGGATGACGGACTGCCGAGCCGACGTGACGATCGATCCAGGCGATGCTCGAGCCTGGGCGAGCGGCGCCTGGATTTTCGGGGACGGAATGGAACGTCGTGCCGGTATTACCCCCTCCGCCCGCTCGCGAGCCAAACTTAAACGATTTGTGACCCCTCCCCGACGCAAAATTTTGCACAATGGCGGCAGCGCGGCATTGCTGCCGCGATTCGCTCCCGGACCCGCCCTCCCGCCCGGGGGCGACCGGAACGAACCTGCGAAACCAACCCGAGAGCCATAACGACGTGCCGCCGCCGACCGCCATGGACCACCCCAAACGCATCCTGATCGTCGAGGACGATGCCGACATCGCCGACGTGCTGAGCCTCCACCTGCGCGACGAGCGCTACGAAGTGGTCCACAGCGCGGACGGCACGGAAGGGCTGCGCCTGCTCGAACAGGGCAACTGGGACGCGCTGATTCTCGACCTGATGCTGCCCGGCGTCGACGGCCTGGAAATCTGCCGGCGCGCGCGCGCGATGGCGCGCTACACGCCGATCATCATCACGAGCGCCCGCTCGAGCGAGGTGCACCGGATTCTGGGCCTCGAGCTCGGCGCCGACGACTACCTCGCGAAGCCGTTCTCGGTGCTCGAACTCGTCGCGCGGGTGAAGGCGTTGCTGCGGCGCGTCGATGCGCTCGCGCGCGATTCGCGGATCGACGCGGGCACGCTCGACGTGGCCGGGCTGTCGATTGACCCGATCGCGCGCGAAGCTGCCGTCGACGGCGCGCGCATCGACCTCACGCCGCGCGAGTTCGACCTGCTGTATTTCTTCGCGCGGCATCCGGGCAAGGTGTTCTCGCGGATGGACCTGCTCAATGCCGTGTGGGGCTACCAGCATGAAGGCTACGAACATACGGTGAACACCCACATCAACCGGTTGCGCGCGAAGATCGAGGCCGATCCGGCCGAACCCGTGCGCATCCTCACCGTATGGGGACGCGGCTACAAGCTCGCCGCGCCGGATCAGCGGGACGCGTGATGAAGCTGACCCTCACCCAGCGGCTGTCGCTCGTGTTCTCGATCCTGCTGCTCGCGTGCTCGGGCGCGTCGGCGTGGCTGCAGATCCGCGCGAACGACATGCGCGAGAAGGAAGTCGTGCAGGGCTTGTCGCGCGATCTCGCCGCGCATATCGCGGGCAGCACACCGCTGATGGACGCGAACGGGCTGCGTCCGGACGCCGTGCGCACGTTGTTCGGCCAACTGATGGGCGTGAACCCGAGCGTCGAGGTGTACCTGCTCGACAACGCGGGGCGCATCCAGGGCGACGACGCGCCGCCGGGCCACGTGAAGCGCGACCGCGTCGATCTCGCGCCGGTGCAGCGCTTCATCGCGGGCGAGCCGCTGCCGATCCTCGGCGACGATCCGCGCAGCCCCGACGCGCGCAAGGTGTTCAGCGCCGCGCCGCTGCAGCGTGCGGGACAGCCGCCGTCCGGCTACATCTACGTGGTGCTGCTCGGCGAAGCGCACGACCGGCTGGCCGCGCGCGTCGACGCCGGCAACGTGCTGCGCACGACGCTGTGGTCGATGGCGGTCGTCGCGCTGCTCGGCCTGCTCGCCGGCCTGACGGCGTTCAGTTTCATCACGCGCCCGCTGCGCCGGCTGACCGATGCGATGCGCCGCTTCGACGCGAACGCCGCACCCGACACGCAGCCGCCGGTGCCGCATTCGCCGCCCGGGCGACGCGGCGACGACATCGCGGTGCTCGAATCCGCATTCGCGCAGATGGCCGACCGGATCGGCGACCAGTGGCGCGCGCTGACGCGTCAGGACCAGCAGCGGCGCGAATTGATCACGAACATCTCGCACGACCTGCGCACGCCGCTGACCTCGCTGCATGGCTATCTCGAAACACTGTCGCTGAAGTCCGACGCGCTCGCGGAGTCCGAGCGCCGCCGCTACCTGTCGATCGCGCTCGCGCAGAGCACGAAGGTCGGCCGGCTCGCGCAGGCGCTGTTCGAACTCGCGCGGCTCGAATCGGGCGGCGTGCAGGCCGAGCGCGAGCCGTTCTCGCTCGTCGATCTCGTGCAGGACGTATTCGAGAAGTTCGAACTCGCCGCGCAGTCGCGCGGCGTCACGCTGCATGCGCGCATCCCGCCGCGCGTGCCGGTCGTGTCGGCCGATCTCGGGATGATCGAGCGCGTGCTGACCAACCTGCTCGACAACGCATTGCGGCACACGCCGCAGCATGGCGAAGTCGAAGTGGCGCTGACGCCCCAGGACGACCGCGTGGTGGTGACCGTGTCGGATACCGGCGAAGGGATTCCGCCGGCGCGGCGAGAAGGGCTGTTCCAGCGGCCGCAGCGGCCGATGAGCGGCGGTGCGACGACGCGCGGCGGGCTCGGGCTGCTGATCGTGCACCGGATGCTGGCGCTCAACGGCAGTGGGATCCGGCTCGTCGACCGGGACGGGCGCGGCGCGGTGTTCGAGTTCGCGCTGGCGATCGCGCAGCCGGCGGTCGGCGAAGCGCGCTGAAACCGACCGGCGCCGTCGTCGCGATTTCCGCCGATCGGCATGCTTGGAATGGCGGACGGTCGACGCTGGCCCATCGGCCGTCCACGGCGGTTGGCGCCGCGTGCGGCGTGGCCGGAGGCGCTACGTATCGATGCCCGGGCCGGTCTGACCGATCGTACAGACGCGTTTGAGCCACGCGACTTGTGACTGGCAGAACTCGAGATAGGCGCGAACGATGGCCGACGGATGCCGATGCGACGGATACAGCAGGTTCACCTGTTGTTCGGGCAGCGGGCAGGCGGCAAGCACGACGGCGAGCCGGCGCTGCCGAACGGGCTCCGCGGCCAGGAACGGCGGAAGCTCTGTGACGACTTCGCCCGCAATTGCGCGGCTGCGCAGGAACGCGTAGTCGTTGGTCGACAGGACCGCGTTGGGCTCGAAGGTCCGTTCGCCCAGGCGCCAGCCGCGGCCGGCATCGGCAACCGGACTCCATACCGCGCACGGGAACCGGTGCAGGTCGTCAGGCGTTTGCGGCACCCCCAACGTATCGAGCAGGAGCGGACTGGCCACCAGGACGTGGCGATAGGTCAGCAACTGGCGCGCGACCATGGCTTCATGCGCGATCGCGCCGACGCGCAGCGCGACATCGATGCCGTCTTCTATCAGATCCACGCGCCGTTCGGTAGCATAGGCGTGCAGCTGGATATCCGGATAGCGCTTCCGGAAAGCCGATAACAGTGTCCACCACACGTCGAACCCGGGCGGCAGCGAAATGCGCAGCCGTCCCTTCAGCCTGGCCTGATCGCTGACCACGGCCTGTTCGCCTTCAGCGAGCATCTCGACGCCTCGGCTCGCATGTTCGTAAAGCCGGGTGCCGGCTTCGGTCGGCTTGGTGCCGCGCGCGGTGCGCTCCAGCAACTGGACCCGGAGCTGCTGTTCGAGCGCGCGAATGCGGCGGCTGACCGTCGGCAACGGTATCGCCAGTCGCGTCGCCGCACCGGAAAGGCTGCCAGTCTGCACGACGCTCACAAATATCCGCACATCGTTGAGATCCAATTCAGCCTACCAAAAATGAAAGTGTTGATTTCATTTTACCCAGTTCCAATGCGCATATCGATAACCCAGAATGTGGCCGGATTGATGGTTCAAAGGCGCCCGAAACGGTCGCCTGTCTGGAGAGTGCATGAAAGCCTATGTGATCGAACGCTTCGGCAGCCCTGACGTGCTGCAGTTGCAGGACATTCCGCCGCGGGAACCCGACGGCGGCGAAGTTCGGATTCGCGTGCGCGCATTCGGGCTCAACCGTGCGGAGACGTATCTCCGGGCGGGGACGCTCGGGCCGAACGACCAGGCGGGCCGCGTGCCAGGTATCGAAGCCGTCGGCGAAGTGCTCGACGATCCTTCGGGGCAGTTCCGCACCGGGCAGGCCGTCGCGACCGCGATGGGCGGATTGCAGTTCACGCGCCCGGGTAGCTACGCGGAGCAGGTGACCGTGAATCGGAGCAACGTGATCGCCATGGACGGCACCGGGCTTTCGTGGGCGGAGCTGGCCGCCATCCCGCAAGCGTATGTCACGGCCGTCGGCGTGCTCGACAGGATGCTGGCGATCCGGGGCGGCCAGACGCTGCTGGTCCGCGGCGGCACGTCCTCGGTCGGCTTGGCGGCCGTCGCGTATGCGAAATATCGCGGCGTCACCGTGATCGCGACGAGCCGGGCGGCCCTGCACCTGCAACGGATGCGCGAGGTCGGCGCCGATCTCGCGCTCGTCGACAACGGGCATATCGAGGCAGCCGTCAAGGCCGCGGTGCCGTCCGGCGTCGACGCCGTGTTCGAAGCGGTCGGCGCCGACACGCTGCGGGACTCCGTCGGCGCGTTGCGCCCGTTCGGCGCCGCCTGCGTCGTCGGCGTGCACGGAGGCGCCGAACTCGAACCGTTCCACTTGATGCGCGATCTGCCGAACTGCGTGCGGCTTGGCTTCTTCTCGTCCGGCGTGTTCGGCACGACGGCGATGCCGGCGACGGACGTCCCGCTGCCCGAGATCGCTCGCGCGACGGCCGAAGGGCATATGCCGTCGTTGCGCGCGCATACGTTCGATTTCGACGAAATCCGTCGCGCTCACTGCCTGATGGAAAGCAATCGCGCGCTGGGCAAGATCGTCGTGACCGTTTGACGGTCGTCGTGCATCGACCTCGTGGCCGTCCCCAACCTGAACCAAAAACATAGGATTCCAATATGAATGAGAAAGTCCCGTCCGATCATCCGCTGTCCGTGGCAGGCATCGCACGGTTCCAGCCGGCCGCGATGCTGGCCGCGCGGATTCTCCTCGCGCTGATCTTCCTGCTCTCGGGCTTGTCGAAGCTCGCCGCGCCCGACGCGATCCGCGGCTACATGGAGGCCAATCACGTACCGGGCATCCTGTTCGTGCCGACGGTGCTCTTCGAGATCGGCACTGGCGTGCTGATCGTCGTCGGCTACCGCGTGCGCATCGTGGCGGCACTGCTTGCCGGCTTCTGCTTCGTCACCGGCGCGTTGTTTCACACCCGGTTCGCGGACCAGACGCAGATGGTCATGTTCCTCAAGAACGTGTCGATGGCCGGCGGCTTCCTGCTGCTGGCGAGCGTCGGCGCCGGCCGTTTCAGCCTGGACGCAAGGCGGGCGCGATCGGGCGATCGTGTCGTCGTCCGCGATGACGTCCATCCCGTTGTCATCCCCCCGAAAGAAGAAAGGAGTGTGCAAGTGTCAAACATGTCTGAAGTGATCAAGTCGCGCATCTCGGCGAACCGGTATGACACCAGCCGCAAGTTGTCGGACGAACAGATCGGCAATCTGATCGAGCTCGCCACGCGTGCGCCGTCCGCATTCAATCTGCAGAACTGGAAGTTCGTCGCCGTGCGCAGCGACGACGCGAAGGCGCGCCTGCTGCCGCTCGCGTTCGGGCAGCAGAAGGTCGCGGACGCCGCCGTGACGTTCATCGTATGCGGTACGCTCGATCCGCACCTGACGCTCGCCGATGCGCTCCGGCCGACGCTGGATGCGGGAATCATCGACGAGGGGCTGTACAAGGGCTGGATTGGTGCCGCGCAAAACATGTATCGTGACAACTACGTGTTCCAGCGCGACGAAGCCATTCGCTCGGGGTCGCTGGCTGCGATGACGCTGATGCTGGCCGCCGAGGGTCTGGGACTCGCATCCGGTCCGATGATCGGTTTCGATCCGCAAGGCGTCGCGACCGCGTTCGGTCTCGCTCAGAGCGATGTCCCCGTGATGTTGGTCACGGTCGGCTATCCGGCATCGGGCAACTGGCCGCAGAAGCCGCGCAAGCCGGTATCGGACGTTCTGTCGTTCGCGTGACGAATGCGCCCGGGCGGCGCAAGGCGCGCCGCTCGTGCGACCGCGATCCGTCCGTAGTGAAACGAAGTGCGGGAACAGGCCTCGGGCCAGGAGAGAACGTATGTTTTCATGGAAGCTGTCGAGCCGGCCGTGTTTCGGCCTGATCCCGACGCGTCATGTCGTCGAGCCGGGCGCCCTCGCGGCTCGTCCGATCACCGAAGCGATGGCCGCGTTCGCGAAGGAGATGCGCACGTCCTATCGCGCGATGATTCCGTCGGCCGGGGTGCCTGACGCGGTGAGCGAGGTACGCTCCATCGACGTGCCGGCCGAGCACCCCGCCCGGAACGTTCCGGTACGCATCTACAAGCCGGCCGGCGCGCGCGGCGAGGAAGCGTTCCCGATCGTTCTGTTCGTGCACGGCGGCGGCTTCGTGTCCGGCGACCTCGACACGCACGACGTGCTCGTGCGTGCGATCGCCGGTCGCGCGCAGGCGATCGTCATGTCCGTCGACTATCGGCTGGCCCCCGAATTCCCGTTCCCCGCGGGGCTCGAGGACGTCTACGCGGTGCTGCAATGGGCCGCCGGCCACGCCGCGGCGTTCGGCGGCGATCCGGCGAGAATCGTCGTTTGCGGCGACAGTGCCGGCGCGACCCTGTCGGCGGCCACCGCGATGCTCGCTCGCGATCGCAACGGCCCCGCGCTCATCGCGCAATGGCTGATGTATCCGTCGGTGAGCATGAGGACGGACACGCCGTCGTGGGCCGAACTGGGCGCCACGTACTTCCCTACCCGGGAAGTGATGCGCAACGTGCTCGCCAGCTACGTGCCGCCTGGAACGAGCCCGTATGCGCCGCTGCTGTCGCTGCTCGAGGGCAATCATGCGAACCTGCCGCCCGCGCTGATTCAGGTCGGCCAGCTCGATCCGCTGCGCGACGAAAACGTCGCTTACGCAAACCGCCTGAACGAAGCCGGCACGAGCGCGTCCGTCGCCGTCTACGAAGGGCAGGCGCACGGCTTCGTCCAGTTCTTCAAGGACAAGGCGAACCATGCGCTGGGCGAGCGTGCGCTGGACGAAGGCATTCGGTTTCTTCGGGAGCGCACCGCAGCCGGCGCGACCGGGGTGCGTGGCACATGATCCGCCTGTCGGCGCAATGACCGGCCCGGCCCGGCACGACGCGCGAGCGATCGCGCGGGGCCGGGCCGGTCGATCGCCGATCCGGCGCGCCTGCTCTGGAACATGAACAAATTCTCCGACATGAGCACCTTCGTGGCCGTGGTCGAAGCGGGCAGCTTTTCCGAGGCCGCCCGGCGCCTCGGCACGACCAAGTCCATCGTCAGCCAGCGTGTCCAGCAGCTCGAGAAGCGGCTCGGCTGCGCATTGCTGAAACGTGGGCGCCAGCTTCAGCTGACCGAGCCCGGCCACGGCTTCTTCGAGCAGTCCAGGCAACTTATCAAGGATCTCGAACGAATCGAGGAGGAAGTCCAGGAAGCCGGTGCGAGCCTGCACGGAACGTTGAGGATGGCAGTGCCGGCCGCATTCGTCACGCACCGGCTTGCGCCGCTGCTCGCAAGGTTCGCGGCGAAATACCCGGCGCTCTGCGTCGACATCGAGGCGGAGGACCGGCTGTCCAATCTGCAGGACGGTCATTTCGACGTCGCGATACGCATCGGCAAGCTGGCCGATTCGAACCTCGTCGCGCGCACGCTCACCGCGAATCACCATCTGATCTGCGCCAGCCCCGCCTATCTCGCGCGGCGCGGCGTGCCGGCACACCCCGGCGACCTGCTGGAGCACGATGGACTGATCTATCTGAACCGCGAGCCCAACGGCATGTGGAGCCTGCCGCTCGACGGCGCGCGCCAGTCGTTCAGGATCCGCATCCGGATGCGGACCGATTCGGGACATCAATTGCTGGCGGGCGCGCTGGCCGGCCTCGGCCTCGCGATCCTCCCGACCTTCCTCGCCGCGGATGCGCTCGTCGCCGGCGAACTCGTCCCGGTGCTGTCCGACTACACGCCGCCGGGCGGGCAGATTTCCGCGCTCTACAGAAAGACGATCCGCACGCCTCCGAAGGTCCAGGCGCTGATCCAGTTCCTGACCGACGAAATCGGACAGCCGGCGAGCTGGGATGCCGCGCTGATCGAGCACGGCATCCTGCCGCGCACCACGCGCACGTAGCGACGACTCGCGCGCGCTTGCGGCGCGGATCACGATCGCCGCCGGGCCTGTCGTTCGGAAAAAACGAACGCCGGGTTCGCCTGCCGCCGGCTATGCGGGCGCCGCCGCCGTTCGTAATCTGGTCGCGACTTTCCTCCACGTGACCTGCGATCATGAACGACGATACCCCGCAATACCCAGCACGCCGCACGATGCTCGCGCAGACCCTCGCTCACTCGGCGGCGCTCGCCGTCGGCTCGCTGCTGGGCGGCGAAGCGATCGCGGCGCCCGCCGCCGACACGCAGTCCGACGCGTCGCCACAACGGCGTGCCGGAAACGGCAAGCGCACGATCGACGTATTGATCGTCGGCGGCGGCTCGGCGGGCGCCGTGATGGCCGCGCGCCTGAGCGAAAGGGCGAGCCGCAACGTGCTGCTGCTCGAGGCCGGCCACAACTACGCCGCATGGGACTACCCGCACGTGATCGCGAGCAGCGACATCGTCGGCGGCGACCCCGGTCACGAGTGGGGCTACCGCACGCAAGCCGGCTACATCGATCATCCGATCCGGGCGCTGCGCGGCAAGGTGCTGGGCGGCAGCTCCGCGATCAACGGCGCGGTGGCGATCCGCGCGCGCGAGCAGGACCTGAAGAACTGGAATCTGCCCGGCTGGTCGTATGCGGACATGCTGCCGTCGTTCCGGCGGCTCGAAAGCCGCGATAGCGGCAGCGCGGCACTGCATGGTCACGCCGGCCCGCTGTCCGTGCGTCAACTGACCCGCGAGGACATCACGCCGATGCAGCGCGCGTTCGTCGACGCGACGGTCGCGAACGGGTACCGTGTCATCGACGATTTCGACGGCCCGGACGCGGACGGTGTCGGCCCGTATGCGATGAATATTGTCAACGGCGTGCGCGTCAACACGGGCATCGCGTATCTGACCAACGACGTGCGTGCGCGCAAGAACCTGCAGATTCGCGGCGGCGCGCTGGTCGACCGTGTGCTTTTCGACCGCGACCGGGCAATCGGCGTCAAGCTCGCGAACGGCGAGGAAATCCACGCGAACGAAGTGATCCTGAGCGCGGGCAGCTATGGCAGCGCCGCGATTCTGCTGCGATCCGGCGTCGGGCCGGGGGCGGATCTGCGCGCGCTGTCGATCCCCGAGATCGCGAACCTGCCGGTCGGGCAGCGCCTGAAGGATCACCCGTTCTACTACAACGCCTATGCGGCGCGCCCCGACCGGATCGGCGACCCATCGCCGGTGATCGGCGCATTTCTGTGGACGCACAGCGCGTCCGCGCAAAACGGCGACCTCGACCTGCACGTCACGGCGACCCACCTGTTTCCGCACGACCAGAGTCCGACCAAGGTCGGGTTCGTGCTCGCGGTTGCGTTGACGCGACCGTTGTCGGTCGGCAGCCTGAAGCTCGCGAGCCGCAAGCCCGACGACGCGCCCGTCATCGACCTGAATTTTCTCGCCGAACAGCAGGATCGCACGCGCCTGCTCGACGGCATCCGGCTCGCGCGACGCATCGGCCGCACCGCGCCGCTGTCGGACCTCGTTCATTCCGAGCTGAATCCCGGCCCCGGCGCGGCGACGGACGAGCAGATCCTTGCGTCCGTCAAATCGACCGTCGACACCTACCACCACCCGACGTCGACCGCGCCGATGGGCGCAGCCGGCGATCCGCACGCAGTCGTCGACCTCGATGGCCGCGTGCACGGCGTACGCAACCTGCGCGTCGTCGACGCGTCGATTTTCCCGGATGCGATTTCCGTCGCCACCAACATCACCACGATCGCGGCCGCCGAGCACATCGCGCATCGATACGCCTGAACCCGAACCGGAGCACCAGATGACCATCACTTCTCATGCATTGCATTGGATCGACGGCGAATGGGTCGATTCGCCCGCGCATCGCGATTCGTTCGATCCGGCAACCGGCACCGTGATTGGCCGCTACGCCGACGGCGGCGAAGCCGAAGCGCACGCGGCCGTCGCCGCTGCGTCGCGCGCGTTCGATCGCACGTGCTGGAAACACGATGCGGCGCTGCGCGCGAAAGTGCTCGAGGAACTCGCGCTTGCGTTCGAACGGCACACCGATGCGCTGATCGACCAGCTGTCGCTCGAAAACGGCAAGATCAAGCCCGAAGCGCGCTTCGAAGTCGAGATGGTACCGTCGAAGCTGCGCTACTACGCGGCGCTCGCGCGCGCCGAGCGTGCGCACGGCGGCACGCCGCGCCCGGACGTCGTGTCGCTCGTGTTGCGCGAGCCCATGGGCGTGGCCGGCATCATCGTGCCGTGGAATTCGCCGGTCGTGCTGATGGTGCGCTCGCTCGCGCCCGCGCTCGCGGCCGGCGCGACCGCCGTCGTCAAGATGCCGGGGCAGACCGCGCAAACCAACGCGCTCGTCGCCAGCGTGATGTCCGAAGCGCCGTCGCTGCCGCGCGGGATCGTCAACGTGTTCAGCGAATCCGGTGCGGACGGCGCGAAATACCTGGTCGCGTCTCCGGACGTGCCCGTCATCAGCTTCACGGGTTCGACGGCGACCGGCCGTGCGATCTCGGCCGCCGGTGCGTCGCGCCTGAAGCGCTTCGGCCTCGAACTCGGCGGCAAGACACCGCACGTCGTGTTTGACGATGTCGATCTGGACGCCGCGCTGCCCGTCTTTGAAAAATCGCTGACCGTGTTCGCCGGGCAGTTCTGCATGACGGGTTCGCGCCTGCTCGTGCAGCGCAACGTCGCGGACGCGGTGCGCACGCGTCTGATCGCGCGTCTGGAGACGGTGCGCGTGGGGCCGGCGGCGGACCCGCGCAGCGACATGGGGCCGCTTATCGACCAAGCGAATGTCGCGCGCGTCGACCGTACCGTCGAGCAGGCGATCGCGGCGGGCGCGAAAGTGCTGCTGCGGGGCGGCCCCGCGACCGACGGCGAACTCGCGCGAGGCGCGTTCTATCGCCCGACGCTGCTCGAAGTCGACGACCCGAAGCTCGACATCGTGCAGCAGGAGACGTTCGGTCCGGTCATGACGGTGCAGGTATTCGATACGGAAGACGAAGCGATTGCGCTGGCCAACGACAGCGAATACGGCCTTGCCGCCGCGGTGTGGACGCGCGACGGACAGCGTTCGATGCGCGTTGCGCGCGCGCTGCAGGCCGGCACGGTCTGGATCAACGACTGGGCGAAGGTCTACGACGAATTCGAGGAAGGCGGCTACCGCCAGTCCGGTCTCGGACGTCTCAACGGTGCCGCGGCCATCGACGACTTCATCGAATACAAGCACATCACGCTCAGCACGGGGGTGTCGCGATGAACGGCAGATCGTTCTCGAGGAACACCTGACGACGGAGCCAACAACGCGCAGTGGAACGCATCCGACGAAGCCGCGCGAAACGGACAGACCTATATGAAGGACGCCGATGCCCCGCATCATCGATGCGGACGCGGCACACGCCTATGCACGGCGAGGTCGCGCTGGAGCGGCGCTACGCGCTCGCTTGTGCGTAGCGTCTACCCGCCGCGCTTGCGCCGCACGTCGCTCGGCGTCGTGCCGGTCCAGCGCTTGAACGCGTGGCGGAATCCCACCGCGTCGCTGAAGCCGAGCGTCAGCGCGATGTCTTCGGTGCTGAGCGTGGTGGTGCTCAGGTAGTCGATCGCGAGCGCCTTGCGCACGCTCGTGAGCAACTCGCTGTACGACGTGCCTTCGGCGTCGAGCTTGCGGCGCAGCGTGCGCGACGTCATGCACAGGATGTCGGCGATCGCGTCGATGTCCGGGAATTGTCCGGGCGTGCGCGTGAGTTCCTGGTAAACGCGCCGCGTGACGCCGGCCTGGCTGCGCAATTCGTCGAGCAGGCGCGCGCAGTGCGACGACACCTGCGCGGCGGTGATCGGGTTCGCGAGCTGCGGCGCGCGCGTGAGCCACGCGGCCGGGTAGCTCAACACATGGTGCGGCTGGTCGAACGCGATCGGACACTCGAGCGCATCGGACAGCAGCGCCGCATGCGGCGGTCGTGGCTGCGCGAACTGCGCGCGGGCCGGCACGCACCACGCGCCCATCACGTCCTTGATGATCGTCACGTGCAGCGCGAATTGCATGTCGATCAGGAAGCGGTAGAGGGGCAGGTCCGGCTCGGGCAGCGCGGCTTCGTGCGGATCCGGGAACAGCCACGACGCGGTGTCGCCCTGTTCGACCCAGCGGATCGCGAGCATCCCGTTCGCGAGCTGGTGATATTTGACTGCCGAATCGAACGCATGCGCGAGCGATTCCGAACACAGCATCGCGTAGCCGTACATTCCGTAGCTCGACGCATGCAGCCGGCGGCCGACGCGCACGCCGAGATCGGTGCCGTCATAGCGGCCGATCGCGTTGCGCGCGGCGGTCAGGAACTGCAGTTGCGACGTGAGCGTAAACGGGTCGGCGACGGCGTCCGGCGACAGGCCGGTGCCGTCGAGCACGGCGGCCGGGTCGAGGCCGAGTTCCTGGGCGACGCCGACGAGCACGGCCAGCTTGGCGGGCGAGAAGCGCTTCTCGCGCAACGCGTGAGCGAGCGGGGCGTCCGGCAGCGGGGCGGCGCCGGCGGCCGTTGGGGTCAAGAGCGCACTGCGCGGCATGACTGGTTCTGCGTCCGATTCGATATCGTTCCGGGTTCGCGATTTTGCGCCGGAATGCGCGGGCACGCCATAGGGTTCACCCTGATTCGCACGGGCTTGCACGGCCCGACAACGGCAAACCGACGCGCGAGCGCAAGCCGCGGCTGGCGGCGCGCCGCGCGCCCGCGTGTCCGTTTCGATCATCTTTTCGACCGCCCGGATCATTTTCAAAGCACCGTTGGCGGGCGATATTCGCCGCTCAGGCGACGGCCCATGCGCATCCGGTGCGCGGGCCGCCGTGCGAACGGCGCTGCCTGGCGCCGTCCCCCGAGGAGCAGGACATGACGAAGAGACACTGGATCGGGTCGTACGCATCGATCCCCGCCGAGATCGATGCCGATCGCCATCCTTCCGTAACCGCGCTGCTGGACGAAGCGATGCGCCGCTTTGCCGATCGCCCCGCGTTCCGTGCATTCGGCAGCACGCTGACCTACGCCGACGTCGACCGCCTGTCGGCCGCGCTCGCCGCATACCTGCAGCAGGTCGTGGGCGTGCGCAAGGGCGACCGCGTGGCCGTGATGCTGCCCAACGTGCTCGCGTTTCCGGTTGTGTTCGTCGCGGTCGCGCGGATCGGCGCGATCCAGGTCAACGTGAACCCGTTCTACACCGCGCACGAGCTCGAGCATCAGCTCAACGACGCGGGTGTCGAAGTGGCGGTGGTGTGCGGCGGATCGATGGGCACGTTCGCCGACGTGGTCGGCAAGACGCGCATGCGAACCGTGCTGAGCGTCGGGCGCGGCGATCTTGGCGCCGTCGATGCGCCGGCCGGCGCGTGCGACGCGCTGCCGCCCGGCTCGATTCCGCTCGCGGACGCGATCGCCGCCGGCGAATCGCTCGCCTTCGAGCCGGTCGCGCTCGGCGGCGCCGATCTGCTGCTGCTGCAGTACACGGGAGGCACGACCGGGCTGTCGAAGGGTGCCGCGCTGTCGCACCGCAACCTCGTCGCGAACATCGAGCAGTTCGCGGCGATCGTGCCCGCCGCGCGTGAGCCGGGCGAGGAGGTCGTCGTCACGGCGATCCCGCTGTATCACATCTTCGCGCTGACGGTGAACTTCCTGTCCTACTTCGCGATCGGCGCGGAGAACTGGCTCGTCGCGAACCCGCGCGACATGGACGGCTTCATCGACGTGCTGAAGGCCGCGCGACCGTCCGTGTTCGTCGGCGTCAACACGCTGTATGCGGGACTCGCGGGCCATCCGCGGCTGAAGGAAGTGGACTGGTCGCGGCTGAAGCTGTCGGCAGGCGGCGGCGCGGCGGTGATCGAGGTGATCTCCGCGCGCTGGAAGGCGGTGACGGGCAACTTCATCCGCGAAGGGTACGGGCTGTCGGAAACGTCGCCGGTTGTCACGTTCAACCCGCAGTCGATCGATGCGTTCACCGGCACGACGGGCCTGCCGCTGCCGTCGACCGACGTGAAGCTGCTGGACGACCAGGATCGCGAGGTCGGGATCGGCGAAGCGGGCGAGATCTGCGTGCAAGGCCCGCAGGTGATGGGTGGCTACTGGCGCAAGCCGGACGCGAATGCAGCTGCGTTCACCGCGGACGGCTACTTCCGCACCGGCGACATCGGCGTGTTCGACGCGGCCGGCTTCCTGAAGATCGTCGACCGCAAGAAGGACATGATCATCGTGTCCGGCTTCAACGTGTACCCGAACGAGGTGGAAGCCGCCGCCACGTCGCTGGCGGGCGTGGCCGAATGCGCGTGCATCGGCGTGCCGGACGAGCGCACGGGCGAGGCGGTCAAGCTGTTCGTGGTGCTTGCGCCGGATGCGGCCGTCACCGAAGCGGAGATCGTCGCGCACTGCCGCGCGAACCTCGTGGCCTACAAGGTGCCGAAGCTGATCCGCCTGGTCGATCGGCTGCCGAAGTCGACGGTCGGCAAGATCCTGCGCCGGGAACTCAGCCGCGCCGACTGATGGCGCCGAAGCGCCGCGCGCCCGACGGCGCGCGGGCCGGCACGCCGAAAGCCCCGAAAGCCCGGTCCGGGCCGCTCAAGTACAATGCGAGCGGTTCGACCGACGGGGACGCGATGACCGGCTCAGATTCACCTTCCGCCCAGCCCGGGCGTGCGCTGCCGTCGCCGAGCGCGACGGTGCCGATCTCGCTCGTCAACGGGTTCCTGGCGAGTGCGGGCGCGCAGCGCGACGTGGTCGAGCGCTACCTGCGCGGGGCCGGCATTCCGCTCGAGTTGCTCGGCGAGCCGCATGCGCGCGTGACGGAAGAGCAGTTCTCGACGCTGTACCGCACGCTCGCGATCGACCTCGACGACGAGATGCCCGGCATCTTCTCGCGCCCGCTGCGCGGCGGCACGCTGAAGTACCTGTGCCTGAGCCTGCTCGATGCGCGCAACCTCGAAACGGCGCTGCATCGTTTCGGCCAGTTCTTCCATATCCTGCTCGACGACTTCTTCGTCGAATCGAAGCGCGACGGTCTGGTCGCGCAGGTGCTGCTGCGGCCGAACCCGGTCGTCGGCCCGATCGGCGCGCTCGGCCAGGAATTGATGCTCAAGCTCGTGCACGGTGTGTGTTCCTGGCTGATCGGGCAGAAGATCCCGTTGCTGAAGATCGAGTTCGCGTGCCCGCGTCCGCGCCATGCGGTCGAGCATCTGTACTTCTTCACCGGCTCCGTGCAGTTCGACTGCGAACGCACGTTGATGCGCTTCAGCGCCGACTACCTCGACGCGCCGATCCGGCAAAGCAAGCGCAACCTGCGCAAGTTCCTCGCGCGCGCGCCCGGCGACTGGATCTTCGAATCGTTCAGCGAACAGCTCGTATGCCATCGCGTGCGGCAATACCTGTCGGCGGCGCTGCCCGACCTGCCGGTGATCGACCAGGCGGCGGAGCATCTGCATTGTTCGGTGCGCACGCTGAGCCGCCACCTGGCCTCGGAAGGCACGACGTTCCAGGCCCTCAAGGATGAACTGCGGCGCGACATCGCGATCCAGCGGCTCACCGATACGCTCGACACGATCGCGGCGATCGGCGCCGATATCGGCTTCGACGATCCGAGCGCGTTCCATCGCGCGTTCCGCCACTGGACGGGCAGCACGCCGGGGACTTACCGGCGGCGCGCGTAGCGCGCCGCGCGGTGCATTCGAACCCGTTCCCATAATCGGCATCCTTCGTGCGCTCCAATGGACGGCTCCCGTCGTCACGCGGCCCTGCGCTTCCTATCGGGCGCACGTCGTCGTCGTGTCGACACGACCCTCGATGCACGGCCCGCGAACGCGCGGCATCGGGCGTCATGCCGGTCCACTCGTTGAACGCGCGGAAGAACGAATTCGGATCCTGATAGCCGAGCAGGAACGCGATCTGGTTGTAGGGCAGGTCGGAGTGATCGAGGTAATGCCGTGCGAGCCGCTCGCGCACTTCCGCGAGGATCGCCTTGAAGCGGGTGCCTTCGTCGCCAAGTCGCCGCTGCAGCGTGCGCGTGCTGATCGCGAGCGTGCGCGCGACATCGTCGACCGTGCCGACGCCGCCGGGAACCAGCCCCACATGCGGAGATACTCGGCGGTCGTCAGCTCGCGCTTCGCACGCGTGAAGAAATCGGCGGGCAACCGTGCGCGTCGCAGCAACGCGTCGAAGCGCACGCCGAGGTCGACCAGCGCGACCTGCAAGCCCGGTGAAATCACGAAGCGGTTCATCGCTTCAGTTGTCCGGTATCGATCAGCTGCTGAAAGAAGTCGTTCATCGACTCGGCGAGCGGACGGTAGCGTATCCCGAGTTCGTTGCGGCTGCGACTATTGTCGGCGCGCCACGGCAGCCCGACGTTGCGCGCGACGACGCGGCGCGTCACGCTCTTGTTCGCCAGCGGACCGACCAGCCAGACAAGCCACTTCGGCAGGGTGCGCCGCGGAATCGGATAGTCGGCACCGTACCGTTCGAGCAGCGTCGCAGCCATCGCCGGCAGGCTTGTGTTGTGACCCGACACGATGTAGCGGCCGTTCGCGTCGGGCAGGAATGCGGCCCGCACGTGCGCGTCGGCGACCTCCCGGACATCGACCGCGCCCATGCCGAGGTCGGGCACGCCCATTTTCATCGTGCCGTTGCCCATCTGCCGTACGATCTCGAAGCTTTCCGAGGTCGCGTACGGATTGATGCCCGGCCCGATGACGAGCGACGGATTGATGGTCACGAGATCCCAGCGCTGCTGCGCGCGGGCGATCTGCCACGCCTCGCGTTCGGCCACCGTCTTCGAATACGAGTACGGCTGGTGCGCGAGCGACGAACTGGTATTCCAGATCGCCTCGGTGAACACGCCGTTCGGCGTCGCGTCGAGATCGGCGTTGTCGCCGTAGATCGCGGCGCAGCTGCTGGTCAGCACGACGCGCCGGACCGACGGCGTGCGGTTCACCGTCTCGAGCACGTTGCGCGTGCCGAGCAGCGCCGGATCGACCAGTTCTTTCTGAGGATCACGAACGGTGACGGTGAACGGTGACGCGGTATGGAACACGATCCCGCACCCGGCCATGGCTTCCGCATACGATCCCGGTTCAAGCAGGTCGGCGCGGAAATAGCGGATCGTGCCGGGCTTGCCGGCCGCGATCCGCTGCAGATGCTCGAGCTTGCCCGGGTCGTCGGGATTGCGGACGGCCGCATGCACCGTCAGGCCGGCTTCGAGCAACCGTTGCACGAGCCAGCCCGCGACGTAGCCGGTCGCACCGGTCACCATCACCGGCAGGTCGGTATCGATATTGATCATCATGGGTTCCGTTACGGAAGATGGTGAACATGATGCCGCTTTTTCGTCGCCGGGTAACTCGCAATGCGCGCCGATCGCCATGCAATGTGCGCCAGGCATGCGTCGTCGGGCGAGGGTGGTACGGCGGACTACGGAAGGGGGAGAAGGTGCCAAGGGAGGCGGGAGGGATGTCGGGCAGGGACGATGCGTTCGGTCCCGACATCCTCAGGGCAGGTCAAGGCCACGCAGCGCCGGAGCGGCGTGCTGCCCGCTCCGCGCGCGTGGCCGTACTCAGGCTTTCAGTGCACCGAAGATTTCATTGAGCATCGACTTCGCATCGCCGAACAACATGCGGTTGTTGTCCTTGTAGAACAGCGGATTGTCGACGCCCGCATAGCCCGAAGCCATGCTGCGCTTCATCACGATCGACGTCTTCGCCTTCCACACTTCCAGCACCGGCATGCCGGCGATCGGGCTCGACGGGTCGTCCTGCGCCGCCGGGTTCACGATGTCGTTCGCGCCGATCACCATCGACACGTCGGCCTCGGGGAAGTCGCCGTTGATCTCGTCCATTTCCAGCACGATGTCGTACGGCACCTTCGCTTCGGCCAGCAGCACGTTCATGTGCCCCGGCATGCGGCCCGCGACCGGGTGGATCGCGAAACGCACGTCGACGCCCTTTTCGCGCAGCAGCTTCGTCAGTTCGAACACCGTGTGCTGGGCCTGTGCGACGGCCATCCCATAGCCGGGTACGATGATCACGCGCTTCGCCTCGCGCAGCAGCTCGGCCGTCTCCGCCGCGCTCACCGCGACCGCCTCGCCGGCCGGCTGTGCCGCGCCGCCGCCGGCTGCCGCCGGTGCGCCCGCGCCGCTGCCGAAGCCGCCTGCGATCACGCTGATGAAGTTGCGGTTCATCGCGCGGCACATGATGTACGACAGGATCGCACCGGACGAGCCCACCAGCGCGCCGATCACGATCAGCAGGTCGTTGCCGAGCATGAAGCCGGTGGCCGCCGCGGCCCACCCCGAATAGCTGTTGAGCATCGACACCACGACCGGCATGTCCGCGCCGCCGATCGCCATCACCATGTGCACGCCGAACAGCAGCGAGATCACCGTCATCACGGCGAGCGGCAGCATGCCGTCCTGGATCGTTTCCGCGTGCAGGAACGCGCGGCCGTAGTAGATCACGATCAGCAGCGCGGCGAGGTTCATCCAGTGCCGTGCCGGCAGCAGCAGCGGCTTGCCGCCGATCTTGCCCGACAGCTTTCCGAACGCGATGATCGAGCCCGCGAAGGTCACCGCACCGATCAGGATGCCGACATAAATCTCGACCTCGTGGATCGCTTTCTCGGCACCGGTGAACTGCAGCGACGTGTCGATGTAGCTCGCGAAACCGACCAGGCAGGCCGCGAAGCCGACCAGGCTGTGCATCAGCGCGACCAGTTCCGGCATCTGCGTCATCTGCACTTTCTTCGCGGCGTACAGGCCGATCGCGCCGCCGACGACCAGCGCGGCGATCACGTACGGAATGCCCGCGGCCGACACGCGCGGGCCGGCGACGGTGGCCAGCACGGCGATCAGCATGCCGATCATGCCGAGCAGGTTGCCGCGGCGCGCGGTTTCAGGGTTGGCGAGGCCGCCGAGGCTGAGGATGAACAGGATCGCGGCGCCGATATAGGAGACGGTAGTCAGGTTTGCAGTCATTGTTGTCGTCCCCTTATTTGCGGAACATCGCCAGCATGCGCCGCGTGACCGCGAAGCCGCCGAACATGTTGACGGCCGTGAGCGTGAGCGCGCCCACTGCCAGGCCCAGGATCAGCCCGGACGGACGGTCGCCGGCGTTGGCCAGCTCGCCCAGCGGCGGCGCGACCTGCACGAGCGCGCCGATCGCGATGATCGACGAGATCGCGTTGGTCACGCTCATCAGCGGCGTGTGCAGCGACGGCGTGACGTTCCAGATCACCATGTAGCCGACGAAGCACGCGAGCACGAACACAGTGAAGTGCGTCAGGAAGCTGGACGGCGCGAACTGGCCGACCAGCAGGAACCCCAGCGCGCCGATCGCGAACACGATCGCGAGCGCCTTGGCCGACATCGGCTCGCCGCTGTGGCCGTGGCCTTTCGACTTCGCCGGCGCGGCCGCCGCGGGTGCGGCTGCCGGGGGCTTGGGCGCGACGGCCGCCTGCTTGATCGGCGGCGGCGGCCAGGTGACGTTGCCTTCCTTGATCACGGTGAGGCCGCGGATCGCATCGTCGTCGAAGTCGACGTTGATCGTGCCGTCCTTGGCCTTGCACAGCTCCTCGATCACGCGCAGCAGGTTCGTTGCATACAGCGTGGACGACTGCCGCGACAGGCGCGATGCGAGATCGGTATAGCCGACGATCGTCACGCCATGGCGCACGACCGCCTCGCCGGGCACCGTGAGCTCGCAGTTGCCGCCTTGCTCGGCGGCCATGTCGACGATCACGCTGCCGGGCTTCATCGACTGCACCATCTCGGCGGTGATGAGCTTCGGCGCCGGCTTGCCGGGGATCAGCGCGGTGGTGATGATGATGTCGGCGTCCTTCGCCTGCTGCGCGTACATCGCGCGCTGCGCCTGCTGGAAGCCTTCGCTCATCACCTTCGCGTAGCCGCCGCCGCCCGAGCCTTCCTCTTCGTAGTCGACCTTGACGAACTCGCCGCCCAGCGACTTGACCTGGTCGGCCACCTCGGCGCGCGTGTCGTTCGCGCGCACGATCGCGCCGAGACTCGCGGCCGTGCCGATCGCGGCCAGACCGGCGACACCGGCGCCGGCGATGAATACCTTGGCCGGCGGGATCTTGCCGGCTGCCGTGACCTGGCCGTTCAGGAAGCGGCCGAACGCATGCGCGGCCTCGATCACCGCGCGATAGCCACTGATGCCGGCCATCGACGTGAGCGCGTCCATCTTCTGCGCGCGCGACAGCGTGCGCGGCAGCGAATCGATCGCCAGCACCGTGGCGCGCTTCGCGGCCAGTTGCTGCATCAGCTCGGGGTTCTGCGCGGGCCACACGAAGCCGATCAGCGTGCCGCCCTCGCGCATCAGCGCGACTTCGTCGGCGCTCGGCGGGCGGACCTTGAACACGATGTCGCTGCCGGACCAGAGCTCGGCGGCGCTGGCGGCGATGCTCGCACCTGCCGCGCGGTACGCGTCGTCGTCAAAGTTCGCGCCGGCCCCGGCGCCGCTTTGGACGGCCACCGTAAAACCCAGCTTGATCAGTTTCTCGACCACTTCGGGGACGGTCGCAACGCGCCGTTCCTGAGTGGCTGTCTCCAGAGGAATCCCAATCTGTAATGTCATAGTGTTGAAAGATGGGTGATAGATCGGTGGTGGCCATCGCGAAGCGCGCGGGCCGGTGCGTCAAGGTACCAGAATCATGTGCGTGTTTAGTGGCGCGTGCGAGGGTCTGCGTCAAGAATAGAACGACCGTTCGCTGAATGTCGATAGAGTATGCCGCATAACGACGGGGCTATCGAGGGCACAAATGCGTCGAACGCGTCTTCCGATGTTCTGTTGCGTTTTATCCACGCGCGGGCGATATCGCATGGACTTCCCATAACCGGCTTCCTGCGCGGGTTCCCATGGCCGGCTCCCCATTGGCGATTCCGACCGACCGGTAGGGCAGTGGCTCGCTACGTGTCGCAGGCGCATCCGTCAGATCAATTCAGCAGACACCATATCGCGAGGAACGGCGCGTTGCCGGACCGCATTGCATGCAGTGCGCCAGGCGCATTGTGGATGCCGCCGCCGATCCCGGGATCGAACCACGCGCCGTTTTGTTGCCGGAATTCACCGGCGGTCATGAGCACGTACGCTTCCTCCGGTGCGTGACCGTGATCCGGATATCTGACGTCGGGCATCATCAACGAGAAGCCGAGCTGGATGTCGTCGCGGCTTTCCGCGCCGCCGGGCCCGCAGATCATCCCGTTCACGTGCCCGTCGACGTAGTTCGGGCTGCCGTCCTTGCCCGACGTGCGACGCGACCATCCGATCACGGGTTCGAGCGACTTGATCAGCCGTGCGACAGTGGCGAACGTCGGGCTCACGCGCGCGACCGACTCGAGCGCCGGGTCGAGCCATTCGCATGCGGGGTATTGCACCGCGAGCCGCGTTCCGTTGTCCGACGGGGTCTGCAGCCGTGCGAACACTTGCGGCGCGAATGCGCGCGCGGCGGGTGGAAGCTTGTCCGACTCGAACAGATCGCCGGCGACCCGGACGAAATCCGCGATGTCTTTCGGGCGTTCACTCATCCTGGTCTCTGCTCCCGTGCTCGCTTGGCCTGATGAGAAAGTCTACGCAGAAACATGCCGCCCCGGACAGCGAAAAAGGACAGACGATTTGGCACCGGCCGCCATGCGCGCGCCGCGACTTCCGTCCGGCCGGAGGCACCTTCGGCGACTTTCCGTCATCAACCCACGGTCTTCGGCTTCGCCGGCCAGCCCGTCCGGCTGGCACGCCGATTGCGCGTCGCTTGTGCCGAAATCGGCATCCGAACCCGCCGCCCGGACGCCCGTTTCCGCCATCGCCTCGCACATCGCGTGGCCGGTTTTGTCACCATGTGGGCCGGATATGACAATGGAAAACCGCCGGCGCGGCATTACGATGGGCCACGACGTCGCCTGGCGCTGGCCGGTTTTGCCGCAGCCGCCCGGGCCGCGCGCCTCATTCACCGCCTGATTTGGAACATCGACCATGAGCTATAACGCCCCTGTCAAGGACATGCTGTTCGTGCTGAAGGAACTCGCGGGCATCGACACCGTCGCGCAGTTGCCCGGCTTCGAGGAAGCCGGCTACGACACCGCGCAGGCCGTGCTCGACGAATCCGCGAAATTCTGCGGTGAAGTGCTGGCGCCGCTGAACGTCGAGGGCGACCGCAACCCGAGCAGCTGGAAGGACGGTGTCGTGACGGCGACGCCCGGCTTCGGCGCCGCGTTCCGCCAGTTCGTCGAAGGCGGCTGGCAAGGCTTGCAGCATCCGGCCGAATACGACGGCCAGGGGCTGCCGAAGCTGATCGCAACGCCGTGCATCGAGATGCTGAACGCGTCGAACCTGTCGTTCGCGCTGTGCCCGCTGCTCACCGACGGCGCGATCGAGGCGCTGCTGACGGCCGGCACCGACGAACAGAAGCAGCGTTATGTACCGAAGCTGATCTCGGGCGAATGGACCGGCACGATGAACTTGACCGAACCGCAGGCCGGCTCCGACCTGGCGCTGGTGCGCTCGCGCGCCGAGCCGCAGGGCGACGGCACGTACAAGGTATTCGGCACCAAGATCTTCATCACGTGGGGCGAGCACGACATGGCGGACAACATCGTCCACCTGGTGTTGGCGCGCACGCCGAACGCGCCGGAAGGCGTCAAGGGTATTTCGCTGTTCATCGTGCCGAAGTTCCTGGTCAACGAAGACGGCTCGCTCGGCGCGCGCAACGACGTGCACTGCGTGTCGATCGAGCACAAGCTCGGGATCAAGGCGAGCCCGACGGCGGTGCTGCAGTATGGCGACCACGGCGGCGCGATCGGCTACCTGGTCGGCGAGGAGAATCGCGGTCTCGAATACATGTTCATCATGATGAACGCCGCGCGCTTTGGCGTCGGGATGCAGGGGATCGGCGTGGCCGACCGCGCATACCAGAAGGCCGCGGCATTCGCGAAGGAGCGTGTGCAGAGCCGCCCGGTCGACGGGTCGGCCAGGCAGTCGGTGACGATCATTCATCATCCGGACGTGCGCCGCATGCTCGGCACGATGCGTGCGCTGACCGAGGGCGCACGGACGCTCGCGTATGTCGCAGCGGCGCACAGCGACATTGCCCACCGCCATTCGGACGAGGCGACACGCACGCGTCATCAGGCAATCTACGAATATCTGGTGCCGGTCGTGAAGGGCTGGAGCACGGAGATGGTGAACGACGTGGCGAGCCTCGGCGTGCAGGTGCACGGCGGGATGGGCTTCATCGAGGAAACCGGCGCCGCGCAGTACTACCGCGATGCGCGGATTCTCGCGATCTACGAAGGCACGACCGCGATCCAGGCGAACGACCTGGTCGGCCGCAAGACGATGCGCGACGGCGGTGCGGTGGCGAAGGCGCTGATCGCGGAGATCGGCGACACCGTCGCGGCGCTCGGCAAGGTGGACGGTGCGGCGGCCGCGTCGATGAAGGCGCAGCTCGAGAAGGGCGCTCGCTCGCTGTCGACGGTGGTGGACTACGTGGTCGCGAACGTGAAGCAGGACCCGAACGCGGTGTTCGCGGGCAGCGTGCCGTACCTGAAGCTGGCGGGCGTGGTGCTGTGCGGATGGCAGATGGCGCGCGCGCTGCTGGCGGCGCACGCGAATCGCGCGAGCGACACGGCGTTCTTCGATGCGAAGATCGCGATCGCACAATGCTTTGCGGAACACGTCCTCGTGCAGGCAGGCGGGCTCGAAGCGTCGATCGTCGGCGCGAAGGGCAACGAGAGCGTGCTCGCGTTGACGGAAGACCAGTTCTGACCGTAACGGTCGGGGCGCAGGAGGAGACAGGATTTTGACCACACAGGACTTGCTCGCGCAATACGGCCCGCGCGAATCGATGGAATACGACGTCGTGATCGTCGGCGGCGGCCCCGCCGGGCTGTCGGCGGCGATCCGGCTCAAGCAGCTGGCCGCCGAGAAAGGCACCGAGATCGGCGTGTGCGTGCTCGAGAAGGGTTCCGAGATCGGCGCGCACATCCTGTCGGGCGCGGTGATGGACCCGCGCGCGATCACCGAACTGTTCCCCGACTGGAAGGAACAGGGCGCGCCCTTGAACGTCGAGGTGACGGAAGACCGCTTCCTGTTCCTGTCCGAGAAGAGCGCCGTCACGACGCCCAACTGGGCGCTGCCCGACAACTTCAAGAACCACGGCAACTACGTGATCTCGCTGGGCAACGTCACCCGCTGGCTCGGCGCGCAGGCGGAAGCCTTGGGCGTCGAGATCTTCCCCGGCTTCCCCGCTGCCGAGATTCTCTACAACGACGACGGCTCGGTGAAGGGCGTCGCCACTGGCAACATGGGCGTGGGCAAGGACGGCGAGCCGACCGAGAACTTCCAGCTCGGCATGGAGCTGCACGCGAAGTACACGCTGTTCGCCGAAGGCTGCCGCGGCCACCTCGGCCGTCAACTGATCTCGAAGTTCAAGCTCGACGCGAACGCCGATCCGCAGGCGTACGGGATCGGGATCAAGGAACTGTGGGAAATCGATCCCGCGAAGCACAAGCCGGGTCTCGTGATCCACACGGCCGGCTGGCCGCTGAAGTCGGACACCTACGGCGGCTCGTTCCTGTATCACATGGACAACAATCAGGTCGTGGTCGGCTTCGTGGTGGGCCTGGGCTACACGAACCCGTACCTGTCGCCGTTCGAAGAATTCCAGCGCTACAAGACGCATCCGTCGATCCGCGCGTTTCTCGAAGGCGGCAAGCGCGTGTCGTACGGCGCGCGGGCGATCACGGCCGGCGGCCTGCTGTCGCTGCCGAAGACGGTGTTCCCGGGCGGCGCGCTGATCGGCGACGACGCGGGCTTCCTGAACGCATCGCGGATCAAGGGCAGCCACGCGGCGATCAAGACCGGCATGCTGGCGGCGGACGCCGCATTCGACGCGCTGCAGGCCGGCCGCCAGAGCGACGAGCTCAACGCGTATCCGGACGCCTTCAAGCAGTCGTGGCTGCATACGGAGTTGTACCGCGCGCGCAACTTCAAGCAGTGGATGGCCAAGGGGCTGTACCTGGGCACGCTGATGGTCGGGCTCGAGCAGAAGGTGATGGGCGGCAACGTGCCGTGGACGCTGCACCACAAGCATGCGGACCACGAGATGCTGAAGCCGGCGTCGCAATGCACGCCGATCGAGTATCCGAAGCCGGACGGCAAGCTGACGTTCGACCGGCTGTCGTCGGTGTTCATCTCGAACACGAACCACGAGGAGAACCAGCCGGCGCACCTGACGCTGAAGGATGCGAACGTGCCGGTGAACGTGAACCTGCGCACGTACGCGGGGCCGGAGGGACGCTTCTGCCCGGCGGCGGTGTACGAGTTCGTGAAGAACGACGACGGCAGCGACCGGCTGGTGATCAACGCGCAGAACTGCGTGCACTGCAAGACCTGCGACATCAAGGACCCGACGCAGAACATCGTGTGGGTCACGCCGGAAGGCGGCGGCGGGCCGAATTACCCGAACATGTAACGCAAACGCATCCCCGCGCCCGCAGGCGCGAACGAACCGGAGTGAAACGATGAGCAATGCAGCGAAGGAAGTCGTGGTGGTGAGCGGTGTCCGTACCGCGATCGGCGATTTCGGCGGGAGCCTGAAGGATTTCTCGCCGACCGATCTCGGTGCGAAGGTCGTGAGCGAAGTGCTGTCGCGTGCGAACGTTTCGGGTGACGCGGTCGGACATGTCGTGTTCGGCCACGTCGTGAACACCGAGCCGAAGGACATGTATCTCGCGCGCGTCGCGGCGATCAACGGCGGTGTCGCGCAGCACACGCCGGCGCTGACCGTGAACCGCCTGTGCGGCTCGGGCCTGCAGGCGATCGTGTCGGCCGCGCAAACGATCATGCTAGGCGATGCCGACGTCGCGATCGGCGGCGGCTCGGAGAACATGAGCCGCGCGCCGTACACCGTGCCGGCCGCGCGCTTCGGCCAGCGCATGGGCGATGCGAAGCTCGTCGACATGATGCTCGGCGCGCTGCACGACCCGTTCCAGACGATCCACATGGGCGTGACGGCCGAGAACGTCGCACGCAAGTACGGCATTTCGCGTGACGCGCAGGATGCGCTCGCGCTCGAATCGCATCGTCGCGCGGCGCGCGCGATCGCGGAAGGCCGCTTCAAGGACCAGATCCTGCCGATCTCGATCCGCACGAAGAAGGGCGAAGTCGCGTTCGACACCGACGAGCACGTGCGTCACGACGCCGGCCCGGACGATTTCACGAAGCTGAAGCCGGTGTTCGTGAAGGAGGACGGCACGGTGACGGCCGGCAACGCGTCGGGGATCAACGATGCGGCCGCCGCGGTGCTGATGATGAGCGCGGACGCCGCGCGCGCGCAAGGCGTGAAGCCGCTCGCGCGTTTGGTCGCATACGCGCATGCGGGCGTCGATCCGGCGTACATGGGCATCGGCCCGGTGCCGGCCACGCAGAAGGCGCTCGAGCGCGCAGGCCTGAAGATCACCGATCTCGACGTGATCGAGGCGAACGAAGCATTCGCCGCGCAGGCATGCGCGGTCACGCAGGAGCTCGGCCTCGATCCGGCCAAGGTCAACCCGAACGGCTCGGGCATTTCGCTCGGTCACCCGATCGGCGCGACGGGCGCGTTGATCACGGTCAAGGCGCTGTACGAGCTGAAGCGCATCGGCGGGCGTTACGCGCTCGTGACGATGTGTATCGGCGGCGGCCAGGGGATTGCGGCGATCTTCGAGAACATCTGATAATCGACCGCTCAGCATCCGAATACACAGGAATCGTCATGGCCATCGAAACCGTCGGCGTCGTGGGCGCCGGAACCATGGGCAACGGCATTGCGCAGACCACCGCCGTTGCAGGACTGAACGTCGTGATGATCGACGTCAGCGATGCGGCACTCGACAAGGGTGTCGCCGCACTGAAGGGCAGCCTCGAGCGGCTCGTGTCGAAAGAGAAGCTCGCCGCCGCCGCACGCGATGCCGCGCTCGCGCGCATCACGACGTCGACCGATTACGCGAAGCTTGCCGCGGTCGACATCGTGATCGAAGCCGCGACCGAAAACGTCGAGCTGAAGAGCCGCATCCTGAAGCAGATCGAGTCTGTCGCGCGACCCGACGCGATCATCGCGACCAACACGTCGTCGATCTCGATTACCGCGCTCGCGGCGTTGCTCGCCGATCCGTCGCGCTTCGTCGGCATGCACTTCTTCAACCCGGTGCCGCTGATGCCGCTCGTCGAGATCATCCGAGGGCTGCAGACGAGCGACGCGACCGCGTCCGCCGTGCGCGCGCTGACCGAGCGTTTCGACAAGTCACCGATCGGCGTGCGCAATGCGCCGGGCTTCGTCGTGAACCGGATCCTCGTGCCGATGATCAACGAAGCGTTCTTCGTGCTGGCCGAAGGCATCGCGTCGGCCGAGGAGATCGACGCGGGGATGAAGCTCGGCGCGAACCATCCGATCGGGCCGCTCGCGCTGGCGGACCTCGTCGGGCTCGACGTGTGTCTCGCGGTGATGGACGTGTTCCTGAAGGACTTCGGCGACACGAAATACCGTGCGTGCCCGCTGCTGCGCGAGATGGTGTCGGCGGGGCGGCTGGGGCGCAAGACGGGGCGCGGGGTGTACGACTACAGTAAGTAAGCGGCGTCTCAATAGCCTCTTCACGCGGCCGCCTTCGGGCGGCCGTTTGCTTTGCACGGCACGCTTACGCGTCGAGCACCGCCAGATTCTGCGGCAACGTCCGCTTGAATATCGCGAGCAACTGCCATGCTGCCTTCGGTTGCAACGTGATCGCATGGCGCACGGCCGCGGCGATCTGGATCATCATCAACTCCGCGAACGCGCCACGTTGCATGCGCGTGGTGCTGGGCGTCACATCGGCCGGCGCATCGGCGAGCAGCCCGGCCAGGAACGCCCCGTCGGCCCGGTCGAGCGCCCGCAGCGCACGGTCGGCCTGCGTCGCGCGCCAGATGTCGCGCATCAGCGGCTCGTCGACGAACATCCGGTAATAGCTGTCCGTGATGCGCGCGAGCGTGCCGATCACGGACGCCTTGTCCGGAAAGGAATCACGTGCACACGGTGGCATCGGCGGGGGCTTGAATGCCGTTCATCGCGGGGATTGCGGTGCGGTAGTGACAACCTTCGTCGAAAGCCGGCCCTCTTCGTCCGAGAGCCGGTTCGACGGCCATTTGCGCAGTCCAATCCCCGTCTCCTCGGTAGTTTCCCTTAAGTCTTCCCGTCCGGATTTTCCCCTAGCGAGCCGTTTCACGTGCTGCGCGCGCCACATGGCCGCGATTCCCGTCGAATCCCGCGCGGCCCCGCCGGCATTGGCTTTCGCGTCGTTTGCGCAGATCTGCACCATGCGCGCGATTTTGCCCATCTTCGATGCATTACCAAAGGTATGGAAAAGCGCACAGAAAATGTATCTGGAGCGACGAAATTGGATTGATACGCTGCAATCACTGAATCAGCGCCGTCAACCACGCGAGAGCGGCATCGAATCTCTGCAGCAAGCGGGCAATCGATGGCGACACGTGCGAAGTTCGCGGTTTCCGTTACCAGTTAGTCGGGATGACAGAATGGCCCCAAATCTGACGTTTGCACCGGGCGACGTACTTCCCCCCGGAGCAATCTCCACCGACGGTGCGCCGTCGATCGCCCGGTCGGGTGTCGCGACCGGTACCGATATCCTGACCGTCAAGCACCTGTCGAAGATTTTCGGTCCGAGGCCCGAGCGTGCGATCGAGCTGATGAAGCGTGGCGTCGGGCGCAACGAGATCTTCGCCGAAACCGGCAACATGGTGGCGGTCAACGACGTGAGCCTGAGTGTGCGGGCCGGCGAGATCTTCGTGATCATGGGGCTGTCGGGCTCCGGGAAATCGACGCTGGTTCGTCTGCTCAACCGGCTGATCGAGCCGACGTCCGGGCAGGTGGTGCTCGAAGGCCGAGACATCGCACCGATGTCGACACCGGAACTGCGCGACGTTCGACGCCATAAGATGGCGATGGTGTTCCAGTCTTTCGCACTGCTGCCGAACCGAACCGTGATCGACAACATCGCATATGGGCTCGAAGTCGCCGGCATCAAGAAGGCGCAGCGCTACGAGGTCGCGCGCGCCGCACTGGAGCGCGTCGGCCTCGGGTCATACGAAAAGCTGCTGCCGAGCGAGTTGTCCGGCGGCATGCAGCAGCGCGTGGGCCTCGCCCGTGCGCTGGCGGTGAATCCTTCGGTGCTGCTGATGGACGAGGCATTCTCCGCGCTCGATCCGCTGATTCGCTTCGAAATGCAGAACGAACTGCTGCGCCTGCAGAAGGAAGAGCAACGCACGATCGTGTTCATCTCCCACGATATCGAGGAAGCGGTGAAGATCGGCGGCCGAATCGGCATCATGAAGGACGGCTGCCTGATCCAGGTCGGCACGCCGGCCGAACTGATCCAGACGCCGGCTGACGCCTACGTGCAGGACTTCTTCCGCAACGTCGACGTGTCTCGCTTCCTGAAGGCATCCAGCATGATGACGAAGGTCGAGCGCGGACTGCTTCGGTGCGACGTGGGTACACCGTCCGACCGCTACCTGAACCAGCTGATCGACAGCGGCGCCGAGTGCGGCTACGTGTGCGACGAGGCTGGCCATTACCTGGGCTGCGTGACGGCCGCCACGCTGCATCGGTCCGGTGCCAGGCCGATTCGCGAGGCATTCCTGCCGGACTTCAACACGGTGTCGATCGACACGGACCTGCATCGGCTCGCGTCGATCGCGCTCACCCAGCAGCACGACGTGCCGGTGACGGATGCAGCGGGACAACTGGCGGGCGTCGTGTCCTGCCGGACGATACTCAAGCAGATGATGCAACGGAGGGCGGCATGAATTCGTCGGTGATCGGGAAGTTCGCGGAAGACTTCGTCAACTTTCTGTTTCTGCATTTCCGTGTCGGGTTCGACACCTTCTCGGCGGGGCTCGACGCGGTCGTGAAGCTGCTGGAAGACGGTCTCGCCGCCGTGCCGTTCATCGCGATGGTCGTGATCATGGTGGGGCTCGCGCTGTGGCGCCGCGGCATCGTGTTCTCGATCTTCGTCGGCTTCGCGCTGCTCGTCATCCATTACATGGGCTTGTGGGCACAGACGGTCTCGACGCTCGCGCTCGTCACCGCGGCGACCTTCTTCAGCCTCGTGATCGGCGTCCCGCTGGGGATCTGGGGTGCGCGCAACAACCGGATCGGCATGATTCTGCGCTCGCTGCTCGACTTCATGCAGACGATGCCCGCGTTCGTGTACCTGATTCCGGCCGTGATCCTGTTCGGGCTCGGACGCGTGCCGGCGGTGATCGCCACGATCGTGTTCGCGATGCCGCCCGTCGTGCGGCTGACGACTCTTGGGATCCGGCAGGTCCGCGAGGAACTGATCGAAGCAGGCCGCTCGTTCGGGAGCACCGACTGGCAGCTCCTGTGGAAGATCCAGCTGCCGAATGCACTGCCGTCGATCATGGCCGGAGTGAACCAGACGATCATGATGGCACTGTCGATGGTGGTGGTCGCGTCGATGATCGGCGCGGGCGGCCTCGGCGAATACGTGCTGAGCGGCATCCAGCGTCTCGACATCGGAATCGGCTTCGAAGGCGGGCTGGGCGTCGTGCTGCTCGCGATCGTGCTGGATCGCTTGACGGAGAGCTTCGGCGTGAAGGCGAAGAAGAAGGTGAAGAAGCCGATCGCGCGTGCCGGCAAGGCCGGCCCGCGTGGCGCGGCACGTACCTGACGAACCAGGCAGTCGAAGGCGGTTGACGGACGATGAAGCGCCGCGGCCACGGTGCCGCGGCGGAACCGGTGTAGCAGTGCGTGGAGACCAGAAACGCCGACCAAAGGCGTTCCTCACATTTGAAAGACTCGCGTGATTAACAAGGAGTGCTAGATGAATACCCATACGTTCAAGTCGCTTCTGGCGAAACTTGCGGTATCGACGGTGGTTGCCTGCGGCGCAGGTGTAGGAGCGGCGTCGGCGGCCGAGCCGGTCAAGATCGCGGTGACCAACTGGGCTGACGTGCTCGCGGTGGCCAACGTCGCTAAGTACGTGCTGGAAACGCAACTCAAGCAACCGGTGCAGTTCGTCCAGGCCGACATCGGCATTCAGTACCAGGGCGTCGCCCGCGGGGATCTCGACATCATGGTCGGCGGCTGGCTGCCGGTCACGCACGGGACGTACTACGCGAAGTACAAGAACGACCTGGACGACGTCGGCATCATCTATACCGGCGGCAGGAACGGCTGGGCGGTGCCGACCTACGTTCCGGAGTCGGAGCTGTCGTCGATCGCCGACCTGAGCAAGCCGGAAGTCAAGAGCAAGCTGAACGGCACGGTCCAGGGCATCGAGCCGGGCGGCGGTCTGATGCAGGCATCCGAGAAGACCATCAAGGCGTACAACCTGGACGGCTACAACCTCCAGGCGTCGAGCGAAGCCGGCATGCTGGCGAGCGTGTCACGTGCGTACCAGTCGAAGCAGTGGATCGTCGCGACAGTGTGGAGCCCGCACTGGTTGTTCCAGAAATGGCAGATGCGTTACCTGAAGGATCCGAAGGGCACGCTGGGCGGTGAAGAGCAGATCCACGCGTTCGCATCGAAGAAGTTCGCCGGCAAGTTTCCGCGCGCCGACGTGTTCTTCAAGCACCTGAAGCTGACGCTGGCCGACGTCGAAGCCATCGAGTTCGAAGGCAACAGCACAAACGACTACGCGACGGCCGCGAAGAAGTTCGTCGATGCACACCCGGAGAAGCTGAAGGCATGGCTGCAGCAGTAAAGCCGCGCCCAAGCGGCGCGGACGGCGCGATCGGCGTCGTCCGCGCGAACCGGCCGGTCTTACCGACCGAAGTCGATGGCCGGGGCCGCGACGAGGGCGCCGGCCTCGCAGTGTGCGGTACACGCAATCCACGCAGCACGTCACGAATCGCGTCGCGGAGTCAGCAAGTGAACGAGAACGCCCGCTTTTTTTCCGAAACGCTTCAGAGTCGGGATCCGGTGATCGCGTCGGAAATCGCACTCGAACTGCGTCGCCAGCAGAGCCAGATCGAACTGATCGCGTCCGAAAACATCGCGTCGTCGGCGGTGCTGGAAGCACAGGGCACCGTACTGACGAACAAGTACGCGGAAGGCTATCCGTCGCGGCGGTACTCCGGCGGTTGCGACCATGTCGACCGGATCGAGGCGCTTGCGATCGATCGCGCGTGCGCGCTGTTCGACGCCACGCATGCGAACGTCCAGCCGCATTCGGGCGCGCAGGCCAACGGCGCGGTGATGCTCGCGCTCGTCAAGCCCGGCGACACGGTGATGGGCATGTCGCTCGATGCGGGCGGCCTTACGCACGGCGCGCGGCCCACGCTGTCGGGGAAGTGGTTCAACGCGGTCCAGTACGGCGTGAACCCCGACACGCTGCGCATCGATTACGACGACGTGCGGCGGCTCGCCGAGCGTAATCGCCCGAAACTGATCATCGCCGGTTACTCCGCGTATCCGCGCGCGCTCGACTTCGCCGCGTTTCGCGAGATCGCCGACAGCGTCGACGCGAAGCTGATGGTCGACATGGCGCACATCGCCGGCATTGTCGCGGCGGGCCGGCATCAGAACCCGGTGCCGTTCGCCGACGTGGTGACGTCCACCACGCACAAGACGCTGCGCGGCCCGCGCGGTGGCTTCATCCTGACGAACCACGCCGAGGTCGCGAAGCAGATCGATTCGGCGGTGTTTCCGGGCTTGCAGGGCGGCCCGTTGATGCATGTCGTCGCCGGCAAGGCGGTGGCCTTCGCGGAAGCGCTTCGTCCAGAGTTCACCCGCTATATCGACCAGATGCTGCGCAACGCACAGGCGCTCGCGCACGTGCTGGCGGCCGGCGGTCTGACGCTCATCACGGGCGGCACCGACAACCACCTGCTGCTGGTCGACCTGCGGTCAAGACGCATTACCGGCACGCAGGCCGAGAAGGCACTGGAGCGCGCCGGCATCACGTGCAACAAGAACGGGATTCCGTTCGATACGGAAAACCCGTCCGTCACGTCTGGCATTCGGCTCGGCACGCCGGCCGGCACGACGCGCGGCTTCGGAACCGCGCAGTTCGAGCAGATCGGCGAAATGATTCTCGACGTGCTGGCAGCGCTGGGGCGCAATCCGGACGGCGATGAGGCGGTCGAGCGGGCGGTCCGGACCCGCGTGCGCGACCTGTGCAGCCAGTTCCCCATCTACGCGCCTGCGGAGGCGTTTGCCTGATCCTGGAGTCGGGCCTGGCGTAGGAAATCATACGGATCACGTATCGAATCGATCGGAAGCTGGCTGCGCGAATGCAGCGGCGTACCGATGACGTTTTGTCGAATTGCCGGTTTCATGCCTGACGGCTGAAACCTGGCGCAACCACTTGATTGAGGAATCGAAAATGAGCTTCGAGGGCGTACACACACCGCTGGTCACCCCGTTCGACGCGGATGGCGAAATCAACCACGAACTGCTGGGTCGCCACGCGGCCGATCTCGCCGGCCGGGTATCCGGTCTCGGCATCGGCGGGACGACAGGCGAATACTACGCATTGAGCTTCGACGAGCGTGTGCGCACGTTCGACACGGTTGCCGCCGCGGCCGGTGGCAAGACATTCCTGACCGCGGGTATCAACGCGACGACGACGAAGGAAGTGCTGCGCCTCGGCCGCGAAGCGAAGCGCGCGGGGCTGAACGCGCTGCTCGTTGCAGCGCCGTACTACGCGCAACCGACGCAGCAGGAACTGCTCGCGCACCTGCTCACGGTCGACGACGCGCTCGACATGCCGATCATGCTCTACAACTTCCCGGCCCGCACGGGCACCGAAATCGGAGACGACATTCTCGAGCAATTGCTCGAGCGAAAGAATTTCGTCGCGATGAAGGAAAGCACCGGCGACATCGCGCATCTGCATCATCTGTCGACGCACTTCAGCGGCCGGCTCGTGCTGAGCTGCGGGATGGACGACCAGGCGCTCGAGTTCTTCGCGTGGGGCGCGCGCAGCTGGGTCGGCGGCGCATCGAACTTCCTGCCCGAAGCGCACACCGATCTGTTCGACGCATGCGTGGAGCGCGGCGATTTCGCGACCGGTCGCAAGCTGATGGCACAACTGCTGCCGGTGCTCGAACTGCTCGAGCGCAGCGGCAAGTTCATTCAGTACGTGCGCTACGGCTGCGAGCTGGCCGGCTTGCCGGTCGGCGTCGCCCGTGCGCCGCTCGGTGCGCTGTCGGACGACGAGCGCGATGCGTTCGCGAAGCTCGTGAAGCCGCTGCTGCGCGACGGTCGGTAATTCACCATGAGCTCGACTCTGGAATTCGCGCGGTTTCCGGCGCCGGACGGGATGAACGGCTGGTGGGAGAGTCTGCCGCCGGCGCCGGAAGCGAGGACCGTGACGTCCGACAGCCGGTTCGACTGGGTGGTCGTCGGCGGCGGCATCACCGGGCTTTGCGCGGCGCGGCGGCTGGCGGAACTGGCACCCGGCGCGTCCGTCGCGCTCGTGGAGGCCGACCGGATCGGCCGCACGACGGCCGGGCGCAATTCCGGATTCTTCGTCGATCTGCCGCACGACATCAGCAGCGAAAGCTACTCGCGCAGCATCGAGGAGGATCGTGCGGACGTGCGGTTTCAGCGGCATGGCATCGACTATGTGCGCGAGATCGTGCGGCGCTTCGGCATCGATTGCGACTGGCGCGACGACGGCAAATTCCACGCGTCGGTCAACAAGAAGGGTGCCGCCGCGCTCGCGCATTTCGCCGACGGGCTGGCCCGCATCGGCGAAGCGTGCGAATGGCTCGACCAGGCCGGCATCCAGGGGGTGACCGGAACCGACTTTTACACGAGCGCGCTGTTCACGCCGGGCTGCAGCACCGTGCAGCCGGCGGCGCTGATGCGTGGCCTGGCGGCGACGCAACCGGACAACGTGACGGTGTTCGAACTCAGCCCGGTGACGCGGATCGAACCGCGCGGCGACACGCGCGTGCTGCATTTCGCCGGCGGCACGATCGTCGCGAAGCAGGTGATCCTGTGCACGAACGCATACGCGGCGACCTTCGGCATGCATTCGAACGGCTTGCTGCCCGTCTATACGTTCGCGTCGCTCACGCGCCCGATGAACCCCGACGAAGTGGCGAAACTCGGCGGCACGCGGTCGTGGGCGCTGATTCCGGCCGATCCGATGGGCACGACGGTGCGGCGTCTGATCACGAATCGCATTTGCGTGCGCAACCATTTCGCGTTCCGGCCGGACGTGAAGATATCGCAGGCCGATCTCGCGAAGTCCCGGCATCTGCATCAACGCTCGTTCGAGCGACGCTTCCCGATGCTCGGCGGCGTCGAGCTCGAATATACGTGGGGCGGGCCGCTGTGCCTGTCCGCGAACAACGGTGCGCTGTTCGGCAGGCGCGACGACGGCCTCTACGAGGCGATCGGCTGCAATGGCCTCGGCCTGAGCCGCGGGTCGGCCTCCGGCAAGCTGATTGCCGAATATGCGCTCGGCGAATCGAACAGCCTCGTGCAGCAGTTGCTCAAGCAGCCGCATCCGCGCCCGCTGCCGGTTCGACCGATCGTCGACCTGGCCGTGTCGGCGACAATCTGGGCCAAGGAATTCTCGGCCGGTGCCGAGCTTTGATTATTGAGGAAACAACATGACGACCCATCAGGATTGGAAGCAGAAAGCGAACGCGTTGTCGCTCGACGGTCGCGCGTTCATCGCGGGGCAGCGCGGCGCGTCGGCGTCGGGCGAGACGTTCGCGACGCTCAACCCCGCCTCCGGCGAGGTGCTCGCCGAGGTCGCGCGATGCGGCGAACGCGACGTCGACCGCGCGGTCGCGGCCGCGCGCGACGCGTTCGAATCCGGCGTCTGGTCGAAGGCCGCGCCCGCGCACCGCAAGGCGGTATTGCTGCGGGTCGCGCAACTGATCGACGAGCATGCCGAGGAACTCGCGCTGCTCGAAGCGCTGGAAGCCGGCAAGCCGATCGGCGAATGCCTGGGGCTCGACATTCCCGAGTCGGCCGCGTGCATTCGCTGGCACGCGGAGGTGACCGACAAGCGCTACGACGCGTTGTCGCCGTCCGGTGCGGGCGTGGTGAGCATGATCACGCGCGAGCCGATCGGCGTCGTCGGCGCGGTGCTGCCGTGGAATTTCCCGGCACTGATGCTCGCGTGGAAGATCGGCCCCGCGCTGTCGGTCGGCAACAGCGTGGTCGTGAAGCCGGCCGAACAGACGTCGCTGTCGACGCTGCGGATCGCCGATCTCGCGCTCGAAGCGGGCGTGCCGCCGGGCGTGTTCAGCGTCGTCACCGGGTTCGGCGGCGAGGCCGGCGAGGCGATCGGCCGCCACCGGGACGTCGATCTCGTCGCGTTCACCGGCTCGACGGCCACCGGCAAGCGGTTCCTGCACTACTCGGCCGATACGAACCTGAAGCGCGTCGTGCTCGAATGCGGCGGCAAGAATCCGCAGGTCATCCTGCCGGACGTCGCGAACCTTGACGCGGTGGCCGAGCAGGCGGTCGCGGCCGCGTTCTGGAACATGGGCGAGAACTGCAGCGCCGGCTCGCGGATCATCGTTCCGGCGAGCCGGAAGGCGGAACTGCTGGAGAAGGTCGAGGCGGTGCTCGCCGGGTGGAAGACCGGCGATCCGCTCGACCCGGACGTGAAGCTCGGCGCGCTGATCGAGCAGAAGCATTACGAGAAGGTGCTCGGCCATATCGAACAGGCGAAGGCGGAAGGCGCGCGCGTGGTGTGCGGCGGGCGCGCGATCCTCGCGGAGACGGGCGGCTGGTTCGTCGAGCCGACGATCTTCGATCAGGTGACGCCGGAGATGAGCATCGCGCGCGACGAGGTGTTCGGGCCGGTCGTGTGCTTCATCGAATACGACGACGTCGACGATGCGGTGCGGATCGCGAACGACACGTGCTATGGGCTGGCCGCGTCGCTGTGGACCGACAACGTGAACAGCGCGCACAAGGTCGCCGCGCGGATTCGTGCCGGAACCGTCACCGTGAACTGCTTCGGCGAAGGCGACCTGTCGACGCCGTTCGGCGGCTTCAAGCAGTCGGGTTTCGGCGGACGCGACAAATCCGTGTACGCGCACGATCAATATTGCGAGCTGAAGACCACCTGGCTGAAGCTGGACTGAGTGCACGCGCGGGCCGCGCGGCGGGGCCGACGAACATGCCGATCCGCCGTGCGCCTTGCAGTCCCCGTCATCGCTTCCGATAATGGCGACGCAGTGCACGATCGATCGAGAATGGCGTCATCGCAACGCTGCCCGGCCGACTCGCGAGCCGTAATATTCAGACAATCGAAAGGCTTGCGATGAAACTGTCCGCGGGCAGCCGATGGGGACGGTCGTCGACGAATGCGTCGACGCTGCGTCCGACCTCCGTTTTTGAGAGTGAACGCCATGTTGAAGAAGCAATTGTTTGCAGACCGACTCCTCGCGCAGATGCCGTCGCTTCGCGCGCTGCGGTGTTTCGTGACGGCGGCGCGCTACGAGAGCTTCACTCAAGCGGCCGAGGTGCTTTGCGTGACGCAGGCCGCGATCAGCCGGCAGATCAAGGAGCTCGAGGATTCGCTCGACGTCGCGCTGTTCGAGCGAACCGGCCGGCATATCGCGCTGACGGATGCGGGGCGCGTCCTCTACAACGCGTCGTACCTGTCGATCATGAACATCGCCGAGGCGGCGGAGGCCGTGCGCCGGACCGACAAGCATGCGTTGATGGTCTGCGTGTCGCATACGTTCTCGGCGCTGTGGCTGTCGTCGCGGCTGCCCGCGTTTCGCGAGCGGTTTCCGGATATCCGGCTGAACGTGATCGTCACCGAGCACTTCATGGAACTCGACGGGCTCATCGAGCCCGACGTGATCATCACGAAGAACCCGCCGCGCGAGCCCGAGTTCGAGGCCGAGCCGCTGTTTCACGACATCGTGTATCCGGTGTGCAGCCCGTCGTTTCACGAGCGGCATTTTCACGGCCGGTCGCTGAAGCCGCTCGACCTGCTTTCGAGCCCGACCCTGAACCTGTCGATGCTCGGCCGCGCGCAGGTCTGCGAGCACGTGGACTGGCGCGTGTGGCGCAACTGGTTCCAACAGAGCGACGGCACCGACATGCTGACCGGGAACAAGTATCTGGAAAGCAACGACTACCGGCTGCTCGTCGCGCAGGCCGAAGCCGGCGAGGGCACGCTGCTGGGCTGGCACCACCTCGTGCACCGTCAGATCGACCAGGGCATCCTGATGCGGCCGGTGCAGGACGTGCTGGTGTTTCGCGATCGCCATCACTATCTGATCACCCACCGGAATGCGCAGCCGCGCGAGGAATACCGGCTGTTCCGGAAGTGGCTCGGCGACGAGGTCGGCGTGATGATGCGCGGCTGGCTCGATGCCGGCGTCGAGATCGCTCAATAGCACGCCGCCCCGCATCGCGCGTTCGTCAGATGAAAGCTGCGTTGTCATCGCCCAAAGGTTATCGTCGTCTGATCCCGTCCGTGACCGCACTCGTCGAATTCGAGGCGGTTGCCCGCCTCGGCAGCTTCACGCTGGCCGCGCACGAGCTCGGCGTCACGCAGGCCGCGGTGAGCCGGCAGATCAGGTTCCTCGAGGAAGTGCTCGGCACGCGCCTGTTCCATCGGCTGCATCGCTCGATCGCGCTGACCGAAGAGGGGGAGGCGCTGTACCGGGTGGTCGCCGAGTCGATGCAGAAGATCGCCGGCGTGTTCGATCGCCTGACGAGCGGCCCGATCCGGCAGGAACTCGTCCTCGCGGCGACCTCCGCGTTCTCGCATTTCTGCCTGCTGCCGCGGCTTGCCGCGTTGAAGACCGCGCAGCCCGAACGGCAACTGCGTCTCGCGACGCTGATGTTTACCGCCGATCTTCGACACAACGAAATCGATATCGCGGTGCGCTACGGGAATGGTCGCTGGGCCGGTGGCACCGCGATCCTGCTGTTCGACGAGGAAGTATTTCCCGTCTGCTCGCCGGCCTGGCTGCGGCAGCACGGCACGCCGGAATCGCTGACGGAACTCGCCGCCGTCGCGCTGGTGGAGTCCGATTCGACATCGGAGGGCTGGATGGGGTGGGAGGCGTGGTTCCATGCCGTCGGCTTCCGGCCCGACCGCCTGAATTACGCGCTGCGCTGCAGCCTGTACACCGATGCGATCGACGCCGCGCGCTACGGTCATGGTGTCGCGCTCGGCTGGGGGCGGCTCGTTCATGACCTGCTCGACGCTGGGGAACTGGTGCGATTGCCGGTGGCATCCCTGCAGATGACGGACGCCTACTACATCGTGGTGCCGCACGGAAAGAGGATCACGCCGGCGATCGGCGGCCTCGTCGACTGGCTGCGGGCCGACGGCGGGCAGCGCTGACCCGGCTCGGTGACCGGATTTCCCCGGCACTTTTCCGCACACCCGATTCGCATGACGCAAGGTAATGCCAGAACGAAAATAAAGCGCGTTGATGCTCCTTTTCGGCAATCCAATACTGAAATCGACGCGGAACATTCGAAGCCGCGCGATTCCATCAACACCGGATTGGAGAAAGACGATGTCCGAAGTACAAGTCAAGACGCATGGCGAGCTGGTCCGCGGCCGCCAATCGGGCCACGGGATGCCCGGTGAGCTGTTCGGCCGTCAGGACGTATTCGAAACGGATGTCGAAGTCTTCTTCCGGAAGCACTGGATCCTGGTCGGCGTGACCGCCGACGTTCCGGAGCCCGGCGACGTGTCGACCGTCGACATCGGAAAGTCGTCGATCCTCATCGTGCGCGACGACGACGAGAACATCCGTGCCCACCGGAACGTGTGCCGCCACCGCGGCGCGCGCCTTAAGGAGGCCGGGAAGTCGACCGTCGGAATGCTCGTATGTCCTTATCATCAATGGACCTACGATCTCGATGGCACACTGCGCCACGCGACGCACATGGGCAAGGATTTCGACACGAAGTGCCGCAGCCTGATTCCGGTGAAGACCCGGATCATCGGCACGCACATCTTCGTATGTCTCGACGACGATGCACCCGAAGATATCTCGAAGCTCGAGGAGACGATGGCGCCACGCTTCGCGCCGTACGACCTGCGGCATACGAAGATCGCGTTCGAGCAGGAGATCGTCGAGAACGGCAACTGGAAGCTGGTGATCGAGAACAACCGCGAGTGCTACCACTGCGCTGGCACTCATCCGGAGCTGACCGCTTCGTTCCTGCCCGAGGATTTCGGCATCTGCCCGGAAAACCTCACGGAAGAACAGCGTCAGGCGTTCGAGGAATACCAGGCGCGCAATGCCACCTGCCAGGCGAACTGGGAGCGTGAAGGCTTCGTCGGCTCGACCGTCGAATGGCTCGACGAGGATGCCGTCACGCAGTTCAGGACGCAGCAGCTCGTGATCGCCGGCGAGGGGGAATCGCAGACGATGAGCACGAAGGTGGCGAGCACGAAGCTGTTCGGCGAGCTGGAGCGGCGCGATCTCGGCGATATGCATCTGTGGACGCACAATTCGTGGACCCACGTGATGAGCGACCACGCGGTGATCTCGTACATCATCCCGCTCGCACCGGACAAGACGCTCGTGCGCACGAAATGGCTCGTCCATGCCGACGCGGTCGAGGGCGTCGATTACACACTGTCGGATCTGACCGAGGTATGGGTCGCGACGAATACGCAGGACAAGCACCTCGTCGAGATCACGCACGCGGGCACGCAGGACCCCGCGTATGCGCCGGGTGTGTTTTCGCCGTTCACCGAGGCTTACGTCGATCGGTTCTCACGCTGGTATTCGGCGCGGTTGAGCGCACATGGAGTCTGACGCCGGTTGGACGCGCCGAGAGAGGATCGGAGTCGATCCGTCCCGGCGCGCAGGATTTCAGAATTGAAACTTCGATTCCATATCTGAGCCGATATGGCGCCGCGCTTCGCGTCCGGTCCCCGACCATCAACGCTGTCCGTTCGATATCGAACGTGGCCTGCTTTTTGCGTTAACCGGACGACATGCTCGATGTCCTCTCGTCTGACCGGTCTTTCCTGATGAAACGAAGCGGACAGTTCGAGAGGCGACTCGCTTTTCAATCGTAAGGTGAATGCAATGACTGGCAGCGGTAAACGAAACACGGTACCGGGCAACGACGCGCGCTGCGTAGCGCCGGAGCGCGAGGCGGACGCAGATCGATCCGCGACGACGCGCGAATCGTCCGGTGAACGACGACCCGATACGAACTGGGCATGGGCAAAGGGAACGGCGGGCTACGACTGGATGGATCACGCACCACTTTTCGATCACCGCGATTGATCCTGTCGCGAACGCAGGTCGTGCCACGGGATCGCCCCGTGGTTCGACCGACGACGATCGATGATCGACCTGCGAGCCGGTCCCTTATTTCCCGCTGGTCGGCTGGATGCTATTCGTCGTCGCGATGTCGATAGCGGCCATCCGGCGATCTGGCGAACATGTCGACTGGCGAAAGCCAGGGACGATGCAACCTCGAATGACCGACGCGCGAATCCGCACGCCGCCCAGCGAAGCAGGCGGGTGGAGGACGGCGCGTCGGCGAGCTCAATTCAACCATTCACTTTCCATGGCCGCCGTGACGCCTACCCCCATCCAGTCCATCCTGATCGCGAACCGCTCGGAAATCTCGATTCGCGTGATGCGTGCCGCCGCCGAACTGAACATGCGTACGGTCGCGGTGTATTCGAAGGAAGACCGCCTTGCGCTGCACCGCTTCAAGGCGGACGAGAGCTACCTGATCGGCGAAGGCAAGAAGCCGCTCGCCGCGTATCTCGACATCGACGACATCCTGCGCGTCGCGCGGCAGGCGAAGGTCGACGCGATCCACCCCGGCTACGGCTTCCTGTCGGAGAACCCCGATTTCGCGCAGGCGGTGATCGATGCCGGCATTCGCTGGATCGGTCCGTCACCGGACCTGATGCGCACGCTCGGCAACAAGGTGGCCGCGCGCAATGCGGCGATCGCGGCCGGCGTGCCCGTGATGCCGGCGACCTCGCCGCTGCCGGACGACCTCGACGCCTGCAAGGCGCTGGCCGCGGAAGTCGGCTATCCGCTGATGCTCAAGGCGAGCTGGGGCGGCGGCGGGCGCGGGATGCGCGTACTGGAAAACGATCAGGACCTCGAAACCCTGCTGCCGGTCGCGCGTCGCGAGGCGCTTGCCGCGTTCGGCAACGACGAGGTGTACGTCGAGAAACTCGTGCGCAACGCGCGGCACGTCGAGGTACAGATACTCGGTGACCTGCACGGCACGGTCGTGCATTTGTACGAGCGCGACTGCACGGTGCAGCGGCGCAACCAGAAGGTGGTCGAGCGCGCGCCGGCGCCGTATCTTGACGACGCAGGCCGGCAGGCGCTGTGCGAATCCGCGCTGCGCCTGATGCGCGCGGTCGGTTATACGCACGCGGGCACCGTCGAATTCCTGATGGATGCCGACACCGGCCAGTTCTACTTCATCGAGGTGAACCCGCGCATCCAGGTCGAGCACACGGTGACCGAGATGATCACCGGCATCGACATCGTGAAGGCGCAGATCCGCATCACGGAAGGTGGCCGGATCGGGCTTGCGGAGGACGTCGTGAACGGCGACGGCGCGATCGTCGAACGTGCGGCCGGCGTGCCCGCTCAGCAGGCGATTCCGCTGAACGGCAATGCATTGCAATGCCGGATCACGACCGAGGACCCGGAGAACGACTTCCTGCCCGACTATGGGCGGCTCACCGCGTACCGCAGCGCGGCGGGCTTCGGCGTGCGCCTCGACGCCGGCACTGCATACGGCGGCGCGGTGATCACGCCGTACTACGACTCGCTGCTCGTCAAGGTGACGACCTGGGCGCCGACGGCCGCCGAATCGATCCACCGGATGGATCGCGCGCTGCGCGAGTTCCGGATTCGCGGCGTCACGTCGAACCTGCAGTTCCTCGAGAACGTGATCAATCACCCGGCCTTCATCGCGGGCGACGTGACGACGCGCTTCATCGACAAGACCCCGGAACTGCTCGAATTCGCGAAGCGCGGCGATCGCGCGACGAAGCTGTTGCGCTATCTCGGCGAGCTGAACGTGAATGGGAACGCCGAGATGAGCGGCCGCACGCTGCCGGCATTGCCGTTGTCGAAGCCCGTGCTGCCGAAGGTCGATACGGCGATGCCAATTCCGGCCGGCACACGCGATCGCTTGCGCGAGCTCGGCCCCGAGAAATTCGCGACCTGGATGCTGGACCAAAAGCAGGTGCTGCTGACCGACACGACGATGCGTGACGCGCACCAGTCGCTGTTCGCGACGCGCATGCGCACCGCCGACATGCTGCCGATCGCGCCGTTCTACGCGCGCGAGCTGTCGCAGCTGTTCTCGCTCGAATGCTGGGGCGGCGCGACCTTCGATGTCGCGCTGCGCTTCCTGAAGGAAGACCCGTGGGAACGCCTTGCGCTGCTGCGCGAACGCGTGCCGAACATCCTGTTCCAGATGCTGCTGCGCGGCTCGAACGCGGTCGGCTACACGAACTACGCGGACAACGTCGTGCGTTTCTTCGTGCAGCAGGCCGCGAGCGCGGGCGTCGACGTGTTCCGCGTGTTCGACTCGCTGAACTGGGTGCGCAACATGCGTGTGGCGATCGATGCGGTCGGCGAGAGCGGGATGCTGTGCGAAGGCGCGATCTGCTACACCGGTGACCTGTTCGACACGTCACGTTCGAAGTACGACCTCAAATACTACGTCGGCATCGCACGCGAGCTGCAGCAGGCCGGCGTGCACGTGCTCGGCATCAAGGACATGGCCGGCATCTGCCGCCCTCAGGCGGTCGCCACACTTGTGAAGGCGCTCAAGGAAGAAACCGGGCTGCCCGTGCATTTCCATACGCACGACACGAGCGGGATCGCCGCGGCGTCGGTGCTCGCGGCAGTCGGTGCGGGCTGCGATGCGGTGGACGGCGCGCTCGACGCGATGAGCGGGCTCACGTCGCAGCCGAACCTGTCGAGCATCGCGGCGGCGCTGGCCGGCGGCGAGCGCGATCCGGGGCTGGACCAGGACCGCCTGCACGAAGCGTCGATGTACTGGGAAGGCGTGCGCCGGTATTACGCGCCGTTCGAATCGGAGATCCGCGCGGGTACGGCCGACGTCTACCGCCACGAGATGCCCGGCGGCCAGTACACGAACCTGCGCGAACAGGCGCGCTCGCTCGGCATCGATCACCGCTGGACCGAGGTGTCGCGCGCGTATGCGGACGTGAACCGCCTGTTCGGCGACATCGTCAAGGTCACGCCGACGTCGAAGGTGGTCGGCGACATGGCGCTGATGATGGTCGCGAACGACCTCGCCGTGGACGACGTGCGCAACCCGGACAAGGACATCGCGTTCCCCGAGTCGGTCGTGTCGCTGTTCAAGGGCGAGCTGGGCTTCCCGCCCGACGGCTTCCCGGCGGACCTGTCGCGCAAGGTGCTCAAGAGCGAGCCGCCGGCGCCGTATCGTCCCGGCGACCAGATTCCGCCGGTCGATCTCGATGCGGTGCGCAAGCAGGCCGAGGCCGCCTGCGAGCAGCCGCTCGACGACCGGCAACTCGCGTCCTACCTGATGTATCCGAAACAGACGGTCGACTATTACGCGCACGTTCGCGCGTATAGCGACACGTCGGTCGTGCCGACGCCGGCGTTCCTGTACGGACTGCAGCCGCAGGAGGAAGTGGCGATCGACATCGAGCCGGGCAAGACGCTGCTCGTGTCGCTGCAGGGCCAGCACGCCGATGCGCAGGACGGCATCGTGAAAGTGCTGTTCGAGCTGAACGGCCAGTCGCGTTCGGCGCTGGTCGAGCAGAAGAGCGTCGTGCAGGCGGGCAAGGAGCGTCATGGCCTGCAGCGTGCCGACCCGGCGAATCCGCTGCACGTGGCCGCGCCGATGCCGGGCTCGGTCGTGACGGTGGCCGTGCAACCGGGGCAGCGTGTGTCGGCCGGCACGACGCTGATCGCGCTCGAGGCGATGAAGATGGAAACGCACATCGCGGCGGAGCGCGACTGCGAGATCGCGGCCGTGCATGTGAAGCCGGGTGATCGGGTGGCGGCGAAAGATCTGCTGATCGAGTTGAAAGACCCGACGCAATGAGGGTTGCCGCGATCGGTCGTGCGTGGTGACCGAGCGGTGCATCGCAACCGGCATGCCGCCTGGCGGGGGAGGCGTGCCGAACTGTCCGGCGTCGGCTGGCTGCGCGCCGATGCGCGGCCAGCCGGCCCGCCACCGGTCAGTACGCCGCGTCGGTGCCGCCCTGGTCGGTGACGATCGCCACGCCGGAACTCGTGCCGAGCCGCGTCGCGCCGGCCTCGAGCATCGCAAGCGCGGTGGCGCGGTCGCGCACGCCGCCCGATGCCTTCACGCCGAGCACGGGGCCGACCGTGCGGCGCATCAGCGCGACGTCCTCGAGTGTCGCGCCGCCGTGCCCGAAGCCGGTCGACGTCTTCACGAACGCGACGCCGAGGTCGCGGCACATCTCGCACACGCGCACCTTCTCGTCGTCGGTCAGCAACCCCGTTTCGAGGATCACCTTGAGGGGCACCGTGCCGCAGGCGCGGTGCACCGCGTCGATGTCGGCCTTCACGTCGTCGGCGCGGCCGCTCTTCAGCGCGCCGAGGTTGATCACCATGTCGATCTCGCGCGCGCCCGCCGCGATCGCGGCCGACGCTTCGAACGCCTTCGCGGCGGACAGGCCCGCGCCGAGCGGGAAACCGACCACCGCACACACGAGCACGCCGGTGTCGGCCAGCTCGCGCGCGGCGAGCGGCACATTCGCCGAATTCACGCAGACCGAATAGAAGCGATGCTCGGCCGCCTGGCGGCAGAGTTCGCGGATCTGTGCGTCGCTCGCGTCGGGCGCGAGCAGCGTGTGATCGATGGTTTGGGCGAGCTGGGCGTTGGAAAGCGGCATGTGTCGAGACTCCACGGATCGTGTGCCGAAAAGGTACACGGAAAGTTGATCTTCTCACATCGGTTTGTGACGAACGCGACATCGCCGATGAGGCTGCTGCGAGGGCATCCGTCGTCCCCGACGACCGTGCTCAGGCCGAGGCTGACGCTGCATGAGGGACGGTGTGAAAGATCGGGCGCGCCGCCGCTACACGTCGACGACCCCGCGCCCGAGTGCCACCACGCGGCCGCCGACGCCGATCGAGCCGTGCTCGCTGACCGACAACCGAAGCAGGCAAGGCCGGCCGACGGCTTCGCCTTGTTCGACCTGAAACGCGGCGGGCAGCGGATGGCCGGCTGCAAGCAGCCAGCCGCCGAGATTCGCGCAGGCCGACCCGGTACCCGGGTCTTCAAGAATCCCGCCGCCCTGTTTCGCAAAGAAATAGCGGGAGACCACTTTCCCGGGGCGATTCGCGTCGAACGCGAACACGTAGGCGGTCTTGCGGCCGAGGCTGCTGGTCGGCCAGATATCCAGGCAGGCGCTGTCGGGCCGGGCGCGGCGCACGGCAGCCGGGTCGTTGACGGCGACCAGCAGCTGATCGGCGCCGGTATCGACCCAGCGCGGCGGCGCGAGCAAGTCGTCCTGCGTCAGTCCCAGCATGGCGGCCGTTTCGGCATCGGACAATGCACAGGGTGCCGTTTTCGGCACGCCGGCGTGCGGCGCGGTGAACGTCCACACGTCGTCGCTGGCCTTGACGTCGACCACGCCGGCCTTGAATTCGAGCGAGAACTCGTTGCCGACATTCAGCAGGTCGCGCACGACATGCGCGGTGCCGAGCGTCGGATGGCCCGCGAACGCCATTTCATGGCCGGGCGTGAAGATGCGCACGCGTGCACGCGCACACTCCGACGGCAGCACGAAGGTCGTTTCCGACAGGTTGAACTGCACGGCCAGTGCCTGCATGGTCGCGTCGTCCATGCCGCGCGCATCCTCGAACACGCAGAGCGGGTTGCCGCCGAACGTGGATTCGGCGAATACGTTGAGCAGGCGGAACGCGTACTGTGTCATCGGGATCTCGCGTAGGTGGGTCTTGCCGGTCGGGACGCGCGAGCGTCGACAGCGTGTCGGGCTGCTTCGGCGCGATTCCGTATTCTGCCGGACGCATCGCGCCGATCGATGCGCGACCGATCGGAATTTCAGTTTTCATGCATCATCGGGTCTGTCCGATTCGTCGACGGCGATCCGGCCCGGGCATTCTCGATTACGCAACGATCGCGGATATTTTTTCGCCGGAGCACGCGGTCGCCCGAGAATCCGGAATCATTCGATTCGATCACGCCGCCGCCGTGCCCATGCAACGCACGACGCTTGCCGAATCAGTCAGGCCGGAGGAAGACATGGCGCTGCTGAATCCCCGATCTGCCGCGGCAATACCGTGACGGGGAACGCGCTGGCCCCCGGTACTGGGTGAACCAGACGCAGGACATCCGGAGCGTGACCGCGCTCACCCTGAAGTCGCTGGCGGGTCTGGTGCGCGACGCCGCGCGCGGCTCAGCCATTCAGTGCGACGACACGAACACCGCATCGTCGAACGCCGCCGGAATCGCGAACTGCGCGCGCATGCGCTTCGTTTCCTGCGCGGGCGTCTGGCCGAACAGCCGTTTGAATTCCCGGCTGAACTGCGACGCGCTCGCATAACCGACCGCATGGCCGGCCGCCTCCGCGGTCAGGTCCTGACGCACCATCAACAGGCGCGCCTGATGCAGCCGCGTCGACTTCAGGTACTGCATCGGCGCACCTGCGTGATCGCCTTGAAGTGGGCGTGGAAGCTCGGCACGCTCATGCCGGCTTCCGCGGCCAGTTGCGTCACGTCGAGCGACTGTGCGTAGTCGGCATGGATCATGCGCAGCGAACGGCCGATCCGGCCGAACTGTCCACGCATCGCCAGCGCGTTCCTCATCGCGCCGCCCTGCGCGCCGGTGAGCACGCGGAAATACAGTTCGCGCAGCAACCCGGGGCCGAGCACCGCCGCTTCGAGCGGGCGTTGCATCGCCTCGACGAAACGCAGCACGGTCGCGTGCATCGCATCGTCCATCGGCGTCGACATCATGCTTTTCGGCGCCTGCACGGGTTCGGCGATTCCCTCGCGATCGATCTGCGCGGCCAGTTCGGCGGCCATCGGGAAATCGAGGTGCAGATACAGCGCGAGCAGCGGGCGCTCCGCCGTTGCGTCGGTTTCCATGCTGAACGGTACGGGCACCGATACGGCCAGGTAGTGATCCTCGTCGTACAGATAGCGTTCGCCGCCGAAATAGCCGCGCTTGCTGCCCTGGCACACGATTACGATGCCCGGGTCGTACAGCACCGGCGTGCGGGATAGCGCGCGGTTCGAACGCAGGATGCGCACGCTCGGCAGCGCGGTCAGGTTGTAGCCTTCGTCCGGCGCCAACGCATGCAGCAACGCGATCAGGCGTTTGCGGCCGCGCGCAGGCAGCGACGGCGAGCGGGGCGAGGAGGGTGCGTCGCTCATAGTTTCAGGCAAGAAATTCAGCGGAATCGGGCTTATTCGACGTGGTTCGTCAGACTAGCATGCATGCTTCGATCGACATTCGGGAGAAGCTCACATGGCATCCGGCAACATCATGCTCATCACCGGCGTCAGCAGCGGCTTCGGCCGTGCGCTCGCGCAAGCGGCACTGGCCGCGGGTCATACGGTGGTCGGCACCGTGAGAAGCGAAGCGGCAAAACGGGCGTTCGAGGCGCGGTCCCCGCGTGCGGCCATCGGGCGCGTGCTCGACGTGACCGACTTCGAGCGCATCGACGGCGTCGTCGCGGAAATCGAGGCGAGCACCGGGCCCGTCGACGTGCTGGTGAACAATGCCGGCTACGGGCACGAAGGCATCATGGAGGAGTCGCCGCTGTCGGAGATGCGCCGGCAGTTCGACGTGAACGTGTTCGGCGCCGTCGCGATGATGAAGGCCGTCGTGCCGTTCATGCGCGAGCGCCGGCACGGCCGCATCCTGAACATCACGTCGATGGGCGGCCACATCACGATGCCCGGCATTGCCTATTACTGCGGCAGCAAGTTCGCGCTGGAAGGGATTTCCGAGACGCTCGGCAAGGAGCTCGAGCCGTTCGGCATCGCGGTGACGGCGGTGGCGCCGGGCTCGTTCCGAACCGACTGGGCCGGCCGTTCGATGACGCGAACGCCGCGTTCGATCGCCGATTACGACGCGCTCTTCGATCCGATCCGCCAGGCACGCGAGGAGAAAAACGGCCGGCAATCGGGCGATCCGGCGAAGGCGGCACGCGCGATGCTGGCGGTCATCGCGGCGGATCGTCCGCCGGCGCATCTGCTGCTCGGCAGCGATGCGCTTCGGCTCGTGCGCGCCAAATGGTCGGCGCTGGAAGACGAAATTCGCACGTGGGAGGCGGTAACCGTGTCGACGGACGGTTGACGCGCGATCGGCGGTGCGTGACGCGTCACACGGCGAGTGGCGTTGACAGTCACGCCTGCGGGCGCCGTTGCCCACCGGAGGCCGATGCATGCCGGTATGTAATTGGCTTCATGACACGGTCGCGGTTTTCCGCTACAACACTGGGGTGCTGCGTCGACCGACGCGGTGTGCCACCGCGCCGCAGTTCGTGACCGACACCCGCCCGGGTGGCCGGCCGGCACGTGATGTTCACCTACCTCAAAGGAGCCTGCAGCCATGCCGTACATCACCACGAAGGACAACGTCGACATCTTCTACAAGGACTGGGGCCCGAAGGATGCGCAGCCGATCGTGTTCCACCATGGCTGGCCGCTGTCTTCCGACGACTGGGATGCCCAGCTGCTGTTCTTCGTTCAGAAGGGCTATCGCGTGGTCGCGCACGACCGTCGCGGCCACGGCCGCTCGGCGCAGGTTTCCGACGGCCACGACATGGATCACTACGCGGCGGACGCGTTCGCCGTGGCCGAAGCGCTCGACCTGCGCAACGCGGTGCATATCGGTCACTCGACCGGCGGTGGCGAAGTCGCGCGCTACGTGGCCCGCCACGGCGAGCCGGCCGGACGCATCGCGAAGGCGGTGCTGGTCAGCGCGGTGCCGCCGCTGATGCTGAAGACGGACGCGAACCCGGAAGGCTTGCCGCTCGAGGTGTTCGACGGCTTCCGCAAGGCGCTCGCCGACAACCGCGCGCAGTTCTTCCTGGACGTGCCGTCGGGTCCGTTCTACGGCTTCAACCGGCCGGGCGCGATGGTGCACCAGGGCGTGATCCAGAACTGGTGGCGCCAGGGCATGATCGGCGGCGCGAAGGCGCACTACGAAGGCATCAAGGCGTTCTCGGAAACGGACCAGACCGAAGACCTGCGCTCGATCTCGGTGCCGACGCTCGTGCTGCACGGCGAAGACGACCAGATCGTGCCGATCGCGGACTCGGCGCTGAAGGCGGTCAAGCTGCTGAAGAATGGCTCGCTGAAGACGTATCCGGGCTATTCGCACGGGATGCTGACGGTCAATGCCGACGTGCTGAACGCCGATCTGCTGGCCTTCATCCAGTCGTAATGCTAACGGCGCATGCCCGCTTTCGCGGGCTGCGCCGTGCAGGCCGGTCACGCCGGCCGCTTCGACTCCGATTTGCTTCGGCATCCTGTGCGTTGTGCAGCGCGAGGACATCGCGTCGTCTTGCCACCGAGCCGATGCGCCGGCGGCGTCGCGCGTGCGGCCGGACCGCACCGCACGCGTCACGCATCACGCATCGTTTGCGGCGCTGTCGCCGACATCGCCTTCGATCGCGGCCATCAGATCGTCGACGCCCACCATCAGCGCTCGAACCTGGCGCAGCGATTCGTACTGATGCAGCACCGCGCGCCACGACGGCAGTTCCAGCAGCGCTTGCCACACGACGCCGAGGCAGTGCGGATCGGCATCCGCGTGCCGTGCTAGCGCGCTCGCATATTCAAGACTCGCCGGCGCCGACAGCAGCTGCATCCGGCTCGCGGCACCCAGCAGGCGCGGCGCGGGATCTGCCGATGCATCGCAGCAATACAGCACCTCGCGCTGCAATGCCGCGTCGTCGATCGTCAAAGCGTGCAGCGACGCACCGTGCAGGCGTACCGCGCCTTCGCGCGTCTCGAACGCATAGACGGTGTCCGGATCGGCTTGCGCGAGCAGGTTCAGGCCGCGCAGCAGGCGCGGCAGGTCGGTGGTCGCGGCATCCGCGGATGCTTTCGCTTCGACGAGAAACAGGACGTGCCACGCGGCGGACGGATCGTCGCCCCGCGCGCGCTCGAGCAGCACCGCATCCCACTCGGTTTTCGCGCGATCGTGCTTGCCGGGTATCGAGGCCGGCACGCGCATCGACGTGACCACGCGATACGTGCGGTGCGCGTCGCTCGCATCGAGCTGCGCGGCCAGGGCGTCGAGCGCCTGCGCGGCCAGCGCTTCGACGGCCGCGCCCCGCTGTTGCGACGAGACGCCTTGCGCGACGGCGAGCGCGCTGCCTTCGAGCGGACCCTGGCGGCTCCACAGCGTGCGATACCGCTGGACGTCCGGATCCGGTGACAGTGCATCGAGACGCTGCAGCCGGGCGAGCGCGGTGCTGTCCTTCAGTTTGGCGATGTCCTGTTCGAACGCGGGATCGGTCGCCATCTCCGGTTGCGCGAGCAGGTGACGCAGCGTGGCATCGAGATCGTCCCACGATGCGGCGGCCGCGGCCGCATGCAGTCGTGCGAGCGGCTCGCGTTGCCATGCCTGCGCACGTCGTTCGAGCCGGGCCGGATGCGCGATCGTGTTGACGGCCGAGCGCAGCGTGCGCCGATCCTGCTCGGCATGCGCGGCGAGCGATGCATATTCGCGCACGGCCGCGGCACCATGTCGAAGCACCGCGGCCTGGAATGCGGGATCGCCGGATTGTGCGTCCGTCGCGTCGCCGATCATCCGCGCGAGCGCGTCGATGAAGCGGCGTTGCAACGCCGGGGCGGGCGTGAGGCCGTCGGCCTGCATCCGGCGCGCTTCCTCGATCACGACGGCGATGACGGCGGCCGGGTTCGCGGCGTCGGTCAGCGACGATGCGCGCACGAACGGCGGCAGCCGGTAGCGGCGATCGACGGTTCTCAGGACTTCGTCCAGCAGGGCAGGCAACGGTGTCGGCGGCATGGCGAATGACGGGAGTGGCACGCGGTTCGCGCGTGACGGGCGATGTGCAACGGTATCACGCAGTGCCCGGATGCTGCAGCGTGTGTCGCGGCGAAGCTGCCGTTCGCGTGGCGCCCGCCGTACCCGCCGCGCGTTACGCGTGCAGCGCGTCGATCTGCTTGCGCGCGTTCGCCAACCCCGCTTCGAAGCCGTGCGGCTTCATGTCAAGCCCTTCCGCGTAGACGAACCGGACTTGATGGATGCCCATCAGGCCCAGCACGGCACGCAGGTACGGCGTGACGGCATCGGTCGCCTGGTCGACGTGCACGCCGCCGCGCGAACTGAACACGATCGCGTCGACGCTTTCGACGAGCCCCATCGGATAGGTGTCCGTGTAGCGGAACGTCACGTGTGCGCGTGCCACCAGGTCGAACCAGTTCTTCAACTGGGTCGGCACGTTGAGGTTGTACATCGGTGCGCCGATCAGCAGCAGGTCGCTGCCCTTCAGCTCGGCGACGAGTTCGTCGGACAGCGCGACCGCCTGCCGCGCACGCTCGCCCGGATTCGCCGCGCCGCGCAGCGCATGGAACAGTTCGCCGTCGAGCACCGGCAGGTCGAGATCGACGAGATCGCGCACGACCACGTCGTCCGCGTGCCCGCTGGCCTTGCGTTGGGCGAGGTATGCGTCGATCAGCGCGTTGGTTTGCGACTGGTCGCGGTTGATGCTGGACTTGAGTACGAGAATGCGGGCCATCTGGATTGCTCCGTTCATGCATGAAGAATGAAGCCGATCCTATCACCCACTTTTTGTCTCAAAAAGCGATAAGATTTCTCATTAATGTAGATTTTTTGGATCCAATTGCATGGGAAACAACCTCAACGGCATCGCCGTGTTCGTTGCCGCGGCGGAAGCCGACAACTTCGCGCAGGCCGCCGAGACGCTGCACATCACGCGTTCCGCGGTCGGCAAGAGCATCGCGCGACTCGAGGCGCGGCTGGGCGTCGTGCTGTTTCAGCGCACGACGCGCAGCCAGAGCCTGACGAACGAGGGCGCGTTGTTCTATGAATACTGCCTGCGCGCGGTGGAGGAAATCCATGCGGGCGAGGCGCTGCTCGAAAGTGGCAAATGGCAGATGAAGGGGCGGCTGCGCGTGTCGATGCCGGCGCTGTTCGGGCATTTGTGCGTCGCACCGATCCTGATCGGGCTCGCGCGCGAGCATCCCGAACTCGATCTCGACCTGTCGTTCAGCGACCGGACGATCGACCTCGTCGAGGAGCGTGTCGACCTGGCGGTGCGGGTCGGCGCGCTGCCCGACAGCAGCGGCCTCGTCGCGCGTGCGCTCGGCGAGCACAAGATGGCCTTTTGTGCGTCACCGGCGTATCTGGAACGCTGCGGCGAACCCGCGACCGTCGACGCGCTCGCGCAGCACAAGGCGCTGGCCTATACGCATTACGGTCAGGTGCATCGCTGGCAAGTGGTCGTCGATGGCCGGACGGAGGAACTGCAACCGGCGGCCCGTCTGCTCTCCGACGACTTGCGCGCGGTGCTCGACGCGGCCGTCGCGGGGCTCGGTGTCGCGTGGCTGCCTTACTGGCTGGTTCGCGACGAGATTCGCCGCGGCGCGTTGCGCGAGCTGCTGGCTGACCGGCCGGGCGTGACCTATGGGATCCATGCAGTGTGGCCGCATAGGTCGCACCTGCCGCTGAAGGTGCGTGCGGCCGTCGATGCGCTCGTGAACCAGCTGCCGGCGCGACTGGCCGAGGTGGAAGCGCGGGCGTAGCGGCCCGCGAGCCGTACATGCGGCGAGCTCGCGGAAATGGCGCGACGTGCCGGGGCGAGCGATGAAGGCGTGACGGGTGCCGGCCGGTGTGAGTCGTTCAGCGCGTCGATGCCGGCACCTCACTGTGCGCGGGCGACGAAACGCACTGCGTGGCCCGTCGCCCGCCGCCGGACATCAGGCCGTCAGCGTCACCGACAGGCTGCCGAGTTCGCCGAAGCGCACCGTCAGCGCATCGCCGAGCGGCACGCCGATCGCGCCCGCATACGAACCGGTCGTCACGATCTGGCCGGCACGCGCGCCGTCGCCGCGCGATGCGAGGAAATTGACCAGCCACACGAGCGGCTTGAGCGGATCGCCGTCCGGATGACGGCCGTCGATCGTGCGATTCAGTGCGCCCTCGAACGACAGCGCGAGCGTCTCGAGCGGCACGTTCAATCCGTCGGGCACGACGGGACCCACGCACAATCCCTGGTTGAACTGCCCGTCGGCGAGCAGTTCGAACTTCGACGCGCGTGCGGGCTCCGCGTAACGGCAACCCAGCACCTCGAGCACGATGCGCACTTCGCGGATCGCGGCACGTACGTCGTTCTCATCGTATGGCTGCGCGCGGGCGGGCAGGTCGCGATCGAGCACGAACGCGATCTCCGGCTCGATCCGCACGATCGGGCCGCCGACGACGCGATACGGCGCATCGGCTTCGCGGATCGTCGACGCGAAGATCGGCGCGACGATCACGCGGTCGGGCGGCGGCAGCGCGCATTTCCATCCGCCGATGGCTTCGCCGAGCAGATCGGCGACGCGATGCTGGATCGCCAGCGCGGTATCGACGTTCTCGGGACGCAAGGCGTCGGGCAGCAGCGGGCCGGGCATGCCGGCATGGCGGGCGGCGACGAGATGCTGGGCGGCGCCGTCCACGCGTTCGGTAGTCGTTGTCATGTCGGTTGAGCGAGTTGAAAGTGAGCCGGCAAAAAAGGGCCGGACGAAGGTCGCAACGTCGATGATAGCGCCTTCGGCGCCATGGCCGCCCGGTTGCGCGGCGCGGCCGCGCGGACGGCGCGCCGTTTTTGCGCGTGGCGCTTTGCCGCACGCCGCGTTTTTGGTGGATCTTGATCGCCGTCAAGCTTCGAACCGGCTGTCCGCCGATGATGGGGACATGGCCGCACGCGACCGCGCGCGGCAACTCACCCCAGCGAGGTTCGCATGTACAAGAAGATCATGGTGGCCGTCGACGGCAGCGCTTCGTCGAAACAGGCGCTTGCCGAGGCAGTGAAGGTGGCAGTGGCTGGCGACACGCACGTCAGCGTCGTGTACGTGGTCGACAAGTCGGTGCTGTTCACGTACGCGGGTCGTTTCGATCCGCATGCGCTCATCGAGGAAATCCGCGACGACGGGCGCAAGGTGCTGCGTGAAGCCGAACAGGTCCTCGCGCAGGCTGGCGCGAAGGGCGAAGCCGAACTGGTCGAAACCGAGAGCATCGGCGAGGACGTCGCGGAGCGCCTGCAGCGTTACGTGAAGGAGCGCGGGATCGACCTCGCGGTGGTCGGCACGCACGGGCGGCGCGGCATCCGGCGCGTGCTGCTCGGAAGCGTCGCCGAGCGCTTCGTGCGTGGCTCGAAGTGCCCGGTGCTGCTGATTCGCGGCGACGATACCGGCGAGCCGGCGTCCGCCGCGGCAGCCTGACACGGCGGCGCGCGATGATACGCCGTCAATACCGGATCGTCGTCGCGGCGATCGCCGTATTCGTGTCGCTCGCGGGGATGATGGCCGTGGTGACGGGGCTGCTGTTCGACGAAACGATCGCGCTGCGTGGCGGCGCGGTCGCGTTGATCGTCGGCGTGGCCGGCTTCGTCATCATGCTCAACCCGGGGCCGAAGGGCGAGGGGTGACGCGCGGCACTTCCCCGGTTTCATGCAGGACCGGCACCGCAGCAGCACCGCCGGTCCGTCTTTCCGCGTCTCTCCGTCCGTCATGTCCGGCGCATTTGCACCATCCTGCCCGGCCGGCATCTCCCTCGCCGGCATGCCCGTATTTGATCCGGCCTGACACGGCAGCCGGTCGCGCGCATGCGGCCGCGACTCGTGCGTGATTGCATCGCGCCGCAAAAACGCGTGACGTCGCAACACGGCGGCTCTCATGCATAAACGCGTGACCGAGCGCCGGCCTGCAACCCGTCAAACCCTGACGCGAAAGTCCGGTGCCGGGCATGCCATTGGCACTCCTGTATCGATCCCCATTTAACACCGACGCGTACCAGGGCGGCGATATCGTGATTTGTATCAAGTCGTGATATGTCGATCCGAAAGAGAATTCATTCGACCCGGACGCAAGGGATGGAAGCGAACGCAACGAGTCGAATGCCGATCGTCCTTTACATCCGGGATTTCACCTCCTTAAATATTCAGGGTCTGCCAAAAGACCGGAAAAAAACGAGATCCCCATGAGCCATTTCCTGGATAGATTGCGTTATTTCTCCACCACGAGGCCAACCTTCTCCGACGGACACGGCGCCGTCACGGACGAGGACCGCAAATGGGAAGACGGCTATCGGCTGCGCTGGCAGCACGACAAGATCGTCCGTTCGACCCACGGCGTGAACTGCACGGGTTCGTGCTCGTGGAAGGTCTATGTGAAAGGCGGGATCGTCACCTGGGAAACCCAGCAGACCGACTACCCGCGCACGCGCCCCGACATGCCGAACCACGAACCGCGCGGCTGCTCGCGCGGCGCTTCGTACTCCTGGTATCTGTATAGCGCGAACCGTCTCAAGCATCCGATGGTGCGCAGCGCGCTGGTGAAGCTGTGGCGCGAACGCCGCCGCACGCTCGCGCCGGTCGACGCATGGCGCTCGATCGTCGAGGACGACGACGCGCGGCGCTCGTACCAGCGCCGGCGCGGGCTTGGCGGCTTCGTGCGTGCGAGCTGGGATGAGGTCAACGAGATCGTTGCGGCCGCAAACGTTTACACGGTCGAGCGGCACGGCCCCGATCGCGTGGTCGGCTTCTCGCCGATCCCGGCGATGTCGATGGTGTCGTATGCGGCAGGGTCGCGCTACCTGTCGCTGATCGGCGGCGTGTGCCTGAGCTTCTACGACTGGTATTGCGACCTGCCGCCCGCGTCGCCGCAGACCTGGGGCGAGCAGACCGACGTGCCGGAATCGGCCGACTGGTACAACTCGACGTTCATCATGATGTGGGGCTCCAACGTCCCGCAGACCCGCACGCCCGACGCGCACTTCCTCGTCGAGGCGCGCTATCGCGGCACGAAGGTCGTGTCGGTGTTTCCCGATTACTCGGAAGGCGCGAAGTTCGGCGATCTGTGGCTGCATCCGAAGCAGGGCACCGACGCGGCGCTCGCGCTCGCGATGGGTCACGTGATCCTGAAGGAGTTCCACCTCGCGGGCAAGAGCGACTATTTCATCGACTACTGCAAGCGCTATACCGACATGCCGGCGCTCGTGCGCCTCGTGCCGCACGGCGACGGCTACGTGCCCGAGCGCCTCGTGCGTGCGTCCGATTTCGACGATGCGCTCGACGAGGCCGCGCATCCGGAGTGGAAGACCGTGATGATCGACGACGCGACCGGCGAATTCGTCGTGCCGGTGGGCTCGATCGGCTTCCGCTGGGGGCAGCAGACCAAGGACGGATCGAGCGACAAGGGCAAGTGGAACCTGCGCGACGAGACGTCGAAGGGCGCGGCGCTGTCGCCGCGGCTGTCCTGCACGGCCGAGCACGACGACGTGGTCGACGTGCTGTTTCCGTACTTCGGCAACCAGCCGCACGCGCATTTCAACTCGACGCAGCACGGCTCCGAGCTGTCGCGCCGGATCGGCGTGCGGCGCGTGGCGACTCGCGACGGCGAGATGCTGGTCGCGACCGTCTACGACCTGTTCGCCGCGAACTACGGGCTCGACCAGGGGCTGGGCGGCCGCGACGTGGCCGCGAGCTACGACGACGATCTTCCGTATACACCGGCGTGGCAGGAAACGATCACGGGCGTGAAGCGTGCGGACGTGATCTCGGTCGCGCGGCAGTTCGCGGAGAACGCGCACAAGACGCAAGGCAAGTCGATGGTGATCATCGGCGCGGGGATCAACCACTGGTTCCACATGGACATGTCGTACCGCGCGATCATCAACATGCTGATCATGTGCGGATGTGTCGGCAAGCCGGGCGGCGGCTGGTCGCATTACGTGGGCCAGGAGAAGCTGCGTCCGCAGACGGGCTGGACCGCGCTCGCGTTCGCGCTCGACTGGAACCGCCCGCCGCGGCACATGAACGCGACGTCGTTCTTCTACGCGCACACCGATCAGTGGCGCTACGACACGATGGACCCGGGCGCGCTGCTGTCGCCGCTCGCGGACAAGACGCAGTTCCACGGTTCGCCGATCGACTACAACGTGCGCGCCGAACGGATGGGCTGGCTGCCGTCCGCGCCGCAACTCGCGGTCAATCCGCTGAAGGTCGGCGCAAGTCTCGGCGACCCCGCGCAGGCGGGCGCCGATGTCGCGCGGCAACTGAAGGCCGGCATGCTGCGGATGGCGTGCGAGGACCCGGATTCCCCCGACAACTTCCCGCGCAATCTGTTCGTGTGGCGTTCGAACCTGCTCGGTTCGTCGGGCAAGGGTCACGAGTACTTCCTGAAGCATCTGCTCGGCACGACCAACGGCGTGCAGGGCGACGACCTCGGCGCGACGGGCGGCGCGCGCCCCGAGGAAGTGAAGTGGCGCGACGAAGCGCCGCGCGGCAAGCTCGACCTGCTCGTCACGCTCGACTTCCGGATGTCGACCACCTGCATGTATTCGGACGTCGTGCTGCCGACCGCGACGTGGTACGAGAAGGACGACATGAACACGTCCGACATGCACCCGTTCATCCATCCGCTGTCGGCCGCGGTCGATCCCGCGTGGGAATCGAAGAGCGACTGGGAGATCTTCAAGGGGATCGCGAAGCGCTTCTCCGAGCTGTGCGACGGGCATCTCGGTGTCGAACGCGACGTCGTGCTCGCGCCGATCGCGCACGATACGCCGGGCGAACTCGCGCAGCCGTTCGACGTGCAGGACTGGAAGCGCGGCGAATGCGAGCCGGTGCCGGGCCGCACGATGCCGGCGGTGATCGCCGTCGAGCGCGATTATCCGAACACCTATGCGCGCTTCACGTCGCTCGGCCCGCTGATGGACAAGCTCGGCAACGCGGGCAAGGGCATCGGCTGGGACACGAAGGACGAAGTGAGGCTGCTGGGCGCACTCAACTACACAGTCGCTCATGGCGCCGCGCAGGGGCGCCCGCGCATCGACACCGCACTCGACGCAGCCGAGGTGATTCTCGCGCTCGCGCCGGAAACCAACGGCGAAGTCGCTGTGAAGGCATGGCGCGCACTGGCCGACATCACCGGTATCGACCACACGCACCTGGCCGCCGCGCGCGAGGACGAGAAGATCCGTTTCCGCGACATCCAGGCGCAACCGCGCAAGATCATCTCGTCGCCGACGTGGAGCGGGATTGAATCCGAACACGTGTCGTACAACGCCGGTTACGTGAACGTGCACGAGCTGGTGCCGTGGCGCACGCTGACGGGCCGTCAGCAGCTGTACCAGGATCACGCGTGGATGCGCGCGTTCGGCGAGTCGCTGTGCGTGTACAAGCCGCCGATCGACACGGGCAGCTACGAACACATGGTCGGCAAGCGCTCGAACGGCAACCCCGAGCGCGTGCTGAACTTCCTGACACCGCACCAGAAGTGGGGGATCCACAGCACGTACACGGACAACCTGCTGATGCTGACGCTGTCGCGCGGCGGCCCGATCGTGTGGATGTCGGAGGACGACGCGAAGGCGATCGGCGCCGTCGATAACGACTGGATCGAGTGCTACAACTCGAACGGCGCATTGTGCGCGCGGGCGGTCGTGAGTCAGCGGATTCCGTCCGGGATGGTGATGATGTACCACGCGCAGGAAAAGATCGTGAACACGCCGGGCTCCGAGATCACCGGCACGCGCGGCGGCATTCACAACTCGGTCACGCGCATCGCGCTGAAGCCGACCCACATGATCGGCGGCTACGCGCAGCTGTCGTACGGCTTCAACTATTACGGCACGGTCGGCTCGAATCGCGACGAGTTCCTGATCGTGCGGAAGATGAGCAAGATCGACTGGCTCGACGGCGAGGAACCCGCGGTCGACCCGACAACACAGGCCGTACGGGATGGAGAAACGTCATGAAGGTACGCGCACAGATCGCGATGGTGCTGAACCTCGACAAGTGCATCGGGTGCCATACCTGCTCGGTGACCTGCAAGAACGTGTGGACCAGCCGCGAAGGGATGGAGTACGCGTGGTTCAACAACGTCGAGACGAAGCCGGGCATTGGCTATCCGAAGGACTGGGAGAACCAGGACCGCTGGCGCGGCGGCTGGCAGCGTCGTGCCGACGGCAGGATCGAGCCGCGTCTCGGCGGCAAGTGGCGGCTGCTCGCGCAGATTTTCGCGAACCCGCACCTGCCCGAGATCGACGATTACTACGAGCCGTTCACGTTCGACTACGGGCATCTTCAGGAAGCTGGCAACACGCGCGCGATGCCGGTTGCGCGGCCGCGTTCGCTGATCAGCGGCCAGCGGCTCGAGAAGATCGAGTGGGGCCCGAACTGGGAGGAAATCCTCGGCGGCGAGTTCGAGAAGCGCGCGAAGGACACCAACTTCGAGTCGGTGCAGAAGGAGATCTACGGACAGTTCGAGAACACCTTCATGATGTACCTGCCGCGCCTTTGCGAGCACTGCCTGAATCCGGCGTGCGTCGCGTCGTGTCCGTCGGGCTCGATCTACAAGCGCGAGGAAGACGGCATCGTGCTGATCGACCAGGACAAGTGCCGCGGCTGGCGCATGTGCGTGTCGGGTTGCCCGTACAAGAAGATCTACTACAACTGGCAAAGCGGCAAGGCCGAGAAGTGCATCTTCTGCTATCCGCGCATCGAGGCCGGCCAGCCGACCGTGTGTTCGGAAACCTGCGTGGGCCGCATCCGCTACCTCGGCGTGCTGCTGTACGACGCCGACAGGATCAGTGAAGCCGCGAGCGCGGAGAACGAGCAGGACCTGTATGAAGCGCAGCTGTCGCTGTTTCTCGATCCGGAGGACCCGGCCGTGATCGCGCAGGCCGAGCGTGACGGCGTGCCGGCCGCGTGGCTCGACGCCGCGCGCCGCTCGCCGACCTACAAGATGGCGATCGACTGGAAGATCGCGTTCCCGCTGCATCCGGAATACCGGACGTTGCCGATGGTCTGGTACGTGCCGCCGCTGTCGCCGATCAACTCGGCCGCGAACAGCGGCGCGCTCGGGATGAATGGCTATCTGCCGGACGTCGAATCGCTGCGCATTCCGCTGCGCTATCTGGCGAACCTGCTGACGGCCGGCGACGAGGCGCCCGTGAAGCTCGCGCTCCAACGGCTGCTCGCGATGCGTGCGTTCATGCGCGCGCGTCACGTCGACGGCATCGATGCGCGCGGGGTGCTCGATCAGGTCGGTCTGTCGCTCGCGCAGGTCGAGGAGATGTACCGCTATCTCGCGATCGCGAATTACGAGGATCGCTTCGTGATCCCGACGACGCACCGCGAGTATGCGGAGAACGCGTATGACCTGCGCGCGTCGTGTGGCTTCTCGTTCGGCAACGGCTGTTCCGACGGCCGTTCGGAGGGCAGCCTGTTCAGCCCGAAGAAGGGCACGAAAACCATTCCGATCCACGAGGCGTCCCGATGAGCACCGCATCCGATCCGACCTACGCGGCGTTCGCGGCGCTGCTCGACTATCCCGACGAAGCGTTCATCCACGTGCTCGATTCGATCGAAGCTCACCTGCGCGAAAACGTACGCGTGCCGAGGGCGGTGCGCGCGGGCCTCGACCGCTTCTTCGCCTACGTGCGCGAGCGCGACCTGTTGACATTGCAGGAGAACTACGTCGCGCTGTTCGATCGCGGCCGCGCGACGTCGCTGCACCTGTTCGAGCACGTGCACGGCGAATCGCGCGACCGCGGGCAGGCGATGGTCGACCTGCTTCAGATGTACGAGCGACACGGGCTGACGTTGAATCCGGGCGAGCTGCCCGACTACCTGCCCGTGTTCCTCGAATATCTGTCGCGGCTGCCGGCGGCCGATGCGCGCAACCTGCTCGGCGAGACCGGCGAGATCCTGCGCGCGCTGGCCGGCCAGCTCGCGCAGCGCGGCAGCCATTACAGCTTCGTCGTCGGCGCGCTGCTGCCGATGGCCGGCCTCGCGCCGGCCGACACACCTGCGGCCGCGGACGACGACGTCGCCGCCGAGCGGCCGAGTGCCGACGACTACCGCGCGCTCGACGCGTCGTATGCGGACGAGGCGGTGCGCTTCGTCGGCGCGGCAACGCCGGCCGAGCAGACGGTGCGGTTCCACGACAAGCGGCCGGCCCGCGGCGCGTAAGCGCGGGCCCAACTGGGGAAAGACATGAACGCTTATTTGCATCAGTTCCTGTTCGGGATCTACCCGTACATCTGTCTCGCTGTGCTGCTGGTCGGCAGTCTGATCCGCTTCGACCGCGAGCAGTACACGTGGAAGAGCGATTCGTCGCAGCTTTTGCGCCACGGCATGCTGCGGCTCGGCAGCAACCTGTTCCACTGGGGCGTGCTGGTCGTCGTGCTCGGGCACTTCGGCGGCTTCCTCGCGCCGCACTGGCTCGTGTCGCCGTTCCTGTCGGCGTCCGGGCACCAGCTCGTCGCGATGGTGGCGGGCGGTGCGGCCGGCGTCGCGGCGATCATCGGGCTGACGATCCTGATCTGGCGACGCCTCGGCGACCCGCGCATCCGCAAGAACAGTCGCAAGTCCGACATCCTGATCGTGCTGATGCTGTGGGTGCAGCTCGCGCTCGGGCTCGGCACCGTCGTGCTGTCGACGCGCCACATGGACGGCGTGATGTTCGAGCAGCTCACCGACTACGTGAAGGGCGTCGTCACGTTCCGGCCGGACATCGCGAGCCTGCTGGCCGGCGTGCCGCTGACGTACCGGCTGCATATCCTGCTGGGCTTCACGATCTTCCTCGTGTCGCCGTTCACGCGGATGGTGCACATCTGGAGCGGCATCGCGTCGGTCGCATACCTGATCCGTCCGTACCAGCTCGTGCGCAAGCGCTGAGGAGGCCGTATGAACGACGTTCTCCCCGAAGTCGCGACGGTGCCGCTGACGATCAACGGCGTTGCGATCGACGAGGCGGCCATCGCGGCTGAGGCCGAGCATCACGGCGACGCGCCCGATCCGCTCGACGCGGCACGGCATGCGCTCGCGGTGCGCGAATTGCTGCGGCAGCGCGCGGTGTCGCTCGCGCTGATCGACTCAGGCGCGCCGCTCGACGACGCGGCGGTCGACGCATTGCTCGAACGCGAGCTGACGCACGTGCCCGAACCGGATCGCGCCGATTGCGAGCGCTATTACGCGCAGCATCCGGCGCGCTTTCGCCGCAATGACATCGTGTATGCGAGCCATGTGCTGTTCGCGGTGACCGACCGCGTGCCGCTCGCCCCGCTGCGGCAGCGCGCGGAACGCGCGCTCGCCGACGTGGTGGCCGCACCCGACACGTTCGAAGCGGTCGCGCGCGCGTCGTCGAACTGTCCGTCGGCGCAAGTCGGCGGCAGCCTCGGGCAGCTCCTGCGCGGCGACACCGTGCCGGAATTCGAGGCCGCGCTGTTCGACACGGACGGGCTTGGCGTGCTGCCGAAGCTCGTCAACACCCGCTTCGGCTTCCACATCGTGCGCATCGAGCGCCGCGTGCCGGGCGACGTGGTGCCGTTCGACGAGGCCGCCGGCCAGATCGCCGCGTACCTGTCGGAACGCGTGCGGCAGCGGGCGATGCGGCAGTACGTGGCGATACTTGCGGGCGGCGCGCGAGTCGAAGGCGTGACCTTCGACGGCGCGAACGGGCCGCTCGTCCAATGAAACGAGGTTTTTCGTATGGCAACTCAACAAGGTAACGTCGGCCTGTCCGCGGACACGCAGGCCATCCCGCTGCGCGCGTGGTCGGTGCTGGCCGCGAGCACGCTCGCGTTCATGGTGTGTTTCGTCGTGTGGATGATGTTCGGCGTGCTCGGCGTGCAACTGCGCACCGATCTTGGCCTGAACAGCACGGAATTCGGGCTGCTCACTGCGACGCCCGTGCTGACCGGCGCGCTGATGCGCTTGCCGCTCGGTACGTGGACCGACCGCTTCGGCGGCCGCATCGTGATGACGGTGCTGCTCGTCGTATGCGCGATTCCCGTCTACATCGTCAGCTATGCGACGCAGCTCTGGCAGTTCCTCGTGATCGGGCTGTTCCTCGGCTGCGTCGGCGCGTCGTTCGCGGTCGGCACGCCGTACGTCGCGCGCTTCTTCCCACCGAAGCGGCGCGGGCTCGCGATGGGCGTGTTCGGTGCGGGCACGTGCGGCGCGGCGGTCAACCTGTTCGTCACGCCGCTGCTGCTGTCCGCTTACGGCTGGCGTTTCGTGCCGCGCGTCTACGCGGTTGCATTGCTCGTCACGGCGGCGATCTTCTGGGTCGCGTCGGCGCCGGATCCGGGGGCGGGCAAACGGGGCGGATCGATGCTCGACGCGTTCAAGGTGCTGCGCGATCCGCGCGTGTGGCGGCTCTGCCAGTACTACTCGATCACGTTCGGCGGCTTCACCGCGCTGTCGCTGTGGATCCCGCAGTACCTGAAAAGCGAATACGGGATGTCGCTCGTGATGGCCTCCGCGTTCGCGGCCGGCTTCTCGCTGCCGGGCTCCGTGCTGCGCGCGCTCGGCGGCGCGCTGTCCGACCGCTTCGGCGCGCATGCGGTCACCTGGTGGGGGCTGTGGGTCGCATGGATCTGCCTGTTCCTGCTGTCGTATCCGGCGACCGACTTCGTGATTCACACGATCGACGGCACCGCGTCGCTGAATCTGTCGATGCCGGTGGCAGGCTTCGTCGCGCTGACCTTCGTGCTCGGTGCGGTGTTCGCGTTCGGGATGGCGTCGACCTTCAAGTACGTCGCCGACGATTTCCCGGACAACATGGGCGTCGTCACGGGCATCGTCGGCCTCGCGGGCGGGCTCGGCGGCTTCCTGCTGCCGATCCTGTTCGGCCTGCTGCTCGACCTGCTGCGCGTGCGCACGACCTGCTTCATGTTCCTGTACGGGATCGTGTGGGTGTCGCTGATCCTGATCTATCTGTCCGAGGTGCGGCGCACGCCCGTGACGGGCTGAGCGTTCGTGCGCGATGCCGGTAGCCGCCGGCGTCGCGCACGCATCTTGCAGCGCGCCGGGCGTTTTCGAGCGTCCGCAGTTCTGTCAAACTGGCGCCCATGACACCGCGCCTCGCCTTACCGCCTTCCTCCGATTCCACGCCTGCACCAGCAGGCTTCCCCGACGCCGACGAACTGGCCGCGCTGCGCGCGTGGTACGCGGGTATGACCGTGCGTCAGGCGGTCGAACGCTATCTGCCCGACCGGCTCGGCGAACGGCGGTCGGCGCGCGGTGTGATCGGTGGAATTCGTCGCCGCCTCGTGCGCGTCGCGCGGCAGGTCGGGCGGCCCGATCTCGCGGAGCAGCTCGCGCATGCCGACAGCGCGCGCGTCCAGATGGCGAAGGCCTCGACCGATGCGATCGGCCTGCTGCGCCATGCGCGCGCGCCGGTGCCGCAGATCAGCGATGACATCGGCTTGTGGCTGCCCGCACGCGCGGTCGTCGCGCTGCGTGCGCACGGGATCGCGACGCTGGCCGACTTGACCGTGCGGATTCCGCGGCGGCGTCAGTGGTGGCGCGCAATAGCGGGGCTCGGCATGGCGAGCGCGCGGCATATCGAGGCGTTCTTTTCCGCGCATCCGGACCTGACCGAGCGGGCGCGCGCGCTGATCGCGGCGACGCCGCGCAGCGCCATCGTGCCGTGGGAGCAACTGAAGCTGCTGCACGAGGTCGACGGGTCGGCCGGCACGTTCCGCGCGCCGCGCGCGACCAGCACGCTCGACGCGGACAACGATTACGCGGCCGTGCACGCGTGGCTGTCGCTGCACGAATCGGCCGCGACGCGCCGCGCATACCGGAAGGAGGCCGAGCGCCTGATCCTGTGGGCGATCGTCGAGCGCGGGCGCGCGCTGTCGTCGCTGACTACCGAGGATGCGGTCGCGTATCGCGCGTTCGTGCGCAACCCGACGCCGCACGAACGCTGGATCGGCCCGGTGCGGCCGCGCAGCGCGCCGGACTGGCGGCCGTTTTCGGGCGGATTGTCCGCGCGTTCGGCCGCGTACACGCTGTCGGTCCTCGGCGCGCTGTTCCGCTGGCTGATCGAGCAGCGCTACCTGCTCGCGAATCCGTTCGCGGGCGTCAAGGTGCGCGACACGCGCGGGGCGAATGCGCTGGACACGTCGCATGCGTTCACCGAAGGCGAGTGGCTGCTCGTGCGCACGATCGCGGACGGGCTCGAGTTTCGCAAGGACAAGCCGTCCGGCGCACCGCAATCCGGCTGGACGCCGGCGGCCGCGCAACGGCTGCGCTTCATCCTCGATTTCGGCTATGCGACCGGGCTGCGCGCGAGCGAACTGGTCGGCGCGACGCTCGGCGACATCGAAACGGACGCGCACGGCGATGCGTGGCTGAAAGTGATCGGCAAGGGCAGCAAGGCCGCGCGCGTCGCGCTGCCGCCGCTCGCGCGCACGGCGCTCGATCGTCATCTGGTCGCGCGGCGGCTGCCGGTGACACCGGTGCGCTGGCGTCCCGATACGCCGCTGATTCCGAGCCTTGCGGAAGACGGGGCGGCCGGAATCACGAGCGTGCGGCTGTGGAAGGTGATGCAGCGTTTCTTCACGCAGACGGCCGCGCTCGTCGACGACGACAACCCGGCGCTCGCGCAGAAGTTGCGCCAGGCGAGCCCGCACTGGATGCGTCATACCCATGCGACGCATGCGCTCGCGCGCGGTGCGGAGCTGACGACGGTGCGCGACAACCTGCGGCATGCGTCGATCTCGACGACGTCGATTTATCTGCACGGCGACGACGTGAAGCGGGCGCGGCAGATGTCGAGTGCGTTTTCGGCTGACAAATGAGCAGGGCGCACGCGTGATCGCGTGGGATTCGAACGGAACGGCACCGCGTCGGTGACGGTCAGAAGGGTTATTCGGTAACGGAGCGGATGGATGGCATCGAGTCAGGGAACCGTCGATTTCGTCGTCGAGCAGATGGCTGCGGCGGGCGCCGTGTCGGCGCGCAAGATGTTCGGCGAATACGGCATCTACTGCGACGGCAAGATGGTCGCGCTGGTGTGCGACGACCGGTTGTTCGTCAAGCCGACGCCTGACGGGCGTGCGTTTCTCGGCACCTGCGACGAAGCGCCACCGTATCCGACCGCGAAGCCGCATCTCGTCATCGGAGGCGAGCGCTGGGACGACCGCGAATGGCTGTCGACATTGATCCGGATCACTGCCGCGCAACTGCCGGTGCCGGTGAAGCGGAGTCGATAGCGGTCGGCGTATTCTGTGAACCATGTGCGCGACCACCGCGCCCCCGCTGGAGCACAAGAATGGAGACATCCCAACATCCGCAAGCACCGCGCTACGCGCGCCGCGCATGGCATGCGCTCGTCGCGGCCGTGTGCCTCGGCTGGAGCGCGCTGTCGTTCGGCGCGGACGGCGCGGCGGCGCTGCTCGACCGCTATCACAGCCTCGGCGAGCAACTGAAGAACAACTCGTTCCATCGCCCGCTGTACCTCGAATCGTCCGAGGCGTCTTCGTCGCTGAAGGGCGACATCTACGCGGTCGTCGACTATCCGTTCTCCGTCGTGAACGGCAAGCTCAACGACCCCGCGCAAGGCCCCGCGAACTGGTGCGCGGTGCTGATCCTGCACCTGAACACGAAGTACTGTCGTGCGTCGACCGGCAGCGACGGCCCGGTGCTCGACGTGAACCTCGGCCGCAAGATCGAACAGAAGCTGTCGGATACCTATCGCGTGCAGTTCCGCTACCGCGTGGCCGCCGCGACACCCGACTATTTCCAGGTCGACCTGGCTGCCGACAGCGGCCCGATGGGCACGAAGGACTACCGGATCGTGCTGGAAGCGGTGCCGGTCGGCGGATCGCGCACGTTCCTGCACCTCACGTATTCGTACGGCTTCGGCGCGGTCGGCCGCATGGCGATGAAGACCTACCTCTCGACGGTCGGCAGCGACAAGGTCGGGTTCACGGCAGCCAGCGGCGCATCGGCGGCGCAGCCGCAGTACATCGGCGGCGTGCGCGGATTGCTGGAGCGCAACACGATGCGCTACTACCTCGCGATCGACACGTATCTAGCGACGCTCGACAAGCCGCTCGACCAGCGCCTTGCGCGCTGGTTCGACGCGACCGAGCAGTATCCGAAGCAACTGCACGAAGTCGAGCGCGGCGCGTATCTGCAGATGAAAGCGCAGGAGGTGCAGCGGCAGCAGGCGGCGCGATGACGCTGCCCGCTGCCGGGCTGCCCGGCGTCGATCAGTTCGACGCGCCGCCGACCGTGCGAATGCTGTGCCACTGCCCCTGTTCGACGCGGAACAGCGTGTAGGGCGGCTTGATCAGGTCGCCGCGCTCGTCGAACGAGATCTTCCCCGTTACGCCCGTGACCGACACGTCCGGCAGGCTCGCGACGACCTTGCCGCGGTCGACCGAATCCGCCTTGCGGATCGCCGCGATCATCGCGAGCGCCGCGTCGTACGCGAACGGCGCATACAGCTCGACATCCTGGTTGAAGCGCGCCTTGTAACGCTGCGCGAACGCGATGGCGGACGGCAATTTGTCGAGCGCCGGGCCCGGCTCGAGATCCTGCGTGCCTTCGCCCGCGTTGCCGGCGATCTTCAGGAATGCATTGCTTTTCAACGCGCCGGCGCCGAACAGTTGCGCTCGGATGCCGAGCGAGCGCATTTGCTTGACGAGCATCGCGCCCTGTTCGTCGAGGCCGCCGAAGAAGAGCAGGTCGACGTTGTTGCTCTTCATCGTCGTCAGGATGCCGCGGAAATCGACGGCCTTGTCGTTCGTGTATTCGCGGCCGACGATGCTGCCGTGTGCGTCCTTCACGCCTTTCTCGAAAGCGTCGGCAAGCCCCTGGCCGAAGGCGGTGCGGTCGTCGATGATGCCGATGCGCTTCGCCTTCAGCTGCTCGACCGCGAAACGGCCGGCGACCACGCCGCCGACACCGTCGTGCCCCATCGTGCGGAACACGTTCTTGAAGCCCTGCATCGTCAGTTGCGGATTGGTCGAGCCGGGCGTGATCATCGCGACGTTCGCCTGCTTGTAGACGGCCGACGCGGGGATGCTGCAGCCCGAGTTGTAGTGGCCGATCACGCCGACCACGCCGTCGTCGACGAGCTTCTGCCCGACCTGGATCGCGATGCGTGGATCGGCCTGGTCGTCCTGCACGTCGAGCACGAAGCGCACCGGCTTGCCGCCGATGGTCGGGTGTTTCGCGTTCTCCTCGTCGAGCGCGAGCTGCGTGCCGTATTGAAGATCCTTGCCGACGCGCGCGACCGGCCCCGTCAACGGGCCGGCGAAGCCGATCTTGACGGTTTCCGGGTCCGCGCCGTATGCGGAAGCGGCTGTGCCGAGCGAACAGACGGCCAGCCATGCCAGCCAGTTACGACGATTCATGATGCCTCCTTGCAGTGGTGGAAATCGTGGCGCGCGTCAGAATCGCGCGGCCCGGTATGGCGTGAGATCCAGCGGCGGCGCGCGTTGCGCGACGAGATCGGCGACGATCCGCCCGGTGATGCCGGCGAGCGTGACGCCGAGATGCTGGTGGCCGAATGCATGGATCACGCATTCGCTGTGCCGCGCGCGGCCGATCACCGGCACGCCGTCCGGCAACGTGGGCCGAAAGCCGAGCCAGCTGCGTGTCGGCGCGCCGAGCGAAGGCAGCGCTTCGTGTGCGGAACGAGTGAGCAGCGCGACGAGCGAGCGGTTCATGCCGGCGTCGAAGCCGCCGAGTTCGACGGTGCCGGCCGCGCGCAATCCTTCGTCGAGCGGCGTCATGTAGAACCCGCGCTCGGCCCAACCGACCGGCCGCGTGACGATCTGCTCATGCGCGGCGAACTGCACGTGATAGCCGCGCTCGGTATCGAGCGGCACGGTGTCGCCGCACGCGGCGGCGAACGCGCGCGAGCGGGCGCCGGCGGCAATCACCACATGATCGAAGGGACGCACCGCACCGCCTGCATAAAGGTTCACGCCGTCGCCGACGGGCTCGATCCGGTCGACCTGCGTGCGTTCGAGCGTCGCGCCGCCGGTTGCCAGATGCGCGAACAGTTCGCCGAGAAACCCGCACGGGTCGGAGAAATGCCAGCTTCCGTGGAACAGCACGCCGCGCGTGAAGATCGGCGCGAGCGCGGGCTCGAGCCGGCGGATCGCGTCCGCGTCGAGCGTGTCGAACGGCACGCCGAGCCGGCGCCGCAGTGCGAGCGACGGTTGCGCCGCGTCAAACGACGCCTGCCGTGCATACAGGTACAGGCATTCGCGCGGCCGCACGAATGCCGCGAGCCGCGTGGAAGCGAGCAGCGGCGCATAGCCGTCGGCGGCGCGCGACAGCAGCGCGGCCAGCGCGCCCGCGCTGCGCGCGTGGTGCGCCGGCATCGACGCGACGAGGAATCGCGCGAGCCACGGCGCGCCGCGCAGCAGGTACGGCCAGCGGATGCGCAGCGGGCTGTCTGCGGCGAACAGGAAGTGTGGCATGTCGCGGAACACGGACGGGCCGTTCACCGGCACGCAGCCATACGGCGCGAACGTTGCGGCGTTGCCGAACGACGCGCCATGACCCACGCCGGCCGGATCGAACAGCGTGACGCGGTGCCCGTCGCGCTGCAGCCATGCCGCCGCGCCGAGCCCGATGAAGCCTGCACCCACGATGGCGATGTCCGCCATGACGCCTCTCCTTCACCGCACCTGATTCACACAAAGATGGGATAAAGAATCACACAGTAAATTTTTGTGTGCAATCAAAAAGAGATTGTGTGGTGCTAGCGTTTACCCGACTTCAACTGACTGATTCGACTGACATTTCGGCAGATGGTTGACCTGAATGGAATGTCATATACAATCGCTGGACGGATTTAGACGGCAGACAAACGCTTTTTGTGTGGATGTGGACGATACATGGCAGCAGACAAACTTTCCGGAGCGCGCGACGATGATGGGCCGGCGCAGGCAAAGCGGCCGACCTATGTCGAGGTATCGAGTTCGATCGAGGCGGAAATCCGCAACGGCATGTACCCGCCAGGCAGCCGTCTGCCGCCGCAGCGCCAACTCGCGACCGAGCTCGGCATCAACGTGTCGACCGTGTCGCGCGCCTATAAGGAACTACAGCTGCGTGGCCTCGTGATCGGCAGCAAGCGGCGCGGTTCGCTCGTCACCGGCGGCGCGATGCCGAGCATCGAGCCGGCCCGTGCATCGCTCGCGGCGGGCAGCGGGGTGATCGACCTGACGGTGAACCGGCCGGCGACCGGCGAATTCCTGGCGAGTCTCGCGCAGACGTTCGGCACCTTGGCGGCCGATCTGCGTTTCGCGTCGCTGCAGGAATACCAGCCGCCGCAAGGCCCCGAGTGGGCGCGCGCCGCGGGCGCGCAGTGGCTTGCCGCGCCGGGCTTCACGCCGTCGCGGGACCAGGTGGTCGTGACGAGTGGCGCGCAGCATGGGCTCTACGCGGTGCTGAACAGCCTGATCGGCACCGACGGCGTGATCGTCGCCGACCGGCTCACGTATTACGGGCTGAAGGCGCTCGCGCCGGTGTTCCAGTTCGAGATCGTCAGTGCGCCGGCCGACGACGACGGCCTGCTGCCCGACGAGATCGAGCGGATCTGCCAGCGCATGCCCGTCAAGGCGATCTTCGTCGTGCCGAACCTGCAGAACCCGACCGTGACGACGATGAGCCTCGCGCGCCGCATGGCGCTCGTCGACGTCGCGCGCCGCCATCACGTGACGATCATCGAGGACGACGTGTACGGGCCGCTCGTGCGCGACCGGCTGCCGGCGATCGCGGGGCTGTGCCCGGAGCTCACGTTCCATATCGGCGCGACGTCGAAGATCCTCGCGCCCGGGCTGCGCCTCGGTTACCTGAGTTGCCCGCGCGACAGCGTCGCGCTGTGCGCGGAAGCGGTGCGCACCACAGCATGGATGCCCGCGCCGACGTCGATGCTGATCGCAACGGTGTGGATCGAGAACGGCACGGCCGAGCGGATCATGAGCGCGCAATTGGCGGAGATCCGCGCGCGCGTCGATCTGGCGCGGGAGCTGCTGCCGGCCGGTCAACTGAAGTCTGATCCCGCGTGCATGTTCGTGTGGCTGCGGCTGCCGCCGCCGTGGCGTGCCGACGACTTCGCCGCGAACGCGAAGGCGCGTGGCGTGATTGTGATGCCGTCGTCGACGTTCGCGGTCGATCGAGCGGAAATCGAGCACGGTGTGCGCATCAACCTGGCGTGCCCGGCGACGCGCGACGAACTCGTGAACGGGCTGCGGATTCTGGCCGGCACGCTGAAGGACCGGCCGCGCGCGCTGTTCGGGTCGATCTGACGCGCGCCGCTTGCGCCGGCAACCTTGCGGCAGCGCTTCGTCCAAGGTCGCCACGGCGCCGCGCCAGCGGCGAAGGCTGCCGGCTCGCTTCCCGTATCGGGCAGACGGGCGTCGATGCTCGCCCCGGGCACAGGCGAACAGCCGCACCGCGTCGCTCCACCGGTCAGCGTCCGCATTTCACCCCAAGCCCTTCATCGGTCGACTTGCTGACGCCCGTGCGGCACGCCCCGTCGCTCTGATGTCATGTTCCTGGCGGTGCAGCTCGGGCCGCCTCGACCTTTTCCTGTCGGGCCGGCCGGACATGACCAGCCAGTGCCGACAGCGCTGCGCGCCACGTCGCACGGGTCTCCGATCGCCGCTCCCGGCACCAAATTCGTAAGACGTACAGTTCGCCCGAAGTCGCGAATTCGCGCCGAACTGTACTCTTATGTGCATATCCGATGTGTGTACTCCGTCTCAACTGTTCTGCTCTTGCGATTCCATCATCAAGTGCACAGTGCCGCAGGCCCAGACATCACGGGCCTGACGGCGCATCTTCAAAAGCGAGCCGCGACGATGGAAAAGGCAAAACCGGAGGGAGCAATCAGGCATCACGACAGCCCGGTCGGCGGGCGGCACATGCGCGGATCGGGCGTGCGCGGGGCGGCGGCGCGCAGGCGCAGGCCGGCGGGGAGCACGCGATGAAGCTCTACGAAAAACTCGCGGACGACATCGAACGCCTGATCCGCCAGGGCGTGTACCGGCACGGCGACCGGATTCCGTCGGTGCGGCAGGCGAGCCAGCAGCACCGGATCAGCATCACGACCGTGCTGCACGCATATCTGCTGCTCGAAAGCCGCGGGATGCTGGAAAGCCGTCCGCAGTCGGGCTACTTCGTGAACCTGCGGCGCGACGACAACCACGCGCCGGTGCGCGAGCTGCGGCCGTCGAAGCCGATCGCGATTTCGTCGTCGGTCGACATGAGCCGGCTCGTGCTGTCGACGCTGCGCTCGATCGGCACCGACGACGCGGTGCCGCTCGGTTCGCCGTATCCGGACCCGAGCCTCTTTCCGTTCGAGAAGCTGAACCGCTACGCGTATGCGGCCGGCCGGGACAAGTCGCTGTGGGGCGTGACCGACGGGCTGCCGCCCGGCCATCCGCGTCTGATCCGGCAGATCGCACGACGCTACCTGGAAAACGGGATGTCGGTTGATCCGAACGAGATCATCGTGACGGTCGGCGCGACCGAGGCGATCAACCTGTGCCTGCAGGCGGTCGCGAAACCGGGCGACACGATCGCGGTCGAGTCGCCGACGTTCTACGCGATGCTGCACGCGATCGAGCGGATGGGGATGAAGGCGATCGAGGTCGCGACGCATCCGGAATACGGGATCGATATCGCCGCGCTGGCAGCGATTGCAAAGTCGCAGCCGATCGCCGCGTGCATGGTGATGCCGAATTTCCAGAATCCGCTGGGCTTCCAGATGCCCGACGAGCGCAAGCGCGAACTGGTGGAATTCGCGACCCGCGTCGACATGCCGCTCATCGAGAACGGTGTGTATAACGAACTGTATTTCGGCGAGTCGCATCCGAGCGCGCTGAAGTCCTGCGATCGCAACGGGATCGTGCTGCATTGCGCATCGTTCTCGAAGAGCCTGACGGCGGCTTACCGGGTCGGCTGGGCGCTGCCGGGCCGCTATCGCGATCAGGTCGAGAAGCTGAAGTTCCTGAACACGCTGGCCACGCCGTCGCTGCCGCAGCTCGCGATCGCCGAGTTTCTCGAACGCGACGGCTACGAGCATCACCTGCGACGCTTGCGCAAGGCATATGCACAGCAGGCGAACCTGATGCGTGCGATGGTGTCGCGATTCTTCCCGGAAGGCACGCGCATCTCGAGCCCGGCCGGCGGCTACGTGCTGTGGGTCGAGTTACCGGTGCAGGTCGACGCGATGCGGCTGTATCAGCTCGCGCTGGAGCAGGGAATCACGATCGGCCCCGGCTACATGTTCTCGATCACCGACAACTACCGGAACTTCATCCGGCTGAACTACAGCAGCGCGTGGTCGTGGGAGATCGAGCAGGCGGTGATCGCGGTCGGGAAGCTCGCGGCGTCGTGCATGCGATGAAGCGACGCCGGTGCGCGTCGCATGCACCGCCCCGGATGACGTCGCGCGGCGTGATGCTCAGCGACTGCCGCGCGCAACGGCCAGCAAGATCCCGAAGCCGACGAGCAGAACGCCAAAGGTGCGGTCGATCCAGTGACGTAAGGACAGCAAACGATCGCGGACGGCCTGGGCGGAGAAGCAGACGGCCACCAGGCTGAACCAGCCCGCATGCGCCAGCGCGATGAACAGGCCGTAGCCGATCTGCACGATCAATGGCGTGTCGGGGCGTACGGCCTGCATGAACAGGCTGACGATGAACACGGTGGTTTTCGGATTCAGTGCATTGGTCAGGAAACCGGTGCGCAGCGCCGCCGGATCGGATAGCGGCGCGGCATGCGTTGCGGGCTGTCCGTCAGCGGGCCTGGTCGTGAGCATCCTTGCGCCGAGGTAGATCAGGTAGATCGCGCCGACGAGCTTGACGGCGTTGAAGAGCCACAGGGATTGACGGATCAGCAGGCCTACGCCGAGCAACGTATAGCTCACGTGTACCGTCACACCCAGCCCGATCCCGCATGCGGTGAGCAAGCCCGACCGGCGCGACAGCATCAGGCTGTTGCGCGTGACCATCGCGAAATCGGGCCCGGGGCTGATGACCGCGAGCAACGTGATGGTGACTACGACTATCCATTCCGTCATTGCATCGTCCTTTTGATTTTCACCGTGATGCTCCAATATTAGGGATCACGTTTCACCAGGAAAAGCGATGATTTCTGACCAGAATGGTGAGTTGGATTCACAGAATGTCCGCGCCAGTCTGCCGTCGCTGATGGCGCTGCGCTGCTTCGAGGCGGCGGCGCGCCATGAGCATTTCAGCCGCGCCGCCGATGAACTGCACGTGACGCACGGCGCCGTCAGTCGCGCGGTGCGTCTGCTTGAAGACGATCTGGGAGTGGCATTGTTCGAGCGGCGCAGTCGTCGGGTGTTCCTGACCGATGCGGGCCGCAAGCTGGCGCAGGCTGTCCATGACGGTCTGCATCTGATGAAGCAGGCCGCGCATGAATTGCGGACCGACGCGGCCCGTGCGCAGCGTTCGGTGCTGTCGTGCGAACCCACGCTGCTGATGCGCTGGCTGATTCCGCGCTGGCCGAACTTCCAGGCCATGTACCCGGGCATCGACATCCACCTCGCCGCGGCGGGCGGCCCGTTCTCGTTCGACAACGGCATCGACATGGCGATCCGGCGCAACGACTTTGCGTGGCCCGACGGCTATCACGCGGAGAAACTGTTCGCGGAAAGGGTGGGGCCGGTGTGCCGGCCCGACAAGGTGGACATGTGGTTTTCCGGCAGTCGAGACAGTCGCGCGCTGAAGCGCGGCGCGCCGCGGCTGCATACCCGGACACGACCGGACGCGTGGAAGGAATGGGCGGCGGCCGCGCAACAATCACCGGGCAGCGGGCGCGGGCAGGTGTTCGAGCATTTCTATTTCAGCCTTCAGGCGGCCGTCGCGGGGCTGGGTGTCGCGATCGGCCCGTGGCATCTCGTTCGCGATGACCTCGAGAGCGGCGTGCTGGTCGCGCCGATGGGTTTCGCCGAAGACGGCACGCACTATTGTCTGCTGACGCCGGCGCCCGTGAAGGACGGGAGCGCGCAGTGGGCTCTGCGCGACTGGCTGAGGACGATGGCCTGACGTGTGAGCCGGATCGATGCGCGACGCCGGCAGCATAAAAAATGGCGCCGCAGGCATTCAGCCCGCGGCGCCATCGCGTGTCGCCACGACGGGCACAGCCCGCCGCAGCTCGACCGCATGCTTAGATCTGCACGGTGTCGGCGACTTCCTTGAAGTCTTCGATCTGGTCGAAGTTCATGTACTTGTAGATCTTGTCGCCGTTGGCATTGAGCACGCCCATGTCGGCCATGTACTCGTCCTTGGTCGGGATCTTGCCGAGACGCGAGCAGATTGCCGCCAGTTCCGCCGAGCCGAGGTACACGTTCGTGTTCTTGCCCAGACGGTTCGGGAAGTTACGGGTCGACGTCGACATCACCGTCGCGCCTTCGCGCACCTGTGCCTGGTTGCCCATGCACAGCGAGCAGCCCGGCATTTCGGTGCGCGCGCCGGCCGTGCCGAACACGCCGTAGTGGCCTTCTTCCGTCAGTTGCTTCTGGTCCATCTTGGTCGGCGGCGCGACCCACAGCTTGACCGGGATGTCGCGCTTGCCTTCCAGCAGCTTCGACGCGGCACGGAAGTGACCGATGTTGGTCATGCACGAACCGATGAACACTTCGTCGATCTTCGCGCCGGCGACGTCGGACAGCGTCTTCACGTCGTCCGGATCGTTCGGGCACGCAACGATCGGTTCATGGATGTCGGCCAGATCGATCTCGATGACGGCCGCGTATTCGGCGTCGGCATCCGGCGACAGCAGTTGCGGGTCGGCCAGCCACTGCTCCATCGCCGCGATACGGCGCTGCAGGCTGCGCGGATCCTGATAGCCCTGCGCGATCATCCACTTCAGCAGCGTGACGTTGCTGTTCAGGTACTCGATGATCGGTTCCTTGTTCAGGTGCACCGTGCAACCGGCTGCCGAACGCTCGGCCGACGCATCCGACAGTTCGAACGCTTGCTCGACCTTCAGATCGGGCAGGCCTTCGATTTCGAGGATGCGGCCCGAGAAGATGTTCTTCTTGCCTTGCTTGGCGACCGTCAGCATGCCCTGCTTGATCGCGTACAGCGGAATCGCGTTGACGAGGTCGCGCAGCGTGACGCCCGGCTGCATCTTGCCCTTGAAGCGGACCAGCACCGATTCCGGCATGTCCAGCGGCATCGTGCCGGTGGCGGCCGCGAACGCGACCAGGCCCGAGCCTGCCGGGAAGCTGATGCCGATCGGGAAGCGCGTGTGCGAGTCGCCGCCGGTGCCGACGGTGTCGGGCAGCAGCATGCGGTTCAGCCACGAGTGGATCACGCCGTCGCCCGGGCGCAGCGCGATACCGCCACGGGTGCTGATGAAGTTCGGCAGCGTCTGGTGCGTCTTCACGTCGACCGGCTTCGGATAAGCGGCGGTGTGGCAGAACGACTGCATCACGAGGTCGGCCGAGAAGCCGAGGCAGGCCAGATCCTTCAGTTCGTCGCGGGTCATCGGGCCCGTGGTGTCCTGCGAGCCGACCGAGGTCATCTTCGGTTCGCAGTACGTGCCCGGACGCACGCCCTGGCCTTCCGGCAGACCGCATGCGCGGCCGACCATCTTCTGTGCGAGCGAGAAGCCCTTGCCGCTGTCGGCCGGCTGGTGCGGCAGGCGGAACAGCGTCGACGGCGCGAGGCCGAGCGCTTCACGCGCCTTCGCGGTCAGGCCGCGGCCGATGATCAGCGGAATGCGGCCGCCGGCACGCACTTCGTCGAACAGCACGTCGGACTTGACCTGGAATTCGGCGATCACGTTGCCGTCCTTCAGCGCCTTGCCTTCGTACGGGCGCAGTTCGACGACGTCGCCCATGTTCATCTGCGACACGTCGAGCTCGATCGGCAGCGCGCCGGCGTCTTCCATCGTGTTGTAGAAGATCGGGGCGATCTTGCCGCCGAGACACACGCCGCCGAAACGCTTGTTCGGGACGAACGGGATGTCTTCGCCGGTGAACCACAGCACCGAGTTGGTGGCCGACTTGCGCGAGGAGCCGGTGCCGACCACGTCGCCGACGTAGGCGACCAGGTGACCCTTGTCCTTCAGCGATTCGATGAACTTGACCGGGCCGCGCTTGCCGTCTTCTTCCGGCGTGATGCCGGGGCGCGCGTTCTTCAGCATCGCCAGCGCGTGCATCGGGATGTCCGGGCGGGTGGTGGCGTCCGGGGCCGGCGACAGGTCGTCGGTGTTGGTTTCGCCCGTGACCTTGAACACGGTGATGGTCAGGCTTTCCGGCACTTCCGGACGGCTCGTGAACCATTCGGCGTCGGCCCAGCTCTGCAGCACGGCCTTCGCGTGCGCGTTGCCCTTGTCGGCGAGTTCCTTCACGTCATGGAACTGGTCGAACATCAGCAGGGTTTTCTTCAGTGCGTCGGCAGCGACGGCCGCGACTGCTTCGTCGGACAGCAACTCGATCAGCGGCTGGATGTTGTAGCCGCCCAGCATCGTGCCGAGCAGTTCGGTCGCGCGCTCGCGCGAGATCAGCGGGCAGGCCGTCTCGCCCTTTGCGACGGCGGCCAGGAAGCCGGCCTTCACGCGCGCGGCTTCGTCGACGCCGGCGGGGACGCGATGGGTGATCAGGTCGAGCAGCGTTTGCTCTTCGCCTGCGGGCGGGTTCGCCAGCAGTTCCACCAGTTCGGCGGTTTGCTGAGCCGTCAGCGGCAGGGGAGGAATACCGAGCGCGGCGCGGGCGGCCACGTGAGCACGAAAGTTTTCAAGCATGGGGGGACCTGCTGAGATTGCGTTTCAGGGGAAGGGCTTTCCAGGCACGCCGAGGCTGCTGTTCCGGACACTGCTTCACTGCTTGGACGGGATTCTAGTCGCAATATGGTCAGGCGTCAAATGTCTTATGTCTTATATAAGAGTTGTATATGGGACCTGGAAAGGCGAGTGCTGTAGCGGTGCACTTTGCGGAAGAATTCGGTGGATTGAGTTGGGGCTTGGTGCAGAGAGTGGCCGCGAATCCGGGCGCAGCGGGGCATATGGCCGGTCGCAGATGCGGCGTTCGCCCGACCGGCGCGGTTTCATCATGTGGAAAATCCCGCACGCGCCGTCCACATCGGCAAAAACGCCAATCGAAAAAGCCGAGGAGTTGCGAATTTGCGAAAAATAGGGCGAATGAAAGCAGAAATGCCGACATCCTGCGCAACGAAGCTTCAAGATCCCAACGCAAGATAGGCACGATGAAGACACCGACGCCGATCCAGGCGATCTCGACGGGCAGTGTCTTCGAGGAATGCGCCCATCACGACGGAGTGCGCGGTGAAGACGGTGAATGCGAGCAGTTTCGCTCCGATCACGCCGCGAATGTTGGAGCGTCGTCGATCGTCGGCGGCGCGGGTGAATACAGCGCCTTCGTCGCTGCAACCTCGTCGGTCAATCGAACCACGAGTTCCCGCGGCCCGAGCACTTTCAACTCCGCACCATATCCAAGCAGCTTGCGCGCACCGTGCTCGATCGATTCGATCGGCATCAGGAATTCCCTCCATCCCGGCGGGATCGCGCTGCTGCCGGCGCTATCCGAGACGGGCGCGACCTTGACGCGCGCATTGATCAGCCAGCTCTCTGCGCGCGCCGACACCGCGACGTGCGCGGTCAACCGGTAAAGCTCCGCTTCATACCGGCTCATCGCATTACGCCAGTGCCGGGCCAGATCGAACCGCGCGGGCCGCTTGAATCGCCGGCGCGACGCCGCGAGTTCCCGAATGTTCGCGAGCCGAAAAGTCAGTGCATCGCGCTTGCCGGCGACCTTCGCCACCACGTACCACGCACCGCCCTTGAGCACCAGCCCGAGCGGATCGAGTGCGCGGCGCGACACACCGCGCCAGCTTTCGTACGTCACCTCGATCCGCTGCGACTGCCACACGGCATCGGCGACTTCACGCAGAAACGCCGGCGTTTCCTGCGCCCGATACCAATCCACGGTATCGACATGCAGCCGGCTCGCGACACGATCGGCATGTTCGCGCGAGTCCGGCGGCAGGCTGGCGATCATCTTCAGCCGCGCGGACGCGGCCATCCCGTCGAGCCCGAGTTCTCCCGCCGGCCCCGGCAGGCCGGCCAGAATCAACGCATGTGCCTCCTGCTCGGTCAGCCCCGTGAGATCGGTACGCCAGCCGTCCTGCAACTGAAAGCCGCCGTTGCGTCCGCGATCGCCCCAGATCGGCACGCCGGCCGTCGACAGTTGATCGATATCGCGCAGGATCGTCCGCTCGGACACTTCCAGTGCGGCGGCCAGCGCCGGCGCGGTCATGCGGCCGCGCGCCTGCAGCATCATCATGATCGACAACAGCCGGCTGGCTTTCATGTGTGGTACCTCATCCGGAATACATGACACGGGATGTCATGTTATCGGATCTATGATCCGACACATCCGCGATCGGCTGGCGCGCAACGGAGTCGGGCGCGGGCTTGCCGACACGCGGGCGGTGCTCATGTGAGGGCCGCTGCGCGAAACCCGACGAGGAGAGCGATACATGAAAATCATGACCGGTCCGCTGAGCATGTTCGGCGCGAAAGTCGAGATCGCGGCGCACGAGAAGGGCATCGCCTTCGAGCGCGTGCTGGTGCCGTTCAGCCAGCAGCGCGGCTACGACCCGAAGCATCCGGACGTCTTGCGCATCAATCCGAAGCGTCAGGTGCCGGTGCTGATCGACGGCGACCTGGAGATTTTCGATTCCACGCAGATCTTCGAGTACCTGGAAGACCTGAAGCCCGATCCCGCGCTATGGCCCGCGCAGCCGAAAGCGCGCGCGGTGGCGCGTCAACTCGAGCACTGCAGCGACGAGGTTTATTTTCCGCACGTGATCCGGCTGATGGGCCTCGAAGAGACGCCGGATCATCCAGCGGCACGGGCCGCGCGCGACGAAGCGCGGCAATACTATCGACGCATGGAACGCGTGCTGGCGGACCGGGAATTCCTTGTCGGCACCTATTCGTACGCCGACATCGCGTTCTACATGGCGCAGTTGTTCGGCGCGCGCAAGGGCGCGCCGATGACGGCGGAGACGCCGAACCTGCTCGCCTGGCGCGAACGAATGACCGCGCGTCCGGCCGTGCGGAAAGTGGCTGGTGCGATGGCGGGTTATCTTGCTTCGATCGACCATCCGGTTCCGGATTTTCTTCGTGGGCTCCATTAGCCAACCCGTCGCGCGTCGAACGGCTACGATCCGTCAGTCGCCGCTGGATGTGAACGCATTACCCGCCGGTCACCGGCGGAAAGAACGCCACCTCGCTATCCTCCCGCACGACGAATGTGCCGGTCACCATCTCGAGATTCACGGCCGCGCACACGGGCCGGTCCAGCCGCAGCGCTTCGCCACAGCGCGCCTCGCGTGCGGCGAGCGCGGCGCGCAGCGCGTCGACGGTGAGGGCATGCGCATCGATCTCGACAACTTCCTCGTCGGTATGCAGTTGTTCGCGAATGCTCGCAAAGTATTTGATCGTCAGTTTCATTACGATGTCCTGAGCGAAATCGGTGCAATCGGCGGGATCGGAAAGGCGTTGGCCGGCACGTTCATCCCCAGCGGCGCATCGCCTGATCGTCATGCGCCTTCGGTTCGACCCAGCCGGCCACGCCGTCGTGCCGGATCTCCTTCTTCCAGAACGGCGCATGCGTCTTCAGGAAGTCCATGATGAATTCGCACGCATCGAACGCCGACGCGCGATGCGCGGCGGCCACCACGACGATCACGACCGCATGGCCCAACGGAATGCGCCCGACGCGATGCACGACCTTGGCCGTCTCGAGCCGCCACCGCGCACTGGCCTCCTCGACGATGCTCCAAAGCGCCTGCTCGGTCATCGTCGGATAGTGTTCGACTTCCAGCGCGATCACGTCGTCGACGTCGCCTTCGTTGCGCACGACACCGAGGAAATTCACGACCGCACCGACATTCGGATTGCGAACGATCGGCGCGATCTCGGCGCCGGCGTCGATCGCCGTGTACTGCACACGCACCTCGAATCCGGCTGCGATCGCCGGCGGCGGCTCGGTGTGCGAGTCGACGGGTTCGGACTGCCCGCCGTCACGCGGCGGATCGTTTGGCGACGCGGCACGGGATTCGGTGAAACTGGTCATGACGGTTCTCCAGTATGCGGTTCGCTCCGCTTCGCGCGGCAGCAGCCCGTCAGCCGCCGACGAGCGACATGCGCACGGTCGGGTAGGTCTTGCCGGACGGCCTGGCCGCGTTCGTGGCCCGCCGTTCGGAATAGCGGTCGTCGCGCCGTGTCCATCGTGCGCGCACGGTGTCGGCGAGGCCGTCGATCGATGCGGCGTCATCGAGCCACGGCCGCAGGTCGGTGCCATGCATCGCGAACAGACACGTATAAAGCTGGCCGTCGGCCGACACGCGGGCGCGCGAGCACGTGCCGCAGAACGGATGCGACACGCTCGCGATGAAACCGACCTCACCCGCGCCGTCGATGTGCCGGCAGCGGATCGCGGTGGCATCGTGTCCCGGTTCGCCGACGAGGACGAGCGGATAGCTCGCTTCGATGAGCTCGCGCATCCGCGCGGCCGGCACGACCTTGTCGCCGGACCACGCGCTCGCGCCGCCGACGTCCATGTATTCGATGAAGCGCACGGCCACGCCGCTATGACGGAAGTAACGCACGAGCGGCAGGATCTGGTCGTCGTTCGCGCCGCGCTCGATCACCGCGTTGACCTTCACGGGCGCGAGCCCGGCCGCCTGCGCGGCCTCGATGCCGGCCAGCACGCGCGCCACCGGCACGGCGGTGTCGGTCATCCGGCGGAATATGGCATCGTCGATCGCGTCGAGACTCACGGTCACGCGCGACAAGCCTGCATCGCGCAGCGCGCGTGCCTTGGCGGCGAGCAGCGAACCGTTGGTCGTCAGCGCGATTTCGACGGGCTTGCCGTCGACGGTCGTCAGCGTCGCGAGCCGTTCGATCAGCGCTTCGAGGTTGCGGCGCAGCAGCGGCTCGCCGCCGGTGAGGCGGATCTTTTCGACGCCGAGCGAGACGAACGCGCGCGCGATCTTCTCGAGTTGCGCGAACGACAGCCGCTCGGACGACGGCATGAACGCATAGTCGGGGCCGAAGCTGTCGCGCGGCATGCAGTAGCCGCAGCGGAAGTTGCACTGGTCGATGACGGACAGCCGGAGGTCGCGCAGCGGCCGCGCGAGCGTGTCGAGCGGGCGGGAAAAGACACCGGGCGATGCGCCGCCGGTTGCGGCGGCGACTGGCGCGGAAGCGATGGCATTCACGATGGGTTCGGCTGCCTGCATGAAGTGATCGGAACGGCATCGGCGATCGGCCGTGCGTGCGCAGAGGTGTCGGCGCACGGGTCGTGACGAGCCTCATCGTGAGGATAGGCCGCTGGATTCCATCGGCAGAGACACAATCCCGCACGAAATGCAGGAATACAGTTCGTCATCCCGGATGCGCGAAAGGTGGGCATGACGCGCCAATCCATGCTCATGTTCGTGCTCACGCGAGCCAGTGCGCGAAATCGTAATACGGGGTACGGGCGTTCGGCCGTGACGCGGATGCACAGCGTCGCAGTGCGGAAAGCAGTACAGCTGACAGCCTCGCGGCCCCGCAACGGGTTTTCCGTGCACACATCTTCGGCCCCGGGGAAAGCACAGTTTCAGCGCACGTTCGCGCGATTGCGAGTATCGTCGGAAACGCGATATCGTCATTCACGCTTCGTTGCCGCGCCCCGCGATCCGTTCTTGCCTGCACGTGCCGTCGCGAAGCCGTCGCGCGATTTCCTGCTTCGAGCTGACGTCCTCACAATCACGAGCAAATTACGGTCATGGAAATCTTCGATGCGTTCCATCTCGCCCGATTGCAATTCGCGTTCACGGTGTCGTTCCACATCGTGTTTCCGGCGATCAGCATCGGCATGGCGAGCTTCCTGGCGGTGCTGGAATGGCGCTATCTCGTCACCGGCGACGCCGCCTATAAATCCATGTTCCAGTTCTGGTCGAAGATCTTCGCGATCGGCTTCGGGATGGGCGTCGTCTCCGGCGTCGTGATGGCGTACGAGTTCGGCACGAACTGGGCGGGCTTCTCGCGCGTCGCGGGCAACATCACCGGCCCGCTGCTCACTTACGAAGTCCTGACGGCCTTCTTCCTCGAGGCCGGCTTTCTCGGCGTGATGCTGTTCGGCTGGCAGCGCGTCAGCCCGCGTGCGCATTTTTTCGCGACGCTGATGGTCGCGGTCGGCACGCTGATCTCGACGTTCTGGATCCTCGCGTCGAACAGCTTCATGCAGACGCCGCAGGGCTACAGGATCGAGAACGGTCTCGTCGTGCCGGTCGACTGGTTCAAGGTCATATTCAACCCGTCGTTCCCGTATCGCCTCGTGCACATGACGATCGCCGCGTTCATCGTCGCGGGCTTCATCGTCGCCGCGTGCGGGGCGTGGCACCTGCTGAAGGGGCGCCGCGACGAGCCGGTTAAGCGCAGCTTCTCAATGGCGCTGTGGATGTTGCTGCTGCTCGCGCCGATCCAGATCGTCGTCGGCGATGCGCACGGGTTGAACACGCGCGAATACCAGCCGGCGAAGATCGCGGCGATCGAGGGGCTGTGGGAAACCGAGAAGGGCGGCACCGCGCTGAACCTCGTCGGTCTGCCCGACATGCAGGCCGAGACGACGCGCTATGCGATCCAGGTGCCGCACCTCGGCAGCCTGATCCTCACGCACAGCTGGGACGGCGAGATTCGCGGGCTGAAGGAATTCCCGGCGCAGGACCGCCCGTATTCGCCGATCGTGTTCTGGACCTTCCGGATCATGGCCGGCCTCGGGATGCTGATGCTGCTCACCGCGCTGCTCGGCCTGCTGCTGAGAAAAGGCGGACGCCTGTATGAAACGCGCTGGTTCCAGTGGTTCGTCGTGTGCATGGGGCCGTCCGGCATCGTCGCGCTGCTGGCCGGATGGATCACCACCGAAGTCGGGCGGCAGCCGTGGACCGTATACGGCGTGCTGCGCACCGTCGATTCGATCGCGCCGCTCAGCGCGCAGCAGGTCGGCGTGTCGCTGCTGATCTTCGTGGTCGTGTATTTCCTGGTGTTCGGAACGGGTATCTACTACATGATGCAACTGATGAAGCGCGGGCCGGCCGCCCAGGCCGGATACATCGAGCTGCACCGGCATCCGGGGCTGCGCAAGAGCGCGCTGTCCACGCCGCTGAACGTCACCGAAGCGGAGTAAGCGATGCACATCGATCTTCCTGTCGTGTGGGCCGCGATCATCGGCCTCGGCGTGTTCATCTACGTGATGCTCGACGGCTTCGACCTCGGCATCGGCCTGCTGTTTCCGTTCTTCGACGCGAAGGCCGAACGCGAAGTCATGCTGAATACCGTCGCGCCGGTATGGGACGGCAACGAGACCTTTCTCGTGCTCGGCGGCGCGGGCCTGTACGGCGCGTTTCCGGTCGTCTACTCGACGCTGCTGCCGGCGAACTACCTGCCGCTGATCCTGATGGTGGTCGGGCTGATCTTCCGCGGCGCCGCGTTCGAATTGCGTGCGAAGGCGAACCGCACGCAGCACCTGTGGGATCTCGCGTTCATCGGCGGCTCCGCGCTGGCCGCGTTCTGCCAGGGGATCACGCTCGGTTCGTTGCTGCAGGGCATCCGGATCGTGAACAACCAGTTCGCGGGCGGGCCGTTCGACTGGCTGTCGCCGTTCAGCCTGTTCTGCGGGATCGGCGTGCTCGTCACCTATGCGACGCTCGGTTGCGGCTGGCTGATCCTGAAAGTCGACGGCGAACTGCAGCGCAAGATGCGCCTGCTGATGAAGCCGCTCGCGGGCGTGCTGCTCGCGGTGATGGGCGTGGTCAGCCTGTGGACCGTGATCGGGCTGCCGGCCGTCGCGCATCGCTGGTTCGGCAGCGGCAACCTCGGCTGGTTCCTGCCGGTGCCGATCCTCGTCGTCGCGTGCGTGTGGGGCATCTTCCACACGGTGAAGCGCGAGCACGAGGCGACGCCGTTCCTGCTGACGCTCGCGCTCGTGTTCCTCGGCTACACCGGCCTCGTGATCAGCATCTGGCCGAACATCGTGCCGCCGTCACTGACGATCTGGGACGCGTCGTCGAGCCATTCGAGCCAGCTCTTCGCGCTCGTCGGCACCGTGATCGTGCTGCCGATCATCCTCGTGTACAACGCGATGCAGTACCGCGTGTTCCGCGGCAAGGTGCGCGAGGGCGACGCCGGTTATCACTGACCGGCGCGCCCCGGTGACGGGGCAGGGCGTGCGCGGGCGTATCATCATGCGCAAGCGCGGTGAAGCGCGTCACCCGGCCCGCCACGCGCGGGCCGTTGCACATCGGGCGGCGGCGATCCGTATGGCGTATTTCATCGGCAGTCGAGACAACACCATGATCGTCAGACCACGACAAAACTGGCTCAGGATGCTGTTCATATGGAACGGCTCCGTGCTGCAATCGATCATTCCGCAACTCGTGTTCATGGCGATCGTCAGCACGCTGGCGGTCTTCACGAACGGGCGCATCTTCGGCGAGAAGATACCGCTGAACACCGCGCCGTTCACGCTGTTCGGGCTGGCCCTCGCGATCTTTCTCGCGTTTCGCAACAACGCGAGCTTCGAGCGCTTCAAGGAGGCGCGGCTTCTGTGGGGCAACCTGCTGATCGCCGCGCGCACCGTCACGTCGCAGCTGCGGCGCTACTTGCCCGACAGCGTCGGCGATGCGGAGCGCGACCGGCTCGCCGATCTGCTGATCGCGTTCACGTATGCGTTGAAGCATCAGCTGCGTCATACCGATCCGGCGCAGGACCTGCAGCGCATTCTCGGCGCCGAGCGCGCCGCCGCGTTCGCGCACAAGTGTTACCAGCCCGTCGCGATTCTCGATGAACTGCGCGGCGGAATCGTCCGCGCGCTGGGTCGCGCGCCCGGTAGCGAAGCAACGTGCTGGATGTTCGATACGCAACTGGCCGCGTTGGGCAAGGCCGTGGGCGGCTGCGAGCGCATCCTGACGACGCCGATCCCGTTCTCGTACAGCGTGCTGCTGCATCGCACCGTCTATGCCTATTGCGTGCTGTTGCCGTTCGGACTCGTCGATTCGACGGAATTCTTCACGCCGCTGATTTGCGTGTTCATCTCGTACACGCTGATCGCGCTCGAAGCGATCGCGAACGAGGTGGCCGACCCGTTCGGCCTCGCGCCGAACGCGCTAGCGCTCGATGCGATGGCGCGCACGATCGAGCGGTCGGTGCTCGAGCTGGGCGAGCGCGCGATGCCGGAGGAGTTCGTGCCGGCATCGACGTATCAGATCACGTAAGCGGCAACGCGCGTCGCGGCGCGCACGATTGGGAGAACTTCGCATGCGCATCTACGTGACGAGTATTTTTGTCGACGATCAGGACAAGGCACTCGCGTTCTATACCGACACCCTCGGCTTCCGGTTGAAGAACAACGTGCCGGTGGGCGCGTACCGCTGGCTGACGGTCGTGTCGAAGGATCAGCCCGACGGCACCGAGCTGATGCTCGAACCGAGTCATCATCGCGCGGTCGGCCCTTATCGTCAGGCGCTGTACGAGGACGGCATCCCGGCGGCGTCGTTTCAGGTCGACGATCTCGACGCCGAGTACGCGCGGCTCGACGCGCTCGGCGTGCACTTCACGCTGGCGCCGATGGACGCGGGGCCCGTGCGGATCGCGGTGCTCGACGATACGTGCGGCAACCTCGTGCAGCTCATGCAGATGAAGTGACGCGTTGTCCGCGAGGAGCCGCTCGGGTTCGTTTCAGTCGCGTCGGTCGATCATTTTGTGGGGCGTCATGATGGCGTGAAAGGGCGCAGGTGCGACATCGGTGGAGTCAACCAAGGAAGTTTGTGTAGACTCGTGCTCGTTCAATGGAGCCAACATCATGCAACTTCTTGACCACGTGTCCATCGGCGTTCCGGATATCGACCAGGTCCGCCCCTTCTACGACGGTGTCATGGCCGCGCTGGGCGCGACCAAGGTTTATGATCGCGGCACCGCGCTCGGTTACGGCGAACGTTGCAGTGCCACCGACACCGCATCGACCTTCCTGGCGATTTATCTGGATCCCGCCGAAGTCGGGACGAGCAAGCGACACTGGTGCTTCAAGGCGGCTTCCCGCCCGCAGGTGCATGCATTTTTCGAGGCGGGGCTGTCCGCGGGCGGGCGGCCCGACGGCGACCCCGGCTTGAGGCCGCACTATCACGCCGACTACTACGCGGCCTTTGTCGTCGATCCGGCCGGCAACCGGATCGAGGTCGTGTGCCACGCCGCGCCACCGGCGCACGAGCGGCCATGACGGCACTCGCCGACGACTGATCGCCCGCGGCACGGTGTCGTGCCGTCGGGTCGCGGACAAGCGCGGCGCCGGTCGCGTTTGCTGCGCGCGCGGCTCAATCGAAGTACGTCAGCCCCATCGCTCCTTTCACCTCGGCCAGCGTCGCGCCGGCCACCTCGCGCGCATACAACGTGCCGCGCTTCAGGATCGCCATCACCTCCGCCTTGTCCGCTTCGAATTCGCGACGACGCGCGCGGATCGGCTCGATCAGCGCCTGCAGTCGCTCGTTCAGCACGCGCTTGACGACGCTGTCGCCGAGGCCGCCACGGCGATAGTGCGCCTTCAGTTCGTCGACTTTCTGCACGTCGGGCTCGAACGCGTCGAGGAACGTGAACACGACGTTGCCTTCGACCTGGCCGGGATCGTTCACGCGCAGGTGGTTCGGGTCCGTGTACATGTCCTTCACGGCCTGCGCGATTTCGTCGGGCGTCGAGCCGAGCGTGATCGCGTTGCCGAGCGACTTGCTCATCTTCGCCTTGCCGTCGATGCCGGGCAGCCGCGTGACCGCCGACAGCACGGCCTCGCATTCCACCAGCACCGGCTTGTCGACCGTCGCGTTGAAGCGGCGCACGAGTTCGTTGGTCTGCTCGATCATCGGCAGCTGGTCGTCGCCGACCGGCACGTGCGTTGCCTTGAACGCGGTGATGTCGGCGGCCTGGCTGACGGGGTAGGTCAGGAAGCCGGCCGGGATGTCGCGCTCGAAGCCGCGCAGGCGGATCTCTTCCTTGATGGTCGGATTGCGCTCGAGGCGCGCGACCGTCACGAGGTTGAGCAGGTATTGCGACAGCTCGGCGAGCTCGGGCACCTGCGACTGGACGACGATCGTCGAGATCGCCGGATCGATGCCGACGGCTAGGTAGTCGAGCGCGACCTCGATCACGTTCTCGGTGACGCGCTGGCGGCGGCCCATGTTGTCGGTCAGCGCCTGCGTATCGGCGAGCAGCAGGAACTGCGTCGCTTCGTGCTGCATCTGCACGCGCGCGCGCAGCGAGCCGATGTAATGGCCGAGATGCAGCGGGCCGGTCGTGCGGTCGCCGGTGAGGATGGTCGGTCGGGGCGGGTGCGTCATGGTGTGGATTGGCTCCGGGTTATCGAAGCCACCAGCCATGACGTGAGCGCAGAAACGACAATGCCGCCATGGCTGGCGGCATCACGTTCGGGACATGCAAAAGGAAACGGGCCGCCTGGGTCAGGCGCGCCACCAGCAATGCACGTTCGGCGAGGCAGGTTTGGTTTCCATTGCGCGAGTATAGCGTAGCGGCGGCGAGCCGTGCGTCAGCGCACGACCGATTCCAGCGCGAGGCGCGCGACTTCGGCGGACGGCCATAGCAGGTATAGCAGGCCGACCATCAGCAGCAGCGCGCAGACGCGCACCGCCGGCGTACGGTCGATCTCGCTCAGGGTGCGGATGTGCTGCTTCAGTTTCTTCATGCTTGCAGGCGCAACGTGCGCCACTTCAACGGTTGCTGCAACGGGGCCGGGTGGGGCGGCGCCGGGGGCTACGGGTTCAACGAGGGGCCGGGCGGGCGCGGTATGGAGTTCGCGCGAAGCTCGCGTGCGGACAGATAAAGGGCTCGATCATGGCGCCGGTGGCGCATTGCATGAGGCGAGGCGACGCGCATCCTACCAGTTCGGGAGAGCGCACACCGTCAAGAATTGTCCGGTAACGGTCGGTAGCGCTTTCCAATGGAACAGGAGCCTGGACGAGGGTCTGCACTGGCTCTTGCGTAGCGCTTTCGGCGCGTTTCCAATGCAAAAGAGCCTGTTGTTGGCCCGACACGCGCGAGTTGACCGACACCG